>JBFWMJ010000078.1:0-13348 GCA_050251675.1 Sphingobium sp.
CCGCCTTCGCCGCGCCGCCGTGCGGGTGGGAGGAGGCCGCGACCTCGATCGGCACCACCGACACCTATGCCAAGGGCGCGCATGCCGCCGCCATGATCGGGGGCAAGCGGATCGAACTGGTCGGCATCATCAAGGGGTCGGGCATGATCGCGCCGGACATGGCGACGATGCTGGGCTATATCTTCACCGACGCGGCCATAGAGGCGTCGTTGTTACAGCAGATGCTGGCCACCGCCAACCGGCGGACATTTTCCTGCATCACCGTAGACAGCGACATGTCGACCAGCGACACGGTGCTGGCCTTCGCCACGGGTGCCGCGGGCAACGCCCCGCTCGCCACGCCCGATGACGCGGGCGCTGACGCATTTCAGGCGGCGTTGTCGGACCTGTGCCGCCAGCTTGCCCATCTGGTCGTGCGCGATGGCGAAGGCGCGTCGAAGTTCATCGAGATCGCCGTCGAAGGAGCGGTCGACGACGACAGCGCGCACCGCATCGCCCTGTCGATCGCCAATTCGCCGCTGGTGAAAACGGCCATCGCGGGTGAGGACGCCAATTGGGGTCGCATCGTCATGGCGGTCGGCAAGGCCGGCGAACCGGCCGAGCGTGATAACCTGTCCATCCGGTTCGGCGCGACGCAGGTGGCGCGCGACGGACTGGCCGTCGAAGGCTATGACGAGGCGCCGGTCGCCGCCCACCTCAAGGGGCAGGATATATCGGTCGGCGTTGACCTGGGGCTGGGCGACGGGCGGGCGACCGTGTGGACGTGCGACCTCACCCATGGCTATATCTCCATCAACGCCGATTACCGCAGTTGACGGCGGCCTTGCATCAGGCCGTGGAGCCGTTGATGCGGACCGTGGCGCGCGACGTGGTCATGCCGCGCTACCGCAACCTGCGCGCCGCCGACATCAGCGAGAAGGCCGCCGATGATTTTGTCACCATCGCCGACAAGGAAAGCGAGTTGCGCCTGGCCGACGGGCTGGCGGCGATCCTGCCCGATGCGGGGATCGTCGGCGAAGAAGCGTGCGCGGCCGACCCGGCGATACTCGATCGGGTCGGTGAGGGGCTGAACTGGATCATCGACCCGATCGACGGCACCGGCAATTTCGCCGCCGGGCATCCGCCCTTCGGGATCATGATCGCCCTGGCGGATGGCGGCGCGACATTGGCGGGATGGATACTCGATCCCCTCACCGGACGGCTGTGCCACGCGATGCAGGGCGCCGGTGCCTTCATCGACGGAGAGCGGACATTCGCGCGGGAAAGCGGCGAACCGCTGCCGGTCGCGGCCGTGTCGATCTATTTCATCTCGGATGAGGAACGCGGCCGGATAGAGGAACGGGCGCATTCCCGGTTCACGCTGGTCGACATTCCCCGCTGCGCGGCGGAACAATATCCGCGGCTGGCGCTGGGACAGAATGATGTGTCCGTCTTCGCGCGCACGCTGCCCTGGGATCATGCGGCGGGTGCTTTGTTCCTGAATGAGGCGGGCGGATATTGCGCGCGCCCGGACGGCGACCCCTATCGGGTCGGCGATGCGCGCCGTGGCCTGCTGGGGGCATCGTCACGGCGCCTGTGGGACCTGGCGGCCGAAACGCTGATCGGTTAGAGCGGAAGGCTCCCGTCGGGCGGGAGCCCCTTTTGCCCTACAGGACGCTTTCGATCCAGCCCTTGAGCGCGCTCTTGGGCGCGGCGCCGACCTTGGTCGCGCTGACCTCCCCGTTCTTGAACAGGATCATCGTCGGGATACCGCGCACGCCATATTGGCCGGGCGCATCGGGGTTTTCATCGATGTTGATCTTCGCGATCGTCACCCTGTCTCCCAGTTCCTCGGATATCTCTTCCAGAGCCGGGCCGATCATCTTGCATGGCCCGCACCATTCCGCCCAGAAATCGACGAGCACGGGACGATCGGCATCGATCACGTCCGCCTTGAAACTGCCGTCGGTCACTGCCTTGGTTGCCATGTCATGTTCTCCTTGATGTTGGCGAATATCTAGGGTGTGGACGCATCCGCCTCAACGGGCGAATGCGACAAAATGTCCTGCGCGCCGGCCAAGCCAGGCTTGTGCGCGTCGAGCAGATCCCGCGGCAGGGCAATCAGCCGCGCGGCGCCGGTGTACAGCAGGGCGGCGTCGATCCGCCGCCCCGGAAAGATGACGCCCAGCGCGGCGGCATAGGCCGCCATCTGGCGTATATGGGCGGCTGGCACGTCGTGCAGGCCCAGCGGCGCAACCCGCCCGGTCTTGAAATCGACCAGTTGCACCGCGTCCTTCCCGATGCAGAGCCGATCGACCGTGCCAGCGATGACCGCTTCCCCCACGACAGCCGCAATCGGCGCTTCGGCTAGCGCATCCGGCCCGAACAGGCCGGCGAAATCGGGATGCTCGATCACCCGCAGCGCGTGAGTGACGATCTCCTGCCGGGCGTCCTCCTCGGCCACGCCCTGCTGTTCCAGCCAGCGATCGGCCATGGCGCGGCGATCCCCGACCGCCACGTCAGGCAGGCGTTGGAACAGGGCGTGCAGCAGCCGTCCACGCTCCGCCGCATGGCGCAGGGCGGGCGTGGGTGGCGGATTGGGCACGTCATCCTCCACAGGCGCGGATGGCGCGAGGGGACGGGGCGGGCGCGCCTCCACCGGCGCGGGGCGCCGCAGCCAGTCGGGAACCGCCGCCTGCGCTTCGTGCCGGGGGGATGGTGGCGCGGGCGGCCGGGCGGCCAGCTTTTCAGTGCCGGTCCAGCGCCGCCGGGCGCCCCAGAGCGGGTCGGCCTCCCACTGCGCGTCGAGCGAGGCCATGGCGGCATCCACCACCGCATACCAGCTTTCCGGCTTCGCCTCCCCCTTCGCGCGCGGCCCCAGCGCGCCGGCCACGACCAGCTTCTCCTCCGCGCGGGTCATTGCTACGTACAGGAGCCGCCAATGTTCGCGCCGGTCATCCTCCCCCGCCAGATCGGCGGCCGCGCCGATCGGCCCCTGCCGTTCGGCCTTGCGGGGCGGGAGGACGGGCAACCCGTTCCATTCCAGCGGTTCGTTATGGTTGCCCGCATCGGGATCGAGCGCGGCGTCGGCCAGGATGACGACCGGCGCCTGCAAACCCTTGGCCCCATGCACCGTCAGCAGGCGCAGCGCTCCGGTTTGCGACGCGGCGTCGCGCACGATGTCCACTTCGCCGCGATCGAACCAGTCGATGAACCGCTGGAGCGAGGGATGATCGTTCGTTTCAAACGCGAGCGCCGCGCTCAACAGTTCCTCGATCGGGTCGGCGGCCTCGGCGCCCAGCCGGTCGATCAACCGGCGGCGTCCGTCCATCGGCCCGGACACTATGCCTTCAAGATAACGATAGGGCGTGGTGAGGTCCGCCTGCCCCAGCAGCGCGCGCAGCGGCGCGAGCAGGTCGGGGTCCAGCGTGGCGCGCAAATGGCCCCACAGGCTCAAATGCCGGTCACGCCCGATCAGCCGGGTCATCAGCGCATCCTGCGTCCAACCGATCAGCGGGGACACGAGCAGAGCTGCGAGGTTCAGGTCATCCTCGGGCTGGACCGCGAAACGCAGCGCGGCCAGCAGGTCGCGCACCGCCAGCGGGGCGTTGAGGCGCAGGCGGTCGATGCCGGCCACCGCCACCCCCTCCTCATACAGGCGCGCGACGATCAGCCGGGCCAGTTCGCTGCGCCGGCTGACCAGGATCATGATGTCGCCGGCGGTGATCGGACGCCCCCGGCTTTCCAGCGTCATGCCGCTGTCGATCCATTGCCTGATCTGGCGAGCGATAGTTTCGGCGAGCGCCCGTTCCTGATCGGCCGCCCAGTTTTCCTCGCCCTCTGCTTCTTCAGCCAGACCGGCGATCACCGGCCGCCACAGCTGCACCTCGCCGGGAAAGCGGTTGGCGCTGATATGGTGGACGGTCGCGTCCTCCAGCCCCAGTCGCGCCGGGCCGAGCGTGGCCAGCGTGCGGTCCACCACCTCCAGCACCGCCGGCGTCGACCGGAAACTGCGTTCCAGCGACAGGTCGTGAAAGGCATGGCCGACCGTTTCGGCATGCCGGCGAAAGGCCACTCGCGCGGCGGCGAAGGATTGCGGGCTGGTCCCCTGAAACCCGAAAATTGCCTGCTTGAAATCGCCCACGGTGAAAATGGTGCGCGGCTTGTCGCCCTTGGCCCCGATGCCCGCGAAAAATTCGGCCGTCAGCGCCGCGACGATCGCCCATTGCGCGGTGTTGGTGTCCTGCGCCTCGTCGACCAGCACATGGTCGATCCGCTGGTCCAGCTTGTACCGGATCCATTCGGCGATGCCCGGTTCCTGAAGAAGCCGGGCGCTGTGGATGATGAGGTCGTCGAAATCGACCGCCCCGGCCAGCCGCTTCGCGTCCGCATAGACGCGGGCATAAGCGCGCCCGGCATGCAGCGCCTGCGCCAGCAGCGCGGCATAGTCGGCGCGGATCTTGACGCCGATGATCTCCGCGCAGCGCCGGTGCAGGGGCATGGTCAGTTCGGCATAGCCCTCAACCGGCGGCACCCATCCCTTTGCGACGACAAGGTCGCCGTCGGCCTTTGCCCAGGCGCCGTGCAGATCGGTCAGCGTGGCCGCGCGTCCGGCGGGGTCGCGCGACCGCCAGCGGGCGATGCGGTCGCACCGTTCCATGGCGCGGGCCGTGCCCCAATCGGCATTGGCCCGCGCGACGGCGGCCAGCGCGCCCATGTCGAACGCGGCGTCGTCACATTGGGCCGCCACCCACGCATCGACGTCACCGTCGGGTAGATCCAGTTCCCGCGCGAGCCAGGGGGCGATATCCGTCGGCAGCGTGTCGAGCGCGGCGCGCCTGGCGGCGCAGCGGCGCAGGAACGCTTCCGTCGCCCCTTCGCCCAGACGCAGGCTAAGCGTCTGGAGCGCGGCGATCAGCGCATCATCCCGCTGCTCCCGCGCCACCACGACCATGTCGGCCAGCGCCTGCCGCGTCAGCGCCGCCTGCTCACGTTCGTCGAGCGGACGGAAGCCGGGCGGCAGGGACGCCTCCAGCGGAAAGGCCGTCAGCAGTTGCTGGCAGAAGCCGTGGATGGTCTGGATACGCAGGCCCCCGCCGGTCGATTCCAGCACCTCCGCGAACAGCCGCCGGGCCTTGTCCCGCGCGTCCGGGCCGGATGCCTCGTCCAATGCCTCCAGATCGGCGAACAGCGCCTGGTCGTCCATCTGCACCCACAGGGCCAGCCGGTCGTGGATACGGTCGGCCATCTCCGCCGCGCCCGCCTTGGTGAAGGTCAGGCACAGGATATTTTCCGGCCGCACGCCTTGCAACAGCAGGCGAAAGACGCGGGCCGTCAGCACATGGGTCTTGCCGGTGCCGGCCGACGCCGACAGCCAGACATGTGCGTCCGGGGTGGCGGCCAGCGCCTGCTGCCCGGCAAGCGGCCTTAGCGGATCGGGACGTTTAGCCATCGTCCCGCCCATACCATTCCTCCAGCCGCATCAGCTGATCATAATCCCCATAATGGGCGACTTCCGGGTTCACCTGCGCGTCGAAGGGGTCCGTGCCGGTCAGATACCGGCCTGCCAGTTCCGTAAACTGGTCATAGGCATGGGCCGTGAAATCCGCGGTAACGATCCTGTCGCGTTTGCCCGCCGGATCGACCGGGCTTTCGCGATAACCGAAATTGTCGCCCTTCTTCGCGAGCGACCAATATTCGAAGGCCCCCGCGATCGCCCCGGCACCGATGTCGGGGAAGCCCCCTTCCCGCGCCTCCGCGATCAGGCCAAGCAGCCCCAGTTGCAGCGCATAGCCGGCCCGCACCTGACGCGCACCGGGCGGCTTGCCGGTCTTGTAATCGACAATGGCGATCGTGCCGTCGGGCAGGCGGTCGATCCGGTCGGCCTTGCCGGTCAGCATTATGCCCGCGATCGACGCCCTGCCTTCCAGCTCCACACCCGCAATCTCCCGCCCGGCCTGCCGGTCGAGCATGACCTGTTCCGCGATCCAGCGCACCCCCGCCACCAGACGCGGTTGCCACAGTGCCTGCAGCAGCGGATGGACATCGGGCCGGTCGAACAGCGCGCGCGCCTCCCGCTCCAGCGACATGGGATCGCGCGCGCCCGATTCCGCCCAATGTTGGAGGATGGCGTGGACGGTGGTGCCGCGCCATGCCGGCCCGGCATCGGCATCGACAGGGTCCAGCCGCGAAAGCCGCAGCACCCGCCGCGCGTAGAAGGCATAGGGGTCGGCCTTCAGCCGGTCGACATCGGTGACCGGCACCGTTTTGGGGCGCACGGCGGCAGGCGGCGCGGGCGCGGGGCGCGGCGCGGGGTGATGGGCGGCGGGCCGGTCGATCAGGCGCGCCAGCGCCAGATGGCGGTCGGCGCTTTTCCATTGCGGCCCGGCCATCGCCTTCACCCGCAGCCAGAAGCGGGATGCGACAGCCGGCCCCCCGCTCCCCCGCCGGGCGCGGGTGATCAGCACCTGCGGCGCGCCCAGCGCGCTGGCAAAATCATGCGCGGCCAGCCCGATGCGCGTTTCCAGACCCGGCAGGCCCAGTTCGCGACGGATGCGCGGCGCCAGCCATGGATCGGGCGCGGGCAGTCCCGGCCAGGTCCCTTCGTTAAGACCGCCCAATATCATGAGGTCAGCCTGCGTCAGCCGCGCCTCGATCAATCCCAGCAGGCTGATGCGCGGATGCCCGCCGCCCGGCGGACGCACCGCGACGCCGCCCAGCAGATGGTCGAGCAGAGCGGGAAGCGCGCGAATATCGGCCTGATGCGGCCCCTCCTCCGCCGCCGCCTCGATCTCGGCGAACAGGTCGGCGGCGGCGTGCCCCTGATGCCCGGCCCATGCTGCATCACCCGAAAGCAGCCCGGCCTGCGTCCGCAGGGCAGCAAGCTGGGCAGCAAGCGTGGGCGCGCCGTCGAAGGCGGACTCCAGCGGTTCCAGCAACGCCCGCGCGCGGGGCCACCATGCGGCGATCCGCGCGCGCAGGCTTTTCTGCCGGTCCTCCGTCCCGTCCTGCGCGCGCAGCAGCAGGTCGATGCCGCGCAGCCCGGCCTGAGGACGCGGCCCCCGCAGCAACAGGTCCAGCCCGCGCACATGGTCCAGCCAGTCGAGACGCTCTTCCCCCCGCATGACCAGCGGATGCTTGAGCAGCGCCAGCAGTGCCACCGGCGCAAACCGTTCGACCACGGCATCCGCCATGGCGATCAGCAAGGTGCCGGGAGGCAGTCTGGACAGGGGCTGCCCCGCCGAATCGTCCGCGTCAATGCCCCAGCGCCGCAGATGGGCGGACACCCGGACGGCAAGCGTGCGGTCGGGCGTCACCAGCGCTGCCGTGCGTCCCGGCGTTTCGATCGCTTCGCGCAGGGCGATGGCGATGGCCTGCGCTTCCTCGCCGGGGGTGGCGACCTCCAGCGCCTCGACCCCCGCCAGCGCCCGGTCGGCGGTCTTCAGGTCGCGCCACAACGTCGTGAAGCGCGGCGGCAGCATCGCGTTGGAGATGTTGCGCCTCCGCACGGCGCGGGCATCATGCTCGCTGCCCCAGCGCCATGGCGCCACATCGTCGCGCGTGGCGTTCATGCGGTCGAGCAGGCGTTTGGACGCATATTGAGGGTGGGTTTCATGCGGCGGCGGCGCATGGCCGGTCACCGGGTCGGGGGCGAACGGCCCGATGGCATCCCACGCCGCGGCGTCCATGTGCAGGTCAAGGCCGGCGAAGACCACCTGACCGCGCGGCATGACGGCGATCCGGCGGAGCAGCCCCGCAACCGCGGGCGCCGTGACGGATATGCCGGCGGCCACCACGAACCCGGCCGGCGGCCTTTCCGCCCACAGGGCCGCCACGCGGTCGAACATCCGGTTGCGGCGGTCGGCAAGGTCGATACAGCCCAGCCGCCGCAGCTCGGCAGGCCATCGTTCGATCAGGATGGAGAACAACGCCAGCGATGTCTGCCAATGCGCGGAAAGTTCCTCCGACAAGCCGATATCGGCGAGCGCGCGGGCGGGCAGCCGCTCGACCTGCATCTGGTCCAGCACGGCGCCCAGCGCCTCCCCCAGTTTGAGGGCCTGACCGGTGTCGATGCCGGGCCGTTCCTCCTGCACCATCCGCGCGAGGATCATCGTACGTCGCATCGGGGCGATGGCCGGCGGAACGGCGTCCACCTCCCCCAACGGGTCGAGGGCGTCGCCCGCCTGTTCGCCGATGTCGGTATCGCCGATGGCGACAAGCCGGGGCAGCAGCAGTCCGCCGTCCGACTGGCGGACGAACGCGTCGTTGATCGCGCGGACGGCGCGGTGGCTGGGCAGCAATAAGATGCCGTTCGCCAGACGGACAGGATCAGCGCCGCCGCCATGCTGCGCCACTATGCCCGCCACCAGCGCATCGGCAAAGGCGCGGTGCGCCGGGATGGTGTAGAGCGCCGGGCGGCGACTCTCACCCATGGGCCAGCATCGATTCCACCACCGGGATCGCCTGAGGCGTGCCGACATCGAACCACAGGCCCTGATGCGACACACCATACAGGCGACCGGCGTCGATGGCGCGGTTCCAGAAGATATTGGTGGAAAAGACATCGCCCGGCGGATCGATGAGCAGCGCGGGCGAAAGAATCTGGATGCCGGTGAAGACGAACGGCGCGACGGTGGCGGGTTTGCGCCGGGTCAGGCGGCCCGCCGCGTCCATGTGGAAATCGCCCGGCCCGGTATGACAATGGGCGCGGGCAAGCGGCACCACCAGCAACAGGGCATCCATGCGTTGCGGGTCCCACAGGCGGCGCATCAGGTCCAGCGTGCCGGCCGGCCCGTCGACCCACAGATTGTCGCTGTTCGCGCAGAAAAACGGGCGGTCGCCCAGCAGCGGCTTCGCCTGCATCAGCCCGCCGCCGGTTTCCAGCAGCTTTGCCCGCTCGTCCGATATACACACATCCAGCGTGCCGCGCCGCGCGCGCAGGTGCGCTTCGATCGTGTCGGCAAGATAATGGACATTGACCACCACCTTGCGGATGCCGCCCGCCTGCAGCGCGTCGAGCGCATGGTCGATCAGCGCCTTGCGCGCGACCTTGACCAGCGGTTTGGGGCGCGTGGCCGTGAGCGGACGCATCCGTTTGCCCAGCCCGGCGGCCATCAGCATGGCGGTGTCGATCATGCCGGCACGACCCGGGACAGCGCGTCATGGCGCAGATCGGCAGGAATATTGGCCGCGAACCATTGCGTCAGCGGCGCCAGCGCGGGATGGCGCAGGTCGCGTTCCAGCAGCCCCCACATCCGCAGCAGGTAGGACAGATAGCGCGGTTTGCCGTCCCGTTTCCACAGCCGGGTGAAGATGCCGATGATCTTGGCGTTGCGTTGCGCGCCCAGCACCGCATAGGCGACAGGGAAGTCATCCGGCGCGCCCATGGCCGTCCGATAATGCGCCAGCATCGCCGTTTCCACCTCCTCCGTCACGTCCCGCCGCGCATCCTGCAACAGCGACACCAGATCATAGGCCGGGTGCCCCGCCAGCGCGTCCTGAAAATCGAGCAGCCCCAGCCCCTGAAGCGCGGGCCGGTCGACCAGCATGATGTTTTCGGCATGATAGTCGCGCAGCACTGTGACAACGGGGCTGGCCGACCGTTCGACCAGCGGCAGCACGGCGTCCCATGCCGCCGCATAGCCCGCCTCATCGACGCGTACGCCGATGGCCGGGCAATACCATTGCGTCAGCAACTCTGCTTCCCGCATGTATACGGCGCGATCATAGGGCGGCAGCACGGCGGCAGGCTGGCGGTGCAGCGCGACGAGCAGGTCTACCGCGCGCCGGTAGATCGCCAGTTCCTCTGCCGGATTGTCGTCCAGATATTCCTTGATCCGCAGATCGCCGAAATCCTCGATCAGGACCAGCCCCTGTTCCATGTCCCGGGCATGGATGACGGGCGCGGCGAAGCCCTGCGCCGTCAGATGTTCGGCGATGCCGATGAACGGGCGCGGGTCCTCATGCGGGGGCGGCGCATCCATCAGCACCGCCCGCCGGGCACCGTCGATCACACGGAAGTATCGCCGGAACGACGCGTCGCCCGCCAGGGGGACGACCGTCGCACCGCCCCAGCCGGCGCGCGCGAGGAACGCGGCGGCACCCGCGGGAGGGATCATATCTGCGACCATCGCTCTCTCCAAGCGTCGGGCACCGTCGCTGTCAAGCACCGAGCGTCATCACCGACGACATCGATATGCAGACGCAGCGCATGCCGCCACAGCGCATCGCCCAGACGGTCGGGCCATTCGATGATCAGCAGGCTGTCGAGCAGATAGTCGTCGAGCGCCAGTTCCGCCGATTCGGCAGCACTGTCCAGCCGGTAGAGGTCGACATGGGCGACCGGCAGCCGCACTTCCGGCACATCATAGGGCTGCACCAGCGCAAAGCTGGGACTGGGCGCGTCGCCCTCCAGCCCCAGCCCCGTCAGCACACCCCGCGCCAGCGTGGTCTTGCCCGCGCCCAGCCCGCCGTCGAGGGCGATGACGTCGCCGATGCGCGCCTTGGCCGCCAGCCGTCGTCCCAGCGCCAGCATGGCGGCGGGATCCGGCAGGTGCAGGACCGTATCAGCCACGGGGCAGCGCGATGATGGTCATCGTCCCCTGGCCCGGTTCCGACACCAGTTGCAGCGCGCCGCCATGCGCTTCCACCAGACGCTTGGCCAGCGGCAGGCCGATGCCCGCCCGTTCGCCCCGGCGCGCCTGCCGCATGCGCGCGGCGGGATCGAAAATCGCGGCCTGCCGTTCAGCATCGATCCCCGGCCCGTCGTCCGACACGATCAGGCGCGCATTTTGTTCATCACCGTCACCGTGAAGCAGAACCCGGCCCCCTTCCCCGCCATAACGGATGGCATTTTCCAGCAGATGGTCGAGTGCCTGCCCGATCCGGCGGGCATCCCCCCGCACAGTGCCCAGCGTGTCCCGGATATCGGTGGCCAGCACGACCTGTCTGGCGGCGGCATCCGCCGCAAAGCGGGCGGCCGCGGCCCGCGCCAGCGCCATGAGATCGACCGGCTGCCGATCGATCGGCAGCGTCCCGGCTTCGCCCTGCGCCAGATCGAGCACATTGTCGATCAGCATCGACAGCCGCTCGGTGCTCTGCATGATGCCGTCCACATAGTCGCGGGCGGTATCGCTCAGTTCCCCGGCATAGCCCACGCGCATCATCTCGGCGAAGCCCGCGATGCTGGTGAGCGGGGTACGCAGTTCGTAGCTCATATTGGTGACGAACGCGGTCTTGACCTTGTCCGCCTGTTCCAGCGCCTCGTTACGGTCGCGCAGCACCTGTTCGATCCGGCGGCTGTCGGTCACGTCCAGCATGGTGAACAGCGCGTTGCCGTCCGGCAGCGGGATCGCCGCGAACTCGAACGTCCGCCCGTCGGCAAAGCCGACATGGCCGCTGCGCTGCTTGCGTTCTATGGTCGCGGCGCGGACCAGATCGCAGACCAGTTCGGCCTGATGCGGCTTGGCGAGGCAGGATTCGACGGTCCGCATCAGGTCGTCGATCCGCGGGTGCGACGCGAGCACCTCTTCGCCCACGCCCCAGATGGCGCGGAACCGGCTGTTCCAGAGATGCAGGCACCCGTCGGAGGCAAAGACGCCGATCGCTTCGAACAGATTGTCGAAGGTGGCGGTGCGCACCCGCAGCAGCGTATCACGGGCGCTGGACAACTGGACCTGTTCGGTCCGGTCCTCGAAGATCAAAAGCAACCCGCCGTCGGGCAGCGGCTGCGCATAGACGCGCAGATGCGTGCCGTCGCCCAGCAGCCAGTTCTCCTCCCTGGGATCGGGCGACAGAAACCAGTCGCGCCGTTCGGCGCGCCAGGCAGGGAAATCGCGATGGTCGGGCAGGCGTCCCGCGTCGCGCATCCGGTCGAGCACCCGTTCAAACGGCGGATGATCGGCCAGATGCGTCTGATTAAGCGCGAACAGGCCCAGAAAGGGCTGATTCCAGAAGCGCAGCGCACGATCCGCGCCGAATTGGGCGACCCCCGCCGACAACCGGTCCAGCAGATCGCGCTGCGCATGTTCGAGCCGGCGACGTTCGACCCGTGCCTGTTCCAGTTCCTGCTGGTCAATGGCGAAGCTGGCGACCCCCGCCCGCCCCAACGGAACGTCGACCACCCGCATCATCCGCCGTTCCCCGTCGATGGTCGCCGGGACCAGCCGTTCAAGCGGCCGGTCGGCGGCAGCAGCAGCAGCAGCGGCGTCACTGGGGTCCTGCCCGTTGACGGCCTCCACCAGTTCTACGCCGCTGACGATCACGTCGCGCGCATTCGCTCCATCAACCGCCCGCACATAGGCGCTGTTGACGAGGCTGAGGCGCATGTCGGACGTGCGATGCCACATCGGCAAGGGCGCGGCTTCCACCAGCCCGGCCAGCGCCTCCAGCGCTTCGCGAAGCTGGTCGACGGTGCCTTTGAGCGCCTGAATCTCCGACTGGCTTTCGGTCGCGTCGAATATCCACAGGATGACAGCGCCGCTCGCCGCCTGACCGACCGGGGCCGGCGCGCCGCGGATGAGCATGGTGCGCCGCGACCCCAGGGCGCGTACCGGCAGTGAGAATGTTTTTCCCGCCTTCTGCGCGGCCGCGATCTCATGGGCCAGCGCGCGAGCGTCGGCCGGCTCCAGTCCGCCATCGTCCGCCGTCAGTTCAGAGGCGAAGGACGGCGCGCGGTCCTGGCCCAGCCATTGCGCCAGACGATCGCCCGCCTCGATATGGCCGTCGACATGGATGACGATGGGCATGGCCGGCGCCGATTGCAGCAACGCGGTCAGCCGGTCGAGCCGGTGCTGTGCCGCCATGCTGTCGCGTCGCATGCGTTGCCCGGTCATCAGCGCCCAGAGGGCAGCAGCCAGCCAGGCCGCAAGCACCACGCCGAGCACGAGCGCGCCCAGCGACGTCATCGACGTCATGTCGTTCCTTCCCCGCGCGTCCCTGTGCCCATCATGACGGGAGGGACTATCGCAAGTCGGCGACAGCGTGAAGCGCATAACTGCGCATCGCCGTGACGAAGGGGGGAGGCTGAATGCGCCGGGAGGCAGGTGCCGGGCGGTTGACAACAGGATATCAAAGTGGACAGTGCGTCGACAGGGGACGGGGCGGCGCATCCATGGGGAATGGGCGCCGGTCCGGAGGATTTATCAGGCGCATCGCGCGCCGGACTTGGGGGTTTCGATGGCGGTGGAGTCTGGCCGCGCGGTCATGATCGGCGCGCGCGCGTTTCTGTCCGTGGGCGTTTCCGTCCTCGCGCTCGGCGTGTCGGGACCGGCGTCGGCGCAGGAAGATGCCGGGGCGGCGACCGCCCTGCCGCCGACGGCCAGCCCGTCGGAGCCTGATCATCCCATTACCGTGACGGGATCGCGCATTC
>JBFWMJ010000079.1:0-12966 GCA_050251675.1 Sphingobium sp.
TCCGGCGCCCCTTGCCCCCGGGCGCGGCAGCGCCTAGCTGCACGGGCATGGCGGCACCTCTTCTCTCCTTTGAAAATCTTGGTCTCTCGCAGGGCGCGAACTGGCTGTTCCGCAACATCGACATCCATGTGGGTGCGAAGGACCGGCTTGCGCTGATCGGCCGGAATGGCGCCGGCAAGACGACGTTGCTCAAGCTGCTGGGCGGCATCATCGATCCCGATGAGGGAACGCGGTCGGTTCAGCCCGGCGCGCGCATCATCATGCTGGAACAGGACCCGGACGTCAGCGCGCACCGCACGCTCCACGACTTCGCGCTCGCTGGCGCATTCGCCCTGCCCGCGCATGAGGTGGAGGCGATCGCCGACCAGTTGGGCATAGACCTGATGCGCGATGCGGCAACGGCCAGTGGTGGCGAGCGTCGTCGCGCCGCCATTGCCCGCGCGCTGGCGAGCGAGCCGGACCTGTTGCTGCTGGACGAACCGACCAACCATCTCGACATCGCGGCGATCGACTGGCTGGAAGGCTGGCTGGCCCGCTATACCGGGGCCTTCATCGTGATCAGCCATGACCGCGCTTTCCTTACCCGGCTGACCCGCCAGACGCTGTGGCTGGACCGGGGCGTCATGCGCCGCAACGAAATCGGGTTCGGCGGGTTCGAGCAGTGGATGGAAGCGGTCTATGCGGAGGAGGCCCGCGCCGCCGAGAAGCTGGACGCGAAGCTGAAGATCGAGGCGCACTGGCTGGAACGCGGTGTGACCGCGCGGCGCAAGCGCAATCAGGGGCGGCTGGCAAAGCTCTGGGAAATGCGTGCCGAGCGCGCCGCCATGGTCGGGCCGCAGGGGACCGCGAAGATCGCGGTGGCCAGCGACGACAGCAAGACCAAAAGCGTCATCAAGGCCGAACATGTCGTGAAGCGTTTCGGCGATCGCACGATCATCGACGATTTTTCGCTGCGTATCCAGCGGGGCGACCGGATCGGCATCGTCGGCGGCAACGGCGCGGGCAAGACGACGCTGTTGCGCCTGCTGACCGGCGAGCTGGCGCCCGACGGCGGCACGGTGGACCGCGCAAGGACGCTGGACATGATCTTCATCGACCAGCAGCGCAGCCTGATGCAGCCCGACAAGCGGGTGCGCGACGTGCTGGCGGAGGGGGGCGACTGGATCGACGTGCGCGGCGTGCGCAAGCATGTCCATGGCTATCTCAAGGATTTTCTGTTCGATCCCGCGCTGGCCGATGCGCGTGTGAGCACGCTGTCGGGCGGCGAACGCTCCCGCCTGCTGTTCGCGCGGGAGTTCGCGCGCGAATCGAACCTGCTGGTGCTGGACGAGCCGACCAACGACCTTGATCTCGAAACACTCGATCTGTTGCAGGAGGTGATCGCCGATTATGACGGCACCGTTCTGATCGTCAGCCATGATCGCGATTTCCTCGACCGCACGGTCACGGTCACGCTGGGGCTGGACGGGTCGGGCAAGGTCGATGTGATCGTCGGCGGCTATGCCGACTGGATTGCAAAGCGCGACCCGCGCCCTGCCGCGCGGGCGGACAGGAAACCGCAGGCCGCGCCACCGGCGCCGGTGCGGACCGCCGCGACCAAGCTCAGCTATAAGGATCAGCGCGACCTTGACCTGCTGCCCCGGCGGATCGCGGATATCGAGGCCGCGATCGCGCGCGATGAGGCGTTGCTGGCCGATCCGGCGCTCTACGCGCGGGATCGTGCGCGGTTCGACGCCCTGACCCGCGCGCTGGAAACGGCGCGGGCGGAAAAGGACGCCGCCGAGGAACGATGGCTGGACCTTGCCGAACGCGCCGAAGCGCTGGGCGGCTGATAGGCGGGCGAGGCAAGCGGCGGGCACGCCACCAACGGGAACATATTCGACCATGGCCGACACGGACAGGGACTGGCACATCTGGGGGGAAACGGACCCCTATTACAGCGTCGTGGCGGCGCCGCAATTCCGTCGCGAGGCCGTGGACCTTGACCAGTTCTTCCAGACGGGTGAAGCCTATATCGTCGATCGTCTCGGCATGCTCGAACAGCAGCTGGGCCAGATCGCGCGCGGTCGTGCGCTGGATTTCGGATGCGGCGTGGGGCGCGTGGCCCTGCCGATGGCCGGCCTGTTCGATGAAGTGGACGCGCTGGATATTTCCCATCCGATGCTGGAGGAAGGGGAGAAGCTGAGGCTGGCGCGCGGCATCGGCAATGTCCATTTCCGGCGGTCGGACGATGAATTGCGGCTGGCGGTCGGGCCTTATGATTTCGTTCACAGCTATATCGTCTTTCAACATATTCCGGTGGAACGCGGCATGGGCATGATTGCCCGGCTGCTGGACCGTGTCGCGGTGGGGGGCATCGCCAACATTCATGTCGCGATCCGCCGGGGCGACACGCCGCTCAAGGCGCTGTTCTATCGCGCGCGTGTGCGGGTTCCGGGGCTGCAGCGGCTGGTGCACCGGCTGCGCGGCAAGAAGGGGAACGAGCCGATGATGCAGATGAACGCCTATCCCGCGTCGGCCATCTTCTCGATGATGCACGTCCGGGGGTTTGGCCGTGCGATCGTCGATGTGGAACGCCATGGCCGGTTCCTTACCATGCATGTCGCCTCGCGACGCTTGGCGACCGAAGAACAGGCGTGATCGCGGCAGGACGGCTTTTCGGCGGTGTTCAATGGTGGCATGGTCGGCGCCGGACCTTCCCCGGCCGCGATATTCATCAGGAGAATGCATATGACCGCCATTCAGGACATCCCGCTCAGGACCATCAAGGGTACGGATGCCAGCCTCGCCGATTATGCCGGGAAGGTCGTGCTTGCCGTCAACGTCGCATCCAAATGCGGCCTAACCCCGCAATATGAAGGGCTGGAGGCCCTTTATGCCCGGTACAAGGACAAGGGGCTGGTCGTTGCCGGTTTTCCCGCCAATGATTTCGGCGCGCAGGAACCGGGCAGCAATGAGGAGATCGCCAGTTTCTGCACCACCAATTACGGCGTCGATTTCCCCATGTTCGAGAAGATCGTCGTCACCGGGCCGGACAAGCATCCGCTCTATGCGGAACTGACTCGCGCGGCGCCGGTCGCGCAGGGCGACGGCACGGCGTTCCGGGCCCGGTTGGAAGGCCATGGGATGACGCCCAATGCCGAACCGGAACTGTTGTGGAATTTCGAGAAGTTCCTGATCGCCAAGGATGGCAGCGTCGTCGCGCGCTTCAGCCCCAACACCGCGCCCGACGATGCCGCGCTGGTCGGCGCGATCGAGGCTGAACTCGCCCGGTGACGGGCTGACGGGACGAAGGCGCGTTCCCGCTGGTGCGGGAACGCGCCTTTTCCGTCGATCAGCAGGCGCCCGGAGGCATCAGCGCCACAGCGCCGCCAATATCGCCACCATTCCGCCGTCGTCCCGTGTCTCAGAAGGCCGCGGTGGGCCATAGGCGCGGCATTCCAGGCAGTCGGCGCGCACCCCGCCGCCGTTCGTCACCAGCCCGCGCGCGTCCAGAACCGCCTGCAATGCCCAACGGCGCTGGAGCAGGGCCTGCCGGGCGATCAGGTCGCGCGGCGCGGCGGCGGTGTCGCTGTCCCGCTCCGTCAATGACTGGATGAACTGGGCGACCTTGTCCGGCGCTTTTTCTATCAGGTACGGGCGGGCCGTCGCGGGATCGAGCTTTGCCAGCCGCGCGGCTTCGGCGACGGCGTCGTCGAGATCGCCGAACCTGTCCACCAGTCCCAACTGCCGCGCCCGGCCGCCGTCCCACACCCGTCCCTGCGCGATCGCGTCGATCTGCGCCGACGTCTTGCCGCGCGATTGCGCGACGATGCCGATGAAACGGCGGTAGATATCCTCCACCCCCAGTTGCATGATCCGGTCGAATTGCGGTGTCGTGCCGCCGGCCAGATCGGGCTGACCCGACAGCGGTGTTGTGCGCACCCCATCGGTGGTGATCCCCATCCGGGCCAGTGTCCCTTCGAAACTGGGCAGGATGCCGAACACGCCGATCGATCCCGTTATCGTGCGCGGCTGGGCAAAGATGACGCTGGCGGGGGTCGACACCCAATATCCGCCGCTGGCCGCGACGTCGCCCATCGACACGACGATCGGCATGCCTTTCGCCTTCGCCCGCAGGATGGCGGCGCGGATCTTTTCGGACGCCATGACCGATCCGCCCGGCGAATCGACCCGGACGACGAGCGCCTTGAGATCCCTTTGGCTAAGCGCCGTGTCCAGCAGTTCCACGATCGTGTCGCCGGCCGCCGTACCGGGGCCACCCTTGCCGTCGACGATTTCGCCGGCGACGGTCAGAATGCCGATCTGACCGTCATTGGCGGGGCGGCGCGCCTTTACATAGCTAGCAAGGTCGACGCTCGAAAAATCGCCGCCGCGCGCACCCGATGGCTGGCCAGCCACCTTCGCCACCCGCTTGCCGAAGGCCGACTGGTCGCCCAGTTGGTCGACCAGTCCGGCGTTCAGCGCCGCTTTGGCAAGATTGCCGTCCGCCGCCTGCGCGGCTGCGGCGGGATCGGCGACATAGCTGTCCAGGGCAGCCTTCGGACGGGCCTTGCCGACCTCCTCGCGCCAGCCGTTCCATTGTGCGTCGGCGAGCGTCTGGTTCGCTTCCTTCGCTTCGGGCGACTGGCCGGCGCGCTCGAACGGTTCAACGAAACTTTTATAGGTGCCGACGCGATAGACATGGGTGTTGACGCCCAGCTTGTCGATCAGCCCCTTGTAATACAGGCGCGATCCGCCGGGGCCCGTGATCGCGACCCCGCCCAGCGGATCGACCCACGCCTCGCTCGCATGCGCCGCCAGTTGATAGCCATCGTCGCTGTAGATCGTCGCGAAGGCGAAGACGGGCTTCTTCGTCGCCCTGACGGCATCGAGCGCGCGGCCGACCCGCGCCAGCGCCACCTGCCCGCCGCCCATGAAACCGTCCAGGTTCAGCACCACGGCCTTGATCTTGCTATCGGTCCGCGCCGCGTCCAGCGCGGCCACGATGTCGGACAGGCGATATTCCCTGGCTTCCCCGCCCGGCCCGGACAGCATGGCTACCGGATCGATCTGGGCCGGCTGCTCCACGATCGTCCCGTTGAGGGTGAGGAGCAGGGCGCCGCTGCCCACAGCCGCGGCGGGCTTGGGCGAAAAGGACAGGGCCGCATAGAGCAGGCCGAAGAACAGCAGGAGGAAGAGGAGGACCAACCCGTCCTTGATCGCCACCGCGATGCGCCAGGCGGCCTTAACGAATGCCACGATGAACCGCTCCTTTTTGGTTGGGCCTCTCCCGCCAACGGGGCTATCGCATCGGCGGACGGACTGCAATCGCCCGAAGAGGTGCGTCCGCCAGTCTTGCGCCAGCCGCCCGAGCCGTTATGGGAAGCGCCATTATCGCCCGTTCGTGCAGGAGACGCGCCCATGCCCACACTCGTCCTTATTCGTCACGGCCAGTCCGCCTGGAATCTCGAAAACCGCTTCACCGGCTGGTGGGACGTCGATGTGACGGAAAAAGGCGCGGAGGAAGCGCGTGTGGCGGGGCGGCTGATGGCGGAAAAGGGGCTGGATTTCGACCAGTGCTTCACATCCTTCCAGACCCGCGCGATCAAGACGCTCAATCTGGCGCTGGAGGAAATGGGCCGGCTGTGGCTGCCGGTCGAAAAGGACTGGCGTCTGAACGAACGGCATTATGGCGGCCTGACCGGGCTGGACAAGGCGGAGACCGCCGCGAAACATGGTGACGCGCAGGTCAAGGTCTGGCGCCGCAGCTTCGATGTCCCGCCGCCGCCGCTGGAGGTCGGAAGCGCGTTCGATCTGGCCAGCGACCGCCGTTACGCGGGCATCGCCATCCCGTCGGCCGAATCGCTCAAGGATACGATCGCGCGCGTGCTGCCCTATTGGGAAAGCCGGATCGCGCCCGATCTGAAGGCGGGCAAGCGCGTCCTGATCTCCGCCCATGGCAATTCGCTGCGCGCATTGGTCAAGCATCTGTCGGGCATTGCCGACGATGCGATCACAGAACTGGAAATCCCCACCGGCCAGCCGATCGTCTATGAACTGGCCGACGACCTGACCGCGACGGACCGCTATTATCTGTCGGAGCGGTGAGCCGTTCCATCCTGCCCTGACGGTGCGTGATGAAGGCAGGCGGGCCGGAAATGGCATTGCCCCGGGCGACCCGCGCCGGTAAGGGGCTTTGCTTTCCCAGACGCCAAGGATCGAGCGAACAGGCATGAGCGCAGCAGAAGTCGGCATCATCATGGGCTCGCGCTCTGATTGGGATACGATGCGTCACGCGGTCGAAACGCTGGATGCGCTGGGCGTCGCGCATGAATGCCGGGTGGTGTCGGCCCACCGCACGCCCGGGCGGCTTTACGATTATGCGGGCGGTGCGGTCGGCCGGGGCCTTAAGGTCATCATTGCGGGCGCGGGGGGCGCGGCGCATCTGCCCGGCATGACGGCGGCGATGACCCGTTTGCCCGTGCTGGGCGTGCCGGTCGAATCCAAATCGTTGAAGGGGATGGATTCCCTTCTGTCCATCGTCCAGATGCCCGGCGGCGTGCCGGTGGGCACGATGGCGATCGGCAAGCCCGGCGCGATCAATGCCGCGTTGCTGGCCGCGGCCATGCTGGCGACGCATGACGACGCGCTGGCGGCCCGGCTCGACGCCTGGCGCGCGAAGCAGACCGCCGATGTCGCCGACACGCCGGAATGATATGATCCGCGTTCCGCCCGGCTCCACCATCGGCATACTCGGCGGCGGCCAGCTGGGCCGGATGATCGCCGTGGCTGCCGCGCAACTGGGGTATCGGACCCACATCTACGCGCCCGAACATAGCGGACCGGCCGCCGATGTGTCGCCGCGCTGGACCCGGGGCGCGTTTGAGGATGAAAAGGCGCTCGCCGCCTTTGCCGATGGCGTCGATGTCCTCACCTACGAATTTGAGAATATCGACCCGGCGGCGGTCGAGACGCTGGCCACGCACGGGCTGGTCCGTCCCGGCGCGCAGGCGTTGCGGGTGGCGCAGGACCGGATCGCCGAAAAGCGGTTCGTCGCCGGTCTGGGCGGGCTTACCGCTCCGTTCGCGCCGGTCGGGAGCCTGGACGATCTGCGTGCCGCGATCGGCGCGATTGACGGGCGGTCGATCCTCAAGACCAACCGCATGGGCTATGACGGCAAGGGGCAGGCGCGGATCGCCGGTCCTGGCGACGCGGACGGGGCGTGGGACGCGATCGGGCGGTGCAGCGCGATCCTGGAGGGATTTGTGCCCTTCGACCAGGAATTTTCCGTCATTCTGGTGCGTGGCGCCGATGGCGAGACACGCTTTTGGGAGTCGCCCGCCAATGTGCATGAGGACGGCATATTGGCGACGTCGACGATCCCGTCCGGTCCGGTGATAGCGGGTCAGGTCGACCGCGCCCGGGCGCTGGCCCGGAAGGTGGCTGACCGGCTCGATTATGTGGGCGTGCTGACGCTGGAATTTTTTGCCGGCGCCGATGGGCCGGTGTTCAACGAAATGGCGCCCCGCGTCCACAATAGCGGCCACTGGACCATCGAAGGGGCGCGGACCAGCCAGTTCGAAAACCATGTCCGCGCCATTTGCGGCCTGCCGCTGGGTGATACCGGGCTGACCGCCGCAGGCGTGGACATGCACAACCTGATCGGCGAACAGGCGGCCGGCTGGGCGGAGATACTGACCGACCCGGCCAATCATCTGCACCTCTACGGCAAGCGCGAATCGCGCCCCGGCCGCAAGATGGGCCATGTAACGCGGCTGGTGCTGTGACCGGGCGGGCGCGGGGGGTGCCGGAGATCGTCATGGTCATGGCCCGGGCCGACAATGGCGTCATCGGCCGGGATGGCGACCTTCCCTGGCGGCTGCCCGCCGACCTGCGGCGTTTCAGGATGCTGACGGCGGACCATCCGATGATCATGGGGCGCAGGACGTTCGACAGCCTGCCGGGCCTGCTGCCGGGCCGCCGGCATATCGTGCTGACGCGCGATGGCAACTGGGTCGCCGATGGGGCGGAGGTCGTGCATGACACACCATCGGCGCTGGCGCGGGTCGGCGGGCCTGTCGCGACGGTGATCGGCGGCGCGGAAATCTATCGCCTGTTCCTGCCGCTGGCCGACCGTATCGAATTGACCGAAGTGCATGCCGATGTCGAAGGGGATACCAGCATCGCTTATCCCGCCCGCCCGGAATGGGCGCAGACGGCGTGCGTGAGGCATCCGGCGGACGGCGGCCGCCCGGCATACAGCTTTGTGACACTGTGCCGGCAAGGGCGCTCGCTTTTATCCGGCGATGTGGGCGCTGGGGCGGGCACGGACGGCGGATCATGCTGACGGATCGCGGCGGCTGTCGCATCGCCCGGTCCGTCCTTCCGGCGGTGGCGGGCTTTTCGCTACATTGCCCTCGCAGCCCGCTGTCCCTATAGCGCGTCCATGGAGTGGCTGGACAGCGGCGCCCCGATGCCCGCACACCTTCGCGGCGCGATCATGGCGCTTGGCAATTTCGACGGATTTCACCTGGGGCATCAGGCGGTGATCGGCCATGCCATCGCGCGCGCGCGCGCGGAAGGCCGGCCGGCCATCGTCGCCACCTTTGACCCGCATCCCATCCACATGTTCCGACCGGATGCGCCGCCCTTTCGCCTGACCACGCTGAATCAGCGGGCGCGGCTGTTCGCGGCGGCGGGGGCCGACGCCGTGCTCGTCTTTTCCTTCACACCCGAACTGGCGGCGATGAGCGCGCCGGACTTCGTGCGTTTCCTCGCGCAGGACCTGGGGGCGGCCGGCGTGGTGACGGGGCAGGACTTCACTTTCGGCAAGGGGCGTAGCGGTGACGCCCGGTTGCTCGCCGAATTGGGGGCGGGGCTGGGGATGGTGGCCGATGCGGTGCCGCCGATCACCGATGCGACCGGCGCCATCATATCGTCGACCCGGATTCGCGATGCGCTCAAGGCCGGGGATTGCGCCGCGGCGGCCCGGCTGCTGACACGTCCCTTCGCCATCGAAGGGGATGTGCGGCATGGCGACAAGCTGGGCCGGACCATCGGGTTCCCGACCGCCAATATCGACCTTTGCGATTATGTGCGGCCCGCCTATGGCATCTATGCGGTGCGTGGGGTGCTGCCCGATGGCCGGGTCCTGGACGGCGCGGCCAATCTTGGCATCCGGCCAAGCTTCGATCCGCCCAAGGAACTGCTGGAACCGCATTTCTTCGACTTCGCCGAAAATCTGTACGGTCAGTGCATAGAGGTGCAACTGGTCGCCTATCTGCGGCCGGAGGCGAAATATGAGGGGCTGGAGGCGTTGACGGCGCAGATCGCGAAGGATTGCGATCAGGCGCGGCAAATCCTTGCGGCGAGCCCAAGGGTCGCGTAGGGCCGGACGCTATCCCGCTCCACCCATTCCGTCCGGTTCGAGCCGCGTTCAGCGCAGTCGAGAACCCGATGGCCGCAACATAAGCGCATCCATGACCGACCAGCCCAGCCAAGACAAAAAAGACTATAAATCCACCGTCTTCCTGCCTGTCACGGACTTTCCGATGAAGGCCGGTCTGGCGCAGAAGGAGCCGGCGATCGCCGCTCGCTGGGCGAAACAGGATCTGTACGGCAAGCTGCGCGAACAGCGCGCCGGGCGCGAACGCTTCATCCTGCATGACGGTCCGCCTTATGCCAATGGCGACATTCATATGGGCCATGCGCTGAACAAGGTGCTGAAGGACATCATCGTCCGCAGCCAGTCCCTGCTTGGCAAGGACGCGCCCTATGTGCCGGGATGGGATTGTCACGGCCTTCCGATCGAATGGAAGATCGAGGAGGAGTATCGGAAAAAGAAGCAGAACAAGGACGAGGTCCCTCCGGCCGAATTCCGCGCCCAGTGTCGTGCCTATGCCGACAAATGGGTGGGCGTGCAGAAGGAGCAGTTCCAGCGTCTGGGCGTGATGGGCGATTGGGATAATCCTTATCTGACCATGAAATTCGATCCCGAGGCGACGATCGTCGGCGAACTGCTGAAATTCGCGGAAAGCGGCCAGCTGTATCGCGGTGCCAAGCCGGTCATGTGGTCGCCCGTCGAAAAGACCGCGCTGGCCGAGGCCGAGGTGGAATATGAGGATGTGACGTCGACCCAGATCGACGTCGCGTTCGAGATCGTGGAGGCGCCGAACGCCCCCGGACTGGTCGGCGCCCATGCGGTGATCTGGACCACGACGCCCTGGACGATCCCGGTGAACCAGGCTTTGGCTTATGGGCCGGATGTCGAATATTCGCTGCTGCATCTCAACCGGGTCGATCCGCTGGATGGTTCGCGCTGTGACGGTGTCAGCCGCCTGCTGGTGGCGACTTTGCTCATCGATCAGGTCTGCGCACGTCTGGGTATAGCGGACCATTCAGTCGAATGGTCCGGCCGTGGCGCGGACCTCGCCGGCGCGGTTGCTCGCCATCCCATGCACAGGCTTGGCGGTTTTTTTGCAAAGCCGCGCCCGTTGCTTGAGGGCGATTTCGTCACCACCGATGCGGGCACCGGCCTTGTCCACATGGCGCCCGACCATGGCGAGGATGACTTTGCGCTGTGCAAGGCGCATCGGATCGCTCCGGTCTTCGCGGTAGAGGGTGACGGGAAATATCGCGAAGACTGGCTGTGGCTCGGCGGGCAGGGGAGTGTCATCAACCCCCGTTTCGTGGGCAGGGACGGGCCGATCTGTTCCGACCTGCGCGAAGCGGGCGGGCTGCTCGCCGCGTCGGATGACTTCCGGCACAGCTATCCGCACAGCTGGCGGTCGAAGGCGAAGATCATCTTCCGCTGCACGCCGCAATGGTTCATCCCGATGGACAAGCCCACCGGCGATGTGTCGCCCGATTATCCCCTGCCGCCGCTGGAGCCCGTGACCGGCGCGCTCGCAACCGCGCTGCCGACCAACGGTCCGACGCTGCGCGGCGTAGCGCTCGACGCCATCGCCCAGACCCGCTGGGTGCCGGAACGATCGATCAACCGCATCCGGTCGATGGTGGAGGGGCGGCCAGACTGGGTCATCTCCCGCCAGCGTGCATGGGGCGTGCCGATCGCGCTTTATGTTCATCGCAGGAGCGGCGATTATCTGGTTGATCCGGCGGTCAATGCCCGCATCGTGGAGGCGTTCCGCGCGGGCGGCGCCGACGCGTGGTTCGGCGCGGATCATCAGGCCCTGCTCGGTCCCGATCATGATCTGGCCGATTATGAGGTGGTGAATGACATTCTGGACGTCTGGTTCGACAGCGGTTCGACCCACAGCTTCGTGGTGGAGGGCCGCTATGGCGAGGGCGTGCGCGCCGACCTGTATGTCGAGGGGTCCGACCAGCATCGCGGCTGGTTCCAGTCCTCCTTGCTCGAAAGCTGCGGCACGCGGGGGCAGGCGCCTTATAAAGCGGTTTTGACCCATGGGTTCGCACTCGACGGGTCGGGCAAGAAAATGTCGAAGTCGCTCGGCAATGTGGTCGATCCGCTAAAGATCATGAGCGAAAGCGGCGCGGATATATTGCGCGTCTGGGTCGCCAGCACCGATTATGTCGACGATGTCCGTATCGGTAAGGAAGTGTTGGCGGGGGCATCCGATGCCTATCGGAAATTACGCAATAGTTTCCGCTATATGCTGGGCGCTCTTTCGGACTATTCGGAAGATGAGGCCGTTGCCTATGCCGATATGCCGGAACTGGAGCGCTACATGCTGCACCGGCTGGCGGAACTGGACGCGGATTTGCGCGCGGTGGTGGACAAGGACAGGGGTAGCGAGAGCTGGCTTGAATTTTCCCGCTATAGCCGCGCATTGTTCGACTTCGCCAACAGCGACCTGTCCGCCTTCTTCTTCGATATTCGCAAGGATTGCCTCTATTGCGACGCGAAGGGCGATCCCCGGCGCCGCGCCTATCGCACCCTGCTCGACACGCTGTTCCACGCGCTGGTCCGCTATGCGGCGCCGATCATTCCGTTCACCGCCGAGGAGGTGTGGCAAAGCCGTTTTCCAAGTGACGACGACAGCGTCCATTTCCTCGAATGGCCGGAGATCAATGCGCGTTGGATCGATACGGACCTTGGGGAGAAATGGGCCTATTTGCGGTCCAAGCGCGAGGAAGTGAACGAAGCGATCGAACCGTTGCGCCGGGAGAAGGTGATACGGTCCAGCCTGGAAGCCGACGTGACCATGGGTGAACTGGTGGCGACGGGTGACGTGGACTTCAGCGAACTCGCCATCGTGGCGCGCGTTGCCATGGGCGTAGGCGACGGCATCATCGTCAAGCCCAGCGAATGGCATAAATGCGGCCGTTGCTGGCGCCTCCTGCCGGAGGTTGAGGAAGACGGCACGCTGTGCGGTCGCTGTGCAACGGTGCTGTCCTCATGACCGTGCCCGCCGCCCGTGTCGTGCGCTGCCGTCCGACGCAACGCCATGTCCCAGATCGTCCAGGTTGAGATAACGCACCCATGTCCACGCTTTCCGCCAACCATCGCCCCCTGGGCCTGACCATCGCCGCCGTCACGCTGGTGCTGGACCAGCTCATCAAATATGTCGTCACCTATCCGCTGGCGCTGCGCAGCCGCGCGGACGGGATCGATATCATACCGTTCTTCCGCTTGCGCTGGCTGGAAAACCGGGGTGTTTCCATGGGGCTGTTCCATGCCGACACCCATGTGATGCGGTGGGCGCTGGTTGGCATGACGGTGCTGATCGCGGGGTTCGTCGCGGTGTGGATGTGGCGCGAAAAAGCGCGCCAGGACGTCGTGGCGCTGGGGTTGGTGCTGGGCGGGGCGATCGGCAACATCGTCGATCGCATGCGGTTGGGCTATGTGGTCGATTATGCCGATCTGCACTTCGGCGAATGGCGCCCCTTCCTGATTTTCAACCTTGCCGATGTGGCGATAACCTTTGGCGTGCTGATCCTGCTTGCACGGGCGCTGCTGCTGCGCGAGAAGAGCGCAAAGACGGAGTCATCGAAATAATGCGT
>JBFWMJ010000080.1:0-12568 GCA_050251675.1 Sphingobium sp.
CGTCGAATATGTCCACCAACAACTACTGAGTGGGACGGATGCTCGCGATATTCTAAAGGGACTCACAGAGCACCACAAAGCCAAGCTCACCTATCCGACCTATAGGACTGCTCTTCGCGTCGGCGACATCTACACCGAGGCAGCGACATCCTGCGACCTCGCCACAGCGAAGCTGCTGCTGAACTCGTTCGCCAAGAAGGCTTCGCAGCACCTAGACACATGCAACAACGACCAGGCGACCATCCCGGATGGAGGAAGGATATGACCGCGCTCCTCACGGACCTCGACGCCGGCGCGCCCGAAAGCGACATGACCGTCGCCCACATTGGACCGCACACCCTGTACTGCACGGACGCCTACACCATTCGCTCCCGCCTCGGATTTTTCGACGCGGAAGTGATGGACCCGCAATATCGCTTCGACAATCGCGGCGGCGGCGCGTTTCGGAAAAGCCGGACCGGCGCAACCATGATCGTGGAGCAGGGCCTTGATCAGGGCTTTGACCTGTCGATCGTGAACCCGCTCCGCGCGGGATCCGTGGTGATCTTCTGCCACAACGACCAGCTGCCCGAACTGCTTGGCTACATCGCTTCGCGCTATAACCGCTTCTGTTTGCTTGGCTGGATCAAAAAGAACCCCAGCCCCATGCGCAACAAGCATTATCTCGCGGACGTGGAGCCGTTCGTTCACGCGTGGAACGCGCCCTGGCACCCGGTCGGCGATCATCACGACATGCATCGTTGGGTGATGTCTGGCACCACCCCAGCAAAGCGATATGACCACCCGACCGTCAAGCCGGAGATCGTCATGGACAAGATCGTGCGGAACGTGTCCGGTCGCACTCTGATAGACCCGTTCATGGGCACCGGCTCCACCGGCGTCGCCGCCGTCCGCGCCGGCAAAATCTTCACCGGCATCGAACGCAACCCCCGACACTTCGAAACCGCCATCGCGCGCATCAGCGATGCAGTGAAGGAGACATATCATGCCGTCTGATTGGCACTGGTGGGCCGGCATCGTCGGCGAATGGAATTACGAGGTTGCTGTCGAGCAGCCCACCCGACAAGCTGCGATAGAGGAAGCATTGCGTAACACCGATGAAGGTGATGTCGTCCAGATCATAGAAGCTCGCATATCAACTGCCGCCAAATATGACGGTTGGGATGCCATACCTTTCACCCACACAAGAAATCACGAGATTATAGGCACGCGCACGTCGCAGGGATTTGAGGTGGCGACGTGATTGATCCGATCGAGGACATTCGCGCAAGTTTCGCGCAGTTGCTAGAAGAAACCCAAGCAGCTCTTGACCGGCGGGTAAATCAGTATCCCGCTCTGGTAGCCGCCTGCCGGATGACGGAACAGGACGCCGCGAATGAAATTCGCATCTGGCGCGCGATCGTCGCTGATTGGCGATGGGTCGTGACAGGGGAAGGCAACTGGACTGCGGCGATCGAAGAGAAGGTTGCGGTGCTGGAAGAAAGCATCCGGCGCTACGGTAGTGCGCTCCGCCAGACAGTGGCGGGCATGCCGCCCGATGTCCGCAAATCCTGCCAGGAGATAAAGGACCTCCACTTCCTGAGCGACCTGCACGGTCAGTCCGTCACGCAATTCCTCACGCTGTTAGAAAATGCCGAGCGGCTGGAGGATATTCGCGCGGTCTACGCCAGCGAACTGCCCGGCAACCCGCCATGGCGCGGCCTCTGGAGGGGCATGGCCCAATATCTGGCCTTCCACCACGACGCCAGAATGGGGCGACGGGCGCGGACCTCTGCATGAGCATGTCTCCCCACCGCACCGCCGCGCCCGACCGCGCGCTGATCGCCTTTGCGGAGGCACTTGCGCGGGCGCAGGTTGCAAGGGACATTGCCACCCTTCGCGCCGCCCGCATGGCTCCGGCGCGGGGTGCCCAGGATGGAGACAGCAATGCGGACGGTCATCTACGCCCGATTCAGCAATGAAAGCCAGAACCCCCGATCGATCGCCGATCAGATAGCCCTGTGCCGCCAGCGCGCGGATAAGGAAGGCTGGCTGGTCGTCGGGACATTCGAGGATGCGGCGATCTCCGGCGCTGCCGGCATAGGCGCTGATCAGCGGCCCGGACTAAATGCCATGATGCGCATGGTCGAAGCCGGCGGCATAGATCAGGTGCTGGCCGAATCTACCGACCGGATAACCCGGCACGTCGCTGACGCCCATACACTGCGGGAACGGATCGAGTTTGCCGGCGCCCGCCTTTTCACCCTGTTCGACGGCACGGTGACGCCGATGATCGGCCTTGTTAAAGGGTTCATGGATGCCCAATTTCGAACGGATTTGGCAAAGCGCGTGCGGCGCGGCCAGATCGGGACGGTGAAGCAGGGCCGCTCCAGCGGCTCCATCCCCTACGGATACGCGCAGGCGAACAGGCTGGACGATAAGGGCGGCATCGTTCGCGGCCTGCGAGAGATAGAACCGGAACGGGCGGATATCGTCCGGCGCATTTTCAGAGAATACGCCGGCGGCAAAAGCCCGTTCGCCATCGCCTGCGATCTCAACCGCGACGGGGTGCCAGCGCCGCGCGGAGCGGTATGGCATTCCACGGCGATCGCCGGCGAAAAGAAGCACAAGCGCGGGATACTGCGCAACGAAATCTATATCGGTGTCCTGACCTATGGCCGCAGCCGCGTGGCGGTCAATCCGCAGACGCGGCGCCGCCTGATGCGCTACAATGGCGAAGAGGATGTAATACGCGTTCCGGTGCCTTCCATGCGCCTCATCAGCGATGAACTGTGGCAACAGGTTCAGGATCAACTGGAAGCGTCCAGCACCACCCAGCCGCAACGCGCACGACGACCGAAGCATATCTTCTCAAAACTGGCCGTCTGCGGCGTTTGTGGCGGGCCTTTCATCATTGCCAGCGGAAGGCATTGGGGGTGCAGCAGGCGTCGTTATGGCGGGGCCTGCACTAACAATCGCCTGGTGGATCGCGCGGATTTTGACAGGCGGGTGCTCGCCGACCTGAAAACCGGCCTGTTGGCGCCGGATGTGGTAAGCGCCTATGTCCGCGAATATCATCGCGACTTCGCCCGCGCTGCTGCCGACCTTGCTCGCGATCGGGGCCGGATAGAACGCCAGCTGGAGGAAACGACGCGGCGGAAAGAGCGCATGCTGAAAGCATTTTCAGATGGCGGTAGCGAATTTTCCGAGATCCGCGATATGCTGTCCGCCGCGCGCGAGGATGTGGATCGTCTGACTCGTGATCTTGCGAACATGGACGCTGTCCCAACCGTCCTGGCCCTCCATCCTCAAATGGAAGAGGCCTATCGCCAGCAGGTAGAGGAACTGGAAAACGCGCTGGCCGCACCCGAAGCCAAGCTGGAAGCCGTCCCCCGCCTCCGGGCTATGATCGCCCGTATCGTGGTACATCCCAATCAGGACAAAAAGCGCGGCGCGATCATTGAAGTCGTCCGCCAGATGGATGTCATCCTTGGCCTGGCCACCGGACAAGCCCGCACCGCATAACTACGCTAACGCACACTGATTTGAAGCGCATGGCAAATCGCTGGTCGTGCGCGAGGCATTGGGCGCGTCGATCCCATCGGCGGGCGTTGCCTGCGCCTTTTCCCGGCAGGTGCTGGGCCGGCTGGTAAACGCCGCCCATGGAGGACCGTTCGACCCCGGCTCCCTTACCGAGGATTATGAGGCAGGGCTGCGCATCGCCGCGATGGGCGGACAGGGCATTTTCGTGCGGATACGCGACGCGCATGGCGAACTGGTCGCCACACGGGAATATTTCCCTGACAGCATAGGCGCCGCGGTCAGGCAGAAGGCGCGCTGGATGATCGGTATAGCACTGGCGGGCTGGGACCGCATGGGATGGCACGGCAGTGCGGCAGAATGGTGGATGCGGATGCGCGACCGGCGCATGGTGATCGCCGCGATCATCCTGGTCGCCGCCTATGCCGCCCTGCTGTTGTGGGCGACGCTGACGCTCATCGCATTGTTCCGGCCGGTGCCCGCCCTCCCGCTTTCGCCCGGCATGATCCAGTTGCTCGGGCTGAACCTGATACTGATGGTCTGGCGGATCGGCGCGCGCGCTGTCTGCGCGGGCCTCGTTTATGGATGGCGGCAGGGTTTTGCCGCCATACCGCGCACCTTCATCGCCAATATCATCGCGATAATGGCGGCACGGCGCGCCCTGTGGCTTTATACAAGGTCGCTGTTCGGCGCCCGGCTGGTCTGGGACAAGACGCAGCATCATTTTCCCGACATGCGCAGCACGAAGTGACGGAGACTCGCGCATCCGGCCGGGGCAGGCCCGTTCGCTTCCTCCTGTTGTTTCTCCTCGCCTGGTCCGGGTCGCGGGTCGCCCTGCATGGCGACTTCACGCCGTTCGCGCACCGGAATACCCCTGTCGACACGCGCTCTTTCGATACAGGCCCTTTCGATACAGGAGCGGCGGCGCCGGAACGACCGGCCGACAAAGCGGGGCACCCCTTCCCGGCCATCGAAACGGCTGTCGCCCGCCCGGCCATGGTTTTGCGCGCGGCGTCCCGCGATCGCCCGCCCGCGCGGATCTTGCGCAACCGTTCCGGCGGGCCGGTACAGGCGGCCGACGCCACGACCGTGGACCTGATGGCCTTCCTCCCCGCCCCGCGGTCCTTCGCCGATCGCCATCATGGCGATCCGCACATCGCGGACGCCGTTTCCGACCATTTGCTGTCCGCGCCGCCAGGGACATCGCGAGTGCCCACCGACAGGTGGCGGATGAGCAGTTGGATATTGTGGCGGGACGGCAGTGGTCCCGGCACCGGCTATGCGCCGCCTGGGCGACTGGGCGGGTCTCAGGCGGGCGTCCGGCTGGACACCGCGCTTACATCCGTGGGTCCCGGCACACTGTTCGCCTATACGCGCGTTACCACCGCGCTCACACGCCCCGCCGCGCCGGAAGCCGCGCTGGGGTTTGCGGTTCAGCCGACGCGGCGCGTTCCCGTCAGCCTGGCCGTCGAACGCCGGATAGCGCTGGGCTCGGGTGCGCGCGACGCCATGGCCGTGATCGTGGCCGGCGGTTTCGGGCCGGTAGCGGTGGCGACGTCGATAGAGACGGAAGGCTATGCCCAGGCCGGTTTCGTCGGCCTGCATTCCATGGACCGCTTCATCGATGGCAAGCTTTCGGCCTTCGTCCTGAAACCTACGCAACACCTGCGGCTGGGTGCCAGCCTGTCGGGCGGGGCGCAACCGGGCGTCTCACGCCTTGATCTGGGTCCCGAAATCCAGATACGCCTGCCGTCCGCGCCGTTAGCCAGCCGCCTGTCGGTGGAATGGCGCGCGCGGATCGCCGGCACCGCCGCGCCGTCATCAGGCCTGGCCATCACCCTCGCCGCCGATTTTTAGCCGCCCGGCCTTCCTATCCCACCGGCTTGGCGCTAACTCCAACGGGCATGGACGTTTACCTGCCTATCGCCAATCTGTCGGTCAACGCGCTGGTGATCATCGCGCTGGGCGGGGTGGTCGGGCTGTTGTCGGGGATGTTCGGCGTCGGCGGCGGTTTCCTGACCACCCCCCTGCTGATCTTCTACGGCATTCCCCCGACGATCGCCGCCGCGTCGGCCGCATCGCAAATCACCGGAGCCAGCGTTTCGGGCGTGGTCACGCACATGGAACGCGGCACGGTGGATGTCCGTATGGGCAGCGTGCTGATCGCCGGCGGTGTCATTGGCGCGGGCATAGGGGTGCTGCTGTTTCGGCTGCTGCAATCGCTGGGCCAGATCGATACGGTCATCGGCCTGCTCTACGTCCTCATGCTGGGGTCCATCGGCACGCTGATGGCGATGGAATCGATCCAGGCGCTCAGGGCGATCAGGACGGGCCGACGGCCTCAGGCGCGCAAGCGGCGCCATCACCCGCTCGTCGCCGCCCTGCCGATGCGGTGGCGCTTCTACCAGTCGGGCCTGTATATCTCGCCGCTCGCCCCGCTCCTGCTCGGCATGGCCACCGGCATCCTGACCATGCTGCTGGGCGTGGGCGGCGGCTTCATCCTTGTGCCGGCGATGCTCTATCTGCTGGGCATGGCCACCCAGTCGGTCGTCGGCACGTCGCTATTTCAGATCCTGTTCGTCACCATGGCCACGACCATGATGCACGCGCTCACCACCAAGGCGGTCGACCTGGTGCTGGCCATATTGCTCCTGATCGGCAGCGTGATCGGCGCGCAGGTCGGCACCCGCATCTCGATGTCGGTGCGGCCCGAATATCTGCGCATGCTGCTGGCGCTGATCGTGCTGATCGTGGCGGCGCGCATGGCGCTCGGCCTAGGATGGCGGCCGGACGAAATCTACACGGTCGAACTGTGACGCGCCGCCGCGCTCTCCTGCGCCTCCTCCCGCTGGCCCTGCTGACCGGCGCCGCCGATGCGCCGATGCTGGTGCCCGACGTGTCGCAGCGCGAAGTGGAGATCCAGTATAGTTTCACCGGCGCCGACCTGCTGCTCTTCGGCGCCATCCTCTATCCCGACGGCCGCAAGCCGGAGCGGCCCGCCGACGTCATCGTCGTGTTGAAAGGTCCCGACCAGTCGATCAGGATGCGGGAAAAGCAGAAGGTCGCCGGCATATGGATCAACGCCGACAGCATGCGGTTCCGTTCCGCGCCCAGCTTCTACGCCATGGCATCGTCCCGGCCGATCGACCGGATCGTCGACGAACGCACGGCCGCCATCTACGAACTGGGACTGGACAAGCTGCAACTGTCGCCCGCATCGATCAACGACAGCGCGGAACAGAATCGGTTCCAGGCGGGCCTTGTCGACCTGCGCCAGCGCGCCGGCCTGTATCTGGAACGTCCGGGCGCCGTGGAAATAACGGACGGCGTCCTCTACCGCGCGCGCCTGCCGCTGTCGGCCCGCGTCATCGTCGGGGATTATACCGCCGAAACCTTTCTGGTGCAGGATGGGCGCGTCGTGGCGGCGGCGGTGCGCGACATCGCTATCCGCAAATCCGGCTTTGAACGTTTCATGGCGATCGCTGCGGATCAATGGTCGCTGCTCTACGGCCTGGCCGCCATAGCGCTGGCGGTCGGCATGGGCTGGGCCGCCGGCGCCATCGCCCGGCGGATATGATCCCGCCCGCGCCGGCCACATATCATATGACACCAGCGACGCCCGATATCCCGGCCGCCCGCATCGGCCGTCTGTCGAGGAAACTGGCGTTGGTTGAGAGAACTGGCTGGGGCGGCAGGATTCGAACCTGCGAATGGCGGCATCAAAAGCCGCTGCCTTACCGCTTGGCGACGCCCCAGCAGCGCCGGTCTACGGCGCGCGTGTGCGCCCTATAACGTGTGACGCGTGAAAGAAAACCCCGGTCATCATCGCTATATGTCATGATGCGCGGCCTGCATGCTTCCTTCCCGCCGCGCCGCGACTATAGTTGCAGGCCATGACCAGCCAGAATCCTCCCCTATCCACCCAGATCACGCCTGCGTCCCCGCTGTTCCTGCGAGAGGACGAAATCCGGCGCGGCATCGAAATGCTCTATTTCGGCTATAGCAATCTGACGCGCTCGATCGACGAGAAACTGGCGTTGCAGGGCCTGGGACGCGCGCATCACAGGGCGCTCTATTTTATCTCGCGCCAGCCCGACCTGACGGTCAAGGACCTGCTTCGGCTGCTGGCCATCACCAAACAGTCGCTGGGGCGGGTGCTGAACGAACTGATCGAGCGCGGCTATATCGAAAGCCGGCAGGGGCAAAGCGACCGGCGGCAGAAATTACTGCGGCTCAGTCCCGCCGGGGCGGCGCTGGAAGCTGAACTGTTCCAAGCCCTGCGCGAAAAGATGGCGGCCGCCTATGCGCTGGCGGGGCAAGGGTCGGTGACGGGCTTCTGGCGGGTTCTGGAAGGGCTCATCCCCGAACCGGACCGCTCGATGGTGCTGGGGCTGCGCGGCGGCTGACCGCATTTTTCGCGCAACTTCCTGCCGCTTCGATGCTATATCCCGTGACCGTCCCTTGAATGGAGGAGATTTGTTGTGCGCACGCCCCTTTTTGTTCTTTCGGCCGCCCTTTCGCTCGGCGCCCTTGCCGGCTGTTCCGAAAAAGCGTCGGACAATCTGGAAAATGCCGGCCATGCGGTGGGCGACGATATCAGCAACGGCGTCCATAGCGCGCGCGATCATATCGATTCCGGGCTGCACAATGCCGGGGCGGCGATCGATGCAGGCGCCGACCGGGTGAGCGCCGCCGCCAGCAACGCCGCCCAGGATGCCAAACGGCAGGCTGGCGAAGCGAAGCAGAAAGTCGGCGAGACTCTGGAAAAGGCCGGCCGGGACCTTAAGAACGAGCAGTGACGCGGTGACGCTTCGCCACGGGCGGATCGGCATTCAGCACTGACCGCCTGCAAATGGCGGTTTTTCGTCCTTCCGCTACGCACCTGTCGTAAGCAGGCTGCGCTCCGGGTCACGAAAAACCGCCATTTTCGTCACGCCATCTACTGAATGCCGTTTCGCCCTGGAACGGCCGTGACAGGGCGGCGCCGGCTTCACCGTGGCGCCATCGCCTCGCCCCGGTCCCGAGCCGCGACCAGCGTGTCGATCAGGAGATTGAGCAGCCGATCATCCTGATCAAGGATGTTCAGCCCCTCTCGCGTCATGCCGCCGGGGCTGGCCACCCGATCGGCCAGCATCGCGGGACTATCGGACGCCTGCCTGACCATGACGGCGGCACCCTCCACCGTGGCTGCCGCCATGCGCGCCGACTGGTCGGCGGGCAGGCCGATCGTTTCCCCCGCCCGCGCCAGCGCATCGGCGAACCGGAACAGAAAGGCGGGACCACAACCCGATAGAGCGGTCACTGCGTTGAACATCGCCTCATCCGCGATCCATTCGACCAGCCCGAGTGTCGCGGCGAGCGCATCGACCATATCGCGCGTGGCCGCCGGTGCGGCGTCATCGGCATGCAGGGCGGTCACGCCCCGGCCGATACCAACCGGCAGATTGGGCATCCCTCGCACCAGCGCGGCGGCATCGGGGAATCGATGGCGCAGATCAGCCAGCGGCGTCCCGGCCAGAATGGACAGGATCGCCACATCCCCGCCGCATAGCGGAGCAAGATCGGCGGCAACCGTGTCCAATTGCTGCGGTTTCATGCCCAGCATCACCAGCGTGCCGGCAGGCAGCGCGGCGGGTGGCGCGGTCACGACCCGGACGCCATCGGCCACGGCCCGACCGCTTGGCCGCAGCACCGTGACGCGGGCGGCATCCAGCCCGCAGGCAAGCCAGCGGGCCAGCATCTGCCCCGCCATATTGCCGCAGCCGACCAGAAAGAGGTGCGAAGGGAAGAATGGTTCCGGCGGGCGATCGGTCATGGCGAACACGCTCACGCCTCTCCGCGCGTTTCGATCAGGCTGGCGGCAATCGCTTCCGCCGGGCTTTTTCCGCCCCACAGCACGAACTGGAACACCGGATAGAAGCGTTCGCATTCATCGATCGCCGTTTCGACCAGCAACTGCGCCTGATCCAGCGTCAGCGTGCCGCCCTGCCCCAACAGCGCCCCATGACGGAACAGCACGATCCCGCTGGACGACCAGAGTTCGAAATGGCCCAGCCACAACTGCTCGTTGATCAGGCCCAGCGTCTCGTAAACCGCCGCGCGCTTGTCGTCATTCACCCGGATGTCCGGCATCGCCAGCAGTTGAAGCACCTGATCCTCGTCACGCCAGATGCCGCGCAGTTCATATTGCGCCCAGCTTCCCTGCGTGCTCGCGACGATTTCATCCTCGCCGACTTCATCGAAATTCCAGCCATGCGCCTCGAAATAGGCGGCCAGCATATCGATGGGTGCGGCCTCGTGCCCGCTATTTTCAAACGCGTCGCTGTCCATCATCTGCGCGCCCTTATCATCGCGCAGACAGAAAGGACAGGCGGGAAGTAAGCGGGCACGGCCCAAACGATTTATTCGCCGTCCTTCGCCTTGCTCCTGGCGGCCCGCACGACCTTGGTGACGACTTCCGGGCTTTTGCCTTCCAGGGCGTCGATCCGCGCCTTGAGCATATCCACTTCCTCGCGCGCCGCGGCGGCCAGCGCCTTGACGGCGTCGAATTCCTCACGGCTGACGAAATCCAGCCCGCCGACCCATTCGCGCGCTTTTTCCCGCGCATTGGATTCAAATTCCCGGCCGACGCCCGCAATCGTTCCGGCTGCGCCGTTCACCAGCTTCGCCAGATCGTCGAAAAGGCGGTTCTCGCTTTGCATGCTGTTCATTCCTTGATGGCAGGCGCGCTGGCGCGCCCCGTTTCATGGCTATATCTGGGTACGCAGCGCCGGGGCGACAAGTGTTTCAGCGCCCGGATTGAGCCGGTCGATATCGAAATTGAGCCATCCGGCAAAGGCCAGCCAAAAAAGATAAGGCAGCAGCAACAGCCCCGCGCCGCGCCGGATGCGCAGGAACAGGGCGGCCGTGACCGCCGCCACCGCGAAGATCAGCAGGATGAGGATGAAAGCATTGCCAACCTGATGCGCGCGGAAAAAGAGCGGAGACCATAGCAGGTTCAGCGCCAGTTGCGCCAGGAACAGCGCGATCGCCGCACCCCGCAACCGTGCGCCCCGCGCATGCAGCACCATGGCCAGAGCGAGGGCAATCAGGACGTAGAGGATGGTCCATATGATCCCGAATGCCGCGTCGGGTGGCATCAGCGCCGGTTTTTCCAGCGCCGCGAACCAGCGATTGCCCGAACCGCTATTGGCGAACCGCCCGGACAGGAAACCGAGGAAGACGATCGCCGGTACGGTGACCAGCGCCCAGCGCAGATAAGCGAGGCGCAACTGACCCGGTGACGCGATCTCGTTCATTGGCAGCCTGTTCCACCCCCGTTGTCATCCGTCACTCAGCGGCTTTCAGGCGAATCCCCAAGCGCCGACTCCAGCCGCCGGCTAACGGTTTGCGGAGAAACCGTGCGTCCCGCAACCCGCGAATAGACGATGGGGATGAGGAACAGCGTGATCAGCGTCGCAAACGACACGCCGAACACGATCACCACGCCGATGCTGTGGCGCGCGGCCGCCCCCGCGCCGCCGGCCAGGACCAATGGCACAGCGCCAATGACGGTCGCGATCGACGTCATCAGGATGGGGCGCAGCCGCCGCACGGCGGCCTGACGGATCGCGGCGGCGACGTCCATCCCTTCGTCGCGCAGCTGGTTGGCGAATTCGACGATCAATATGCCGTTCTTGGCTGCCAGCCCGACCAGCATGACGATGCCGATCTGGCTGTAGAGGTTGATCGACCCCGCCGTCAGCACCAGGCCCAGCACACCTCCCGCCACCGCCAGGGGCACGGTGGCGATGATGACGCCGGGGTGGATGAAGCTTTCGAACTGCGCGGCCAGCAACAGGAAGACGATGACGATGGTCAGGCCGAAGACCAGCCAGATGGAACTGCCCGTTTCACGCAACGACTGGCTTTCCCCGCGATAACCGATCGCCAGCACTTCGGGCGCCTGCCTCGCCTGCCCTTCCAGCCAGCCGAGCGCTTCGCCCAACGAAGCGCCTGGCGCCAGCGCCGCCGTCAGGGTGATGGCCCGCAATTTATTATACCGGTTGAGCTGACGGGGACCGGCCACTTCCCGCACCGTCACCAATGCGGACAATGGCGCCAGCGCGCCGTCGCGCGTGCGGACCTGTATGCGTTCCAGATCGGCCAGCGTCTCGCGCTCCGTCCGGTCGGCCTGCACCAGCACGCGATATTCCTCGCCACGGTCGACATAGGTGGTGACGCGGCGCGACCCCAGCAGGCTCTGGAGCGCCTGGCTGACGTCGTTCACCGACACGCCCAGATCGCCTGCCCTCTGCTGGTTGACCTCCACCCGCATCTGCGGCTTGGTCTCCTTGTAATCGCTGTCGAGGTTGACCAGTCCGGGATAGGATGCGGCCGCCGCCATGATCCGGTCGCGCGCGGCGGCCAGCCCTTCATAGGTCGACCCGGCAATCACCAGATTGACCGGCAGGCCCCGTCCCCGGCCCAGCCCCGACCGGGGCGAAGCGTTGCCGCGCACGCCGGGCTGCTCCGCGATGATCCTGTTGATGGTGTCGGCGACCTGCGCGGTGGTGACCGTGCGATCTTCCCAGGGCCGTAGGAAGGCAATCACATTGCCGCTGTTGAAATCATCCCTGACCCCGAAGCCGCCGGGCGTGCGAACGATCAGATTGTGCAGCGTGCCATCGTCGCGCAGGGGCTTCAGATCCTTCTCGATCTTCAGCATATAGTCCAGCATGCGGTCGAACCCGGTGCCTTCGGCCGCGCTGATCCCGCCGTCGATCACGCCAGTATCCTCCACCGGCGCCAGTTCGCTGGGGATAACCGTGAAAAACACGCCGGCCAGCGCCAGGAAGGCCGCGATCCCCGCCAAGGGGATCAGCGGCCTGCGCAGAACCGCGTCCAGCCGCCGGCCGTAAGCCCCTTCAAATTGCTGGAAACGCGTGTCGACCCAGCGCGCCAGCCGGCCACGTTCCGACCCTTAGAGCATCTTGGAACAGAGCATGGGCACAAGGCTGAGCGACACGAAACCGGAAAAGCCGATCGCCGCGATCATCGCGATCGCCAG
>JBFWMJ010000081.1:0-12514 GCA_050251675.1 Sphingobium sp.
CTGAGAAGATCGCCACCGTCAAGGATGCGATCGACTATATCGACAGCAAGCAGTAAGACGGTTCGCGGCCTGACGTTTTCCGGGCAGGCCGCCCGTTGCATCAGGGAAATGGCTCCTCTTGTCCGGCAGGGTCCGGTTTCGGGGAGCCTTTTCGTATCTGGCGCGCCGTCCTACATGCGGCCTGACAGGCCGGGGAGCGGCGTAAAGCCCAAGAGCATTTCGGAGCAAGGATATGCGTCGTGTCGTCGTAACCGGCCTTGGCATGGTGAGCCCGCTGGGCGGAGATGTCGAAACCACCTGGAAAAACATCCTCGCGTCGAAATCCGGCGCCGCCGCAATCACCCGCTTTGATGCCACCGATTATAAATGCCGCATCGCTTGCGAAGTGAAGCCGGCCGACCATGCCTATGGCTTCGACCCCGGCCTGGAAGTGGACCACAAGATCCAGCGTCAGGTTGACCCCTTCATCGTCTTTGGCATCGCCGCGGCGAGCGAGGCGCTCAAGGATGCGGGGTTGCTCGACATGAGCGAGGAGGAGCGTCTGCGCGCCGGCTGCTCGATCGGATCGGGTATCGGCGGTCTGCCGGGTATCGAGAGCGAATCGCTGGTCCTGGCCAATAAGGGCCCCAACCGCGTGTCGCCGCATTTCGTCCATGGTCGGCTGATCAACCTCATTTCCGGTCAGGTTTCGATCAAATATGGTTTGATGGGCCCCAATCATGCCGTCGTGACCGCCTGTTCCACCGGCGCCCATTCCATTGGCGACGCCGCGCGGATGATCGCGATGGACGATGCCGACGTGATGCTGGCGGGCGGCGCGGAAAGCGCGATCTGCCCGATTGGCATCGCCGGCTTCGCGCAGGCGCGCGCCTTGTCCACCGGCTTCAACGACACGCCGGAAAAGGCCAGTCGCCCCTATGACGTCAATCGCGACGGCTTTGTGATGGGTGAAGGTGCCGGCGTCGTGGTGCTGGAGGAATATGAGCGGGCCAAGGCGCGCGGTGCGACCATCTATGCCGAGGTGGTCGGCTATGGTCTGTCGGGCGACGCCTATCACGTCACGGCGCCGCACCCGGAAGGGTCGGGCGCGTTCCGTTCGATGCAGATGGCGCTCAGGAAATCGGGTCTGGCCCTTGAAGATATTGATTATGTGAATGCCCACGGCACGTCGACCCCGCTGGGTGATGAGCTGGAACTGGGGGCGGTGCGCCGCCTGTTCGGAGATGCCATCGGCACCATGTCGATGAGTTCCACCAAATCGGCTATCGGCCATCTGCTGGGCGGCGCCGGCGCTGTGGAGAGCATTTTCTGCATCCTCGCCCTGCGCGACCAGATCGTGCCGCCGACGCTGAATCTCGACGAACCGAGCGAAAGCTGTGCCGGCGTCGATCTCGTCCCGCATGTCGCCAGGGAGCGCAAGGTGCGCGCCGTGCTGAACAACAGCTTCGGTTTTGGCGGGACGAACGCGTCGCTGATCATGAAGTCGGTCTGAGGTCCGGCCGGTGCGGCGGCTTGGCTGCGTCATTCTGGCCGCGGGCCTGCTTGTCGCCGCCTTCGTCGCCTTTCGCTTCTTCTATGGCTGGTCGGAAAAGGGGCCAGCCAGGGCGGATGTCGAACTGGTCGTACCCGACGGGACGACATTGACGAGCGCCGCCGTCCTGCTGAAACGGGCGGGTGCCGTACGATCGGCCGACGCGTTCCTCACGCGGGCGAAGATCCTGGGCGCGGGCAAGCCCATCAAGGCGGGGGAATTCATCATCCCTGCCGGAGCCAGCAATGCGGACATCCTGTCCATCCTTCAGGGTGGCAAGACCGTGACGCGTCTTATCACCATCCCTGAAGGCATGCCGTCGATCCTGGTCTATGAACGGCTGATGGCGAACGACCAGCTGACGGGTGAAATCCGCGTGCCGGAGGAGGGCAGCGTACTGCCCGACAGCTATGCGTTCGACAAGGGCGAGCCGCGCGCGCGGGTGCTGGCGCGCATGCAGGCCGCGATGACGCGGACGCTGGCCACGCTCTGGGCGGAACGTGCTCCCAACGCCATCGCGAAAAGTCCGCGCGAAGCTGTCATCCTCGCCAGCATCGTCGAGAAGGAGACGTCGTTGCCCGAGGAACGGCCGATGGTCGCGGGCGTCTATGGCAATCGGCTGCGCGCGAACATGATGCTTCAGGCCGACCCGACGATCATCTATCCGATCACGCGGGGCAAACCGCTGGGCCGGCGTATCCGCAAGTCGGAGATCGCGGCGGTCAACGACTATAACACCTATGCCATGGTTGGCCTTCCCAAGGGGCCGATTGCCAATCCCGGCAAGCTGTCGATTGCGGCGGTGCTGCATCCCGCCGAAACGAAGGCGCTCTATTTCGTGGCGGACGGGAAGGGCGGGCATATTTTTGCCGATACCTATCAGCAGCATAATGAGAATGTACGCAAATGGTTTGAGATCAGGCGCGCGCGCGGCGAATTATAGGCCGATATATCCGCCCCGACGTGGCGATTGCCAAATCCGGCGGGCGCAGCTAAAGCCGCGACAGCATCAAGAGTTGAGCGACGCTCGACGCCAACCTGCCAATCCGGGCAAGGTGGCACTCCTTAAGGAGGATGTGGCCGATCCGGCAATGAAGCGGACCCAGCCACCGAACGTCGCCCGCCATGACGGAATGACGTGACGTGCCCATCAAAATAGCCGACGACCTGCCCGCCCGCCCGATTCTGGAAGCTGAAGGTATCGTCGTCATGCGGGAAACCGACGCGGTCAGACAGGACATCCGCCCGCTGCGCATCGCGCTGCTGAATCTGATGCCCAACAAGATCGACACGGAAACACAGCTTGCCCGCCTGGTGGGCGCCACGCCATTGCAGGTCGAACTGACGCTGGTGCGGATCACGGACCATGAGTCGCGCAACACGTCCGCCGATCATATGCGGGCGTTCTATCGTCCCTGGCGCGATGTGCGCGACGCGCGTTTCGACGGACTTGTCATCACCGGCGCGCCGGTCGAGCATCTCCCGTTCGAAGAGGTCGGCTACTGGCGGGAGCTTCAGACTATCCTGGACTGGACGCAGGCGCATGTGCATCGCACGTTCGCCATATGCTGGGCGGCGCAGGCCGCGCTCCATCATTTTCACGGTGTGGCCAAGCATGTGCTGGACCGCAAGGCGCTGGGGGTGTTCCGCCACCGTAATCTTGCGCCGTCATCGCCCTATCTGCTGGGCTTTTCGGATGATCCGGTCATTCCGGTATCCCGTCGGGCGGAAATACGGCGGGACGCCCTGCTTTCCCGCCGGGACCTGCGGCTTTTGCTGGACAGCGAGGATGCGGGACCGTGCCTGGTGCACGATCCGCGCCATGGTTTCCTGCATATGTTCAACCATCTGGAATATGACACGCGCACCCTGGCTGACGAATATCTGCGGGATGGGGGCAGGCAGATGCCGGCGCATTATTTCCCAGACGACGACCCCGCGCGGCCGCCACGAAATCGCTGGCGCAGCCATGCCCATCTGCTGATGGGAAACTGGATCAACGACATCTACCAGACCACGCCCTTCGACCCGAAATTAATCGGTTCGGTGCAAAGAGCAGATGTGCCGACAGCGTAACGGGCCATGTCGCCCGCATAGGCTCAGGCGAGCCCGACCTCCTTCAACGGCACGCCCGCATCGGCCAGTTGCGCCTGGTCGAGCACGGCGCCCGACAGCACATGGGCGCGGCCCTGCACATAATCCTTGACGGCGTTGACGCAGTCGAGCGCGATCAGCTTGCCGCCGCGCAGGTACAGCACGGAAAAGCTGCGCGTGGCCGGATCGCCCCGAAGGATGGTCTGGTCGTGGCCGGTGGAAAGGCCGACCGTTTGGAGTTTCAGGTCATACTGGTTCGACCAGAACCATGGGACCGCGTCATAGGGTTCTTCCTTGCCCATGATGTGCTGTACGGCGGTCTTTGCCTGGTCATTGGCGTTCTGCACCGACTCCAGCCGGATCTGGGCGCCGCGCGCGAAACGGTTGGCGTGGGCCGCGCAGTCACCGACGGCATAGATGTCGGGCAGGCTGGTGCGGCAATATTCGTCGACGTCGACGCCATTGCCGCCCGCCGCGCCGGCCGCGATCAACGGGCCGGTTTCCGGGATGATGCCGATGCCGACGATAACCATGTCAGTCGCGATCCGTTCGCCATCGGCCATCAGGACCGCGGTCGCCTTGCCATCGACCACCTCGATACAGTCCATGCGCGCGCCGGTGCGCAGGTCGACGCCATGGGCGCGATGATCCTGTTCAAAGAAGCGGGAGAGTTCTTCACCCGCGACACGGGCGAGCACCCGGTCCAGCGCTTCCAGAAGGACGACCTTCTTGCCGAACTTGGTAAGGACGGCCGCTGCTTCCAGGCCGATATAGCCCCCGCCGATGACGGTCACATGCTGAATCCGGTCGATCTGCGCGATCATCGCGTCGACATCGTCGCGCCGCCGCACGCCATGGACGTTCGTTGCGTCCGCGCCGCTGCACGTCAGGGTGCGCGGGCTGCCGCCGGTGGCCCATATCAGCTTGCCATAGCCGACCTGTTCGTCGCCCATGGTGACGAATTTCCCCTCCGGGTCGACGGCCTTGACCCGTTTGCCCAGCAGCAGGTCGATATTGCGTTCGGCGTAGAAGGTGGCGGGGCGGATGAGGATGCGTTCGAAAGCTTTTTCGCCCGCGAAATATTCCTTCGACAAGGGCGGACGTTCGTAAGGCGGGTCTTTTTCGTCGCCGATGATAGCAACAGATCCTTCAAATCCCAGCTGCCGCGAGGCGATCGCCGCCTGCGCACCCGCATGGCCGGCGCCCACGATCAGAAGGTCGTAATAAGTCATCCGCTCGCAATCCTCATTCAAGGCTGTCTTGCCACGGGCATGTGCTTGGCGCGCTTTTCCGTCAGTGGCAAGTGGGGACGTCGCGGAATTGGGCGGTGGCTGCGAAGGCGCGGGCATGCTGCGATCCCGCCATGCGACTGCCCGGCGGACCGTGCGCGACCGTGCGTTCGCGCCGTTATTTGCGCTCGACAAAAATGTGGCGCGACATCTAAATGACCGACAGGGGGAACCAATCCGCAAGATGCCGTTGAGTCGGAAAATGCTGCACTGGCGTTTTCCCGGCCAAATATCTTTTGAGTGAGGGTGATGCTGCCGATGGACGAGATTACGGTGGACACGCTGATGGCGCTGCGGGGCGACGCGTTTATTCGTACCGCATATCGCGTCCTGCTTGGGCGTGACGCTGATGAGAACGGCCTCGTTCATTATCGCCGACGGTTGCGTTTGGGCGTTGATCGCGCGAACATCATCGACGATCTGGCCAGTTCCGCGGAAGGGCGCGCCTTCGCGGCCGACATACCCGGTCTGGCGGCGCTGCAACGGCGTGAGCGATGGGTGAAGATGCGTGTCGTGGGGCAAGTGGCGCGCCAGCTTCGCAAAAAGCGGAACTTAGCCGAACTGCACGGGACCGACAGCGAGTACGAAGATACGCAACCCCTGCCGCAGCACGGCGATCTGGTAGGTGGCGGTGCCGTTTCGAGTGACAGCATCGAAAGCCAGTATGGCGGCCGGCAGACCGCTGAGCAGGAGAGGCGGTTCGGCCTGACAGGTGGACAAGACGGGCAGATGGAGCGTTTCGAACATCCGCCGATGGACGAGATTACGGTGGACACGCTGATGGCGCTGCGGGGTGACGCGTTTATTCGTACCGCATATCGCGTCCTGCTTGGGCGTGACGCTGATGAGAACGGCCTCGTTCATTATCGCCGACGGTTGCGTTTGGGCGTTGATCGCGCGAGCATCATCGACGATCTGGCCAGTTCCGCGGAAGGGCGCGCCTTCGCGGCCGACATACCCGGTCTGGCGGCGCTGCAACGGCGTGAGCGATGGGTGAAGATGCGTGTCGTGGGGCAAGTGGCGCGCCAGCTTCGCAAAAAGCGGAACTTAGCCGAACTGCACGGGACCGACAGCGAGTACGAAGATACGCAACCCCTGCCGCAGCAGGGCGATCTGGTAGGTGGCGGTGCCGTTTCCGTTTCCAGTGACAGCATCGAAAGCCAATATCTCGCCAGGCTGATGTCGACCATGGCCGCTCGCCAGAACGCCGAGCAGGAGAGGCGGTTCGGCCTGACAGACGGACAAGGCGGGCCGACGGAGGGTTTCGACCATCTGGTCCACACGCTGGACCAGGACCAGAACGGCAGGATGAAGCCGATAGAGGCGCCGGACATCCTGTTTCCCGCGCATTTCAAGCGATTGCCGCCGCGTACCGTGGCGCTTTTGTCAGCGTTGGGCTAAGGGGTCACGATGCGCATCATTATCGATATGCAGGGACTGCAATCGCCCTTCTCCGCGGGGCGTGGGGTCGGCCGTTATACCGAAGCTCTTGTAAAAAACCTGCTCATCGAAAATGGCCGGGCGCGCAAGCATGAGATTATCCTCGCGCTCAATGGGGCGTTTCCCGATGCGGTTCTGGATGTCCGCCGCCGGTTCAAGGGATTGGTGGACCCGCAGCATTTCGTCGTTTGGCAGCAGTTTTTCGACCCCAACGCCAGGGGGCGACCGCATCCCGCCATCGTGAAAGCCGCGCAGGTTTCGCGGGAGATTTTTCTGAACTCTTTCACGCCCGACCTGATTTTTTCGACCAACCTTCAGGAAGGGTTGTCCGATCCCTCGGTCACGGGAGTGAGGACGATCCCCAGTTCGGCGCTATATTGTAGCGCGCTTCACGATCTCGTGCCGTATTTCCATCCTGAATATATCGCCGACCGGGTTACGGGAGACTGGTATCGCGGCAAAATAGAGGCCGCCAGGAACAGCGACATCCTTCTCACCATGTCGGAAACGGTGCGCCAGCAGATCATGGATAAGGTTGGGATCGCGCCCGAACGGGTGGTCGCGATCCATAATGGCGTGGACACCGACATTTTCAACAGCCTGCCCATGTCCCGGCAGGCGAGGGACGCGGTGCTCGCGCGTCTGGGCGTGGCGCCGGGGTATCTTTTCTATTTCGGCGGATGCGAAAAGCACAAGAATCTCGAACGGCTCGTCCGTGCCTATGCGCTGGTCCGGCGTCGTATTCCCGACGCGCCCCCGCTGGTGCTCGCGGGCCGGGATGTGGCCGATGCCCCGCACTTCGATACATTGATCGCCTCGCTCGATCTGTCCGGTCATGTCAAACGGCCGGGTTTCATAGCGGACAGCGATTTACCCGACGCGATCAAATGCGCGGTCGGGTTCCTGTTCCCCTGCCGGTATGAAGGGTTTGGCCTACCCGCGCTGGAAGCCATGGCATGCGGCACCGCGACATTGGGCGCGAAGGGGAGCAGCGTCGCGGAGATTATCGGCGACGACAGCGCGCTGTTCGACGGGGAGGACGAAGAGGGTATGGCCGCCCTGATCGTCAAGCTGCTGGAGGACAAGGATTGGCGGGAGGCTCTGGCCGGTCGCGCGGCCGTGCGCGCGGCCGACTTTTCCTGGGAGAAGGCGGCGAAGGCATTTCTGAGGCTGCTGGATTCGGTCAAGCCGCCGACCGGGGACGACACGGTCGATCCCGTTGAGCAACTGAGCGACGGCCTGTTCTGGGAATGGCCCGCATTCAGTCAGGAAACGAAGGCGGCGATCGCGCATTCGGTCGCCGAAAGCCTGCCCGTAAGCCGCCGGCCGCGCATCTACCTCGATATCAGCGCCGTGGACATGCACGATGTCCGGCCGGGCATCGATCGGGTCTCGCGGGCCATATGCCAGGAACTGTTGAACAATTCGCCCTCCGGTTACGACGTCATCCCCGTATATTCGATGCGAGAGGATGTCGGCTTCTGCGTGGCGAAGGATCATATGTCCGGCGTCGGCACCGTGCCGCCGGAAGATGAGGCGCATTTCCAGAATGGCGATATATTGCTGTATCTGGGCCTTGATCCGGGCATTGCCATCGCGACGCGCGAATATAGCCACTATCTGCGCGTCAAGGGCGTGACGGTGTACCATGTGGTCCACGACCTTTTGCCGTTGCTGTGTCCCGCAGGTTTCCGGCCGGAGTTGTGTGACGAGTTCCGCGACTGGATCGGCGTTGTCAGCGGTGCGGACGGCGCCGTCTGCGTCTCGCGCGCGGTGGCGGACGAACTGAAGGACTATCTTTCGGTCTATGGCGAAAAGCGGGCCGATGATTTTCTTATCGGCTGGTTCCACCCTGGCGCGGACATGGCCAGTAGCGCGCCGACGAAGGGCATGCCTAGCGATGCGGGCGATGTGCTCGGCAAGGTTGAGGGCCTTCGTTCTTTCCTGATGGTCGGGACGGTCGAGCCGCGCAAGGGGTATCGCCAGACGCTGGATGCGTTCGAGGCACTGTGGAAAACCCCCGGTTATGAGAATGTCGCCCTCTTCATCGTCGGCCGGCCGGGCTGGGGGATGGACGATTTTGCGGGCCGGCTGAAGGCGCACCCGGAACTGGGCAAACGGCTGTTCTGGTTGCCGGGCATCAGCGACGAGTATCTCGAAGCGGTGTATCAGCGCTGTCATTGCCTGATTGCGGCGTCGGACGGGGAGGGTTTCGGCCTCCCGCTCATCGAAGCGGCCCGGCGTGGCAAGCCGATGATCCTGCGTGACATCCCGGTGTTCCGCGAAGTGGCGGGCGATCATGCCTGTTTCTTTGACAATGACCCTGATCCGGCTGCGATCGCCACGGCGGTGAAGGGCTGGATGGCGCTGTTCGACAAGGCGCGGCATCCTGCTTCGACCAGCATGTCCTGGTTGAAATGGAAGGATAGCGCCGCGCAACTGGCGGACGTGATCCTGAAGGACAAGTGGGTGCATAAGGTGTCGAGCCAGGGCAGCATCGCCCCTCGCGCCCGGATCGCCTGTGACAGCAGGCAGGTGAAATGGTTCGGCTTCGCGCCGCCAGAGGCAAACGGCCGGTTGATCAGGGACAGGCAGGCGCGGATCGAATTTAGATGGGGCGGGAGCGAAAGCGCGCATTTCCGCATGCTCGTTGGCAGTGTTGGAGCCCCGTCGGTCACCGTCGCCCTCAACGGCGTGGAACAATATAGTGACAGCATCGAGGGCGACGACCGGCTGGTGGCGCTCGACATGACCGGTTTACGTGACGGTCTCAATGTCATCGACCTTCATCTTTCCGATGCGGGGCAGGCATTGAGGCAGGATGCTCGTCGTTCGGCTTTGTCCCTGCGCTATTTCCAGATTGTGACGCCGGTGCATCTTATCATGCCGGATATGACCATTGGCTATCGGGATCATGGCGTCGAATGGGACCGGTTCGGTGACGCGGAAGACGGTTTTCGCTGGTCGATAGGTCATCGCGCCCGCCTTGGTTTTTTCTGGGGTGGAGGGGCAGGTGAATTTCTGCTCGAATTAGGCGCTGTCGGATATGGCAGTCAGGCTGTGGCGCTGTCCTGCAATGGTCGGAGCGTCTATTCCGGGCAACTTCTTCCCGGCCGTCCGGGCGACCCGGCGGCAACCGGCATTCAATGCAAGGTGTGGATGAAGCCGGGCTATAATGCATTTGCGTTTCATTTCCCGGATGCGATTAGCCCTGGACCGGAGGATGCGCGGCAGTTGGGCATGGCGATCGACCATTTCAGGATTTCACATCCGGTTCCGGCTATATCCCAGGCGGACGAAATGGTTGAAAATTGATCCATTACATCGCAGGAGTGGCTTGGTGGCCTGCACATAACGGGGCTGGCGCCACGAGCATTTGCATGACCGTTTTCATCGAACGAGTGAGGTTGACTTGAAAAGTGCCATTATTACGGGGATTTCAGGCCAGGACGGCGCCTATCTGGCAGAACTTCTCCTGGAGCGGGGCTATAAGGTCTACGGAACTTTCCGTCGCACCAGTTCTGTCAATTTCTGGCGTATCGAGGAACTGGGTGTCGCCAACCACCCCAATCTGCATCTCGTGGAATATGACCTGACGGATCTCTCATCCACATTCCGTCTGATCGAAACCGCCCAGCCCGATGAGATATACAATCTGGCAGCACAGAGCTTTGTCGGCGTCTCGTTCGACCAACCTGTCACCACTGCGGAAATCACGGGTGTCGGCGCGCTTCACCTGCTGGAGGCCATTCGGATTCTGAATCCGAAGATCCGCTTCTATCAGGCCAGCACGTCGGAAATGTTCGGCAAGGTCCAGGCTGTCCCCCAGAAGGAGGATACGCCTTTCTACCCGCGCAGCCCCTATGGCGTGGCCAAGCTCTACGCGCATTGGATCACTGTCAACTACCGGGAAAGCTATGATATTTTCGGGACGAGCGGCATATTGTTCAACCACGAAAGCCCCCTGCGCGGACGGGAGTTCGTAACCCGGAAGATCACGGATACCGTGGCCAAGATCAAGCTGGGCAAGCTGGATTGTCTTGAACTTGGAAATATCGATGCCCGGCGCGACTGGGGCTTTGCCAAGGAATATGTCGAAGGCATGCACCTTATGCTCCAGGCGGAGCAGCCTGACACTTATGTGCTGGCTACAAACCGGACGACGACGGTGCGCGATTTCGTGAAGCTGGCGTTCAAGGCGGTGGACATTGACGTGGAATTCCGTGGTTCTCAGGAGCAGGAAACCGCGGTCGATACGGCAACAGGGCGTACGATGATGCGGATCAACCCGCGTTTCTATCGTCCGGCGGAGGTCGATTTGCTGATCGGGGATCCCACGCACGCCAAGACCGTTCTTGGGTGGTCGCCCAAGACGTCTCTGGAAGAATTGTGCCGAATGATGGTGGAGGCGGATGTTCGTCGCAATGGCGCAGGATATTCTTTCTGACCCTGGGTGAAAGACAAGGCTGCAATTGACTGGGGCCGATTGATATTGAGAGGACGCCAGGCCCGCAATGGTGATTTTCCGTGGTTTCGGATGCGGCGGACGAATGGTCCGTGCGCATCTGAGGATATGGATAGTCGCCATGGGTGGTCTGTCAGGGCTAATGAACAATGGTTCCAGTAGTCGTGGTGCTTTTCCCATCATTTGCCGCCGCTGCGCTTCCCTTCCAAGGCCGGGCTGATCTGGATAAAATATGACAAGATTGTTGATCACGGGCATGGGAGGGTTCACCGGAAAGCATGTCGTCGATTATGTGGGCGGAGGGGAGTTTGAGTTTTTCGGCATAGGCCAGAGCGAGGCGCCTGAGTTGAGGGGGCGCACAACCCAATATGTCGCTGACCTGTACGACCTGGCCAGGGTGAAGGCCATTGTCAGGGACATTAAGCCTGATCTTGTGATCCATCTGGCGGGAACCGCTTTCGTGGCGCGCAATGATGTCGAAGCCTTTTACAAGACCAATCTGGTCGGATCCCGTAACCTGCTGGAGGCGCTGGATTCCCTTGACCATGCGCCGCGCGGCATATTGCTCGCCAGCAGCGCCAACATCTACGGCAATCGGTGTACCGGCGAAATTTCCGAGCAGGTGAAGGCCGATCCCGCCAACGAATATGGCGTGAGCAAACTGGCCATGGAACTGGTCGCGCGTATAATGAGCAAAAGTTTGCCGATCATCATCACCCGGCCGTTCAACTATACCGGCATCGGTCAGTCGATCGACTTTCTGATCCCCAAGATCGTCGACCATCTGAGGCGCGGGGCCAAGCGCATCAAATTGGGCAGTCTCGACGTGGCGCGTGATTTTTCCGACGTGCGCGACGTTGCCCGCGCCTATATGGAATTGCTCCTCAACCCCAAGGCGATCGGGCAGACGGTGAATATCTGTTCGGGGCGCGCCTATAAATTGCGGGAAGTGATGAGCATAGCGCAGAAATTGGCCGGCCGAAGCCTGGAAGTCCAGACCGATCCGGCGCTTGTGCGTTCCCATGAAATTGACGCTCTTTGGGGAAACCGGGAGAAATTGAGCAGACTGACCGAGGGACACCCGTTCCGGCCTCTGTCGGATACCATTTCGTGGATGCTGCACGGCTGAGGGGTGGAGAGGACTCCCCTCCGCTGCCGTTGCTCCTGATCAAGGGAATGGCTATGACCGGCGTGTCCCACGCAGGTTTCACGTCAGGATCATTCCTTGTCGATTTTGCCCTATGATCATCTGGAAAAAAGGCTTCGGGCGCTAGAAAACTGTCTTGATCATATGTCGGAGGATGTTCGGGCTCTGCTGGAAGAGTTGAACGAAGTTCGGCGGAGTTCGGATTTTTCGGAGGTCGGCTTTCCCAGAATCGCGCGCGGGCAGGCGGTGACGTTCGAGGAAGGGGGGGACGGCACGCCGTTCCTGGGCGCCGGATGGTGGCCGCAGGAGGGGTGGGGCGTATGGAACAAGGGGGTATCCGAACTGCGGATGCACGCCGACGAATATGGCGGGGGCTCCCTGGATGTCAGTCTTACATTGCAGAGCATGGGATTGTCGGGCGCCCCGAAACCAGCGGTCAGCATCGTCGCCAATGGGTATTTCATCGGCAAATATGAAGCAGGGCGGCCGGACCAGATCGTGCGTTTGCGCATCCCGGCCAGTGCGCTGGCATCGGGAGGGGATGTGCA
>JBFWMJ010000082.1:0-12184 GCA_050251675.1 Sphingobium sp.
CCGCTCGTCAGCGCAATCCGCACCGCCTCCTGCTTGAACTCTTCTGTATGCTTGATCATCTCGTCGGTCTCCTGTTGCGAGCTCTAATCGCTCAGGTGACCGGCGCAAAACCGTTACAAGTCCAGACCGTATTAGCCCAGAGCGTGTCGCCACCAACTGACGGCAGCTTGATCGCCCGCAGGACCGAGAAGGCGGGGGGACGATCGACGAAGGTGGCATCGGTGTGCCAAGCGTTGGCCTGGATATGATGGCTGTCGATCGCGACCGTATGGTCGGCACCGCCGCCGATCGAGGTGGACAGGGGATTGGCGGCGGTGATCGGCCCGAGCAGCTTGGCGAAGCTGCGCTGCCCCTCATCGTCCAGATGGGTCTGGTCCCGGAAAAAGACGACGCGATGCTCGAGCAGGGCCGTTCGGATCTTGTCCACGTCGCCGGCCGAAAGATCGCCACCCAGCGGGATGTCGTGGACCACCGCGCCGAGCACGCCGCTGAGCCGGGTGACCGAGACTGCTGTTCGGATGAGAGTCATGTCTGCGATCTCCTTGGGTTCAGTAGCGCCAGCTGATCTGGGCCTGGACGGTGCGCGGCGTCTGCACATAGCCGACCTGATCACCGAGCACGCCGGCTGCTGTGCCGGTGCCGCGACCGGTGCTGCCAGCGTCGTAAACGCCGCCCAGAATGAACCGGTTGGTCAAATTCTTGCCGATGATGGCGAACTCCCACCGCTCGTCACCCGACCGGACACGCGCGGAGGCGTCGAGCGTCACGAATTTGGGCTGGCGTGAGAGCGGATTGCCGAAGCCGGACATGATGTAGGAGGCGCTGTAGCGGGCATCGGCGTCGACCCCCAATGTCCATCCACCGGAGAGCGGAAGCTGATAGCCAAAGCCCGCGGCAGCGGTCCACAGCGGGGCGGCGGCAGTCGGCTGGCCCGACAGATCCTGGTAGAGCGCGCCCCCGGCGGTCGTGATCGAGCAGCCCCCTGCCGGCGTCTGGCCGACATAGCATGGCGCCTGGAAATCCCGGTAACGGGCGCGGTTATAGTTCACCGAGCCGCGCAGGTCGAGCCCCGGGACCGCCTGCGGCAACCAGTTCAGGCTGAACTCAACGCCCTTGGTGACGGCTGCGCCGGCGTTGATGGTGCTGTACGCGAAGATCGGCGAGTTGAAGAAATCGACCTGCAGGTTGCTGAAGCGATAGCGGTAAAGGCCGAGCGCGATTTGCAGCGATCGGTCGAACAGCGCGGCCTTGATGCCCGCTTCGAAACCGCGCGCCTTTTCCGGCTCGAACGTGAAATCGTCGATCGATCCTGTGGCGCTGTAGATACCGCTGTTGGAGAAGCCGCCCGATTTGTAGCCGGTCTTGTAGGCGGCATAGATGTTCAGGTTCGGCTGCGGTCGCCAGCTGATCGTGGCTTCCGGCGACCAGTTGGTGAAGGTCTGATCGGCCGTAACCGTCTGCCCTTCGACCCAGATCGCGCGGCTGCGCGGCGAGACATAGGGGTGCAGGAAATAACTGTCCTTGGTTTCGTGCGTATAGCGGACACCACCAGTCAGCTCGACGGTCGGCACCACCTTCCAGATGACCTGTCCAAACCCTGACAGCGTCTCGCCCTGCGTGGCGGAGTTCTTGGAGAAGCTGACATAGCGGTTCTCCGGCGAGGCCGCCGAATTCTCGGCGCCGGCGCCTGCTGCATATTGGGTGAACTTGCGATCGGTGCTCTGGTAGAGGCCGCCGATCATCAGGTTGAGCGGACCATCGAAGCTGGTGAGCAGGCGAAGTTCGGACGAGAAGGCGTGATAAGTCGAACTCTCGGTGCTCCAGGTCGTGGGGGAGATGGTGCGGCTGAGATAGCTGGACGTGCCCGCGAAGCGGTTCCGGTTCCAATTATAGTTGTTGACCGAGGTCAGCTGCACATTGTCGGCGAGCTCATATTCAATCGTGCCTGTCGCGGAATAGGACGAATAGCGATTGTACAGGCCGCCATCGCGGGCATAGGGCAGCGTCGCCGCGATCTCTGCGGGAATGTCGTGCTGATACACAGTGAAATCGCGCCGGCAGGCAAGCCCGGGGTCGAGCGCGCTGTTGCCCGTGGGGCAGGCAAAGACGATCGCGTTCCAGTTGGCGTTGTCGACGATGTTCCGGTTGCCCGATAATTTGAGCGTTCCGGTCAGCCGCGAGCTGGGCTTCCACTTCAGGGTTATGCGCCCCATCAGCTCACGCTCGCCGGGCAGGGCGCCATGGCCGCCCGGCGACACATAGGTCCGCTGCGCGCCGGTGACGATATCCGTGGAGGTGAAGCTCGCGTCCTCGGCCTTGTTGTCGATATAGCCGCCATACATCTTGGACGCGCGCACAGCGACGCGGATGCCGAGCGTGTCGGTCAGAGGGGTTGAGATGAAACCTTCCCCGACAACATTCCTGGCGTTGAACTCATAGCCGACGCGGGCCAGCGCCTCGAGCTTGTCGCCGGGGTCTGCTGTGGTGAAGGAGAGAGCGCCTGCGGTTGCGTTCTTGCCGAAGAACAGCGCCTGCGGCCCATTCAGCACCTCCACGCGCGCCATGTCGAAAAGGCCTTCCGACACCATCCGGCCATGGCCGTAATAAACGCCATCGACGATCGTCGCGACCGACGGTTCGATGCCGATGGACGTCGACGACGAACCGATGCCGCGCAGGGTGAGCTGGGCGCCCGAGCCATTGGCAGCCCGACCGACGACCAGTTGGGGCGTTCGCGCCGAGACCTTTTCGATCGAGGTCAAATCCTGACGATCAATCTGCTGGGCAGAATAAGCGGTGATGGAAACAGGGACATCGAGCGCGGTCTCAACACGTTTACGCGCGGTGACGATGATGTCGCCCGACCCGCTCTCGTCAGCCGCCCAAGCAGGCGTCGCAAGCATGGTCCCGACACTCAGAGCGGTGAACAAAGCCCTCGTTTTCATCAGTTTCCCTTACCCGTCATGGCCCCGATACGGGGACTCGACTCATTTGAGTAATCTTACTTACTCAACCAATATAATAGAGAAAAGCAGAAAAAATTGTGCGCTGCAAAGCTCAGCTAGGCGGGGTCGCCATGTCGCTGGATAGTGTGGGGATCTAAGGGGCTACGACCGTCGGCTGGCCATGACGGCGGCAACGAACGGCGTCATGCGGGCGACCGTGTTGTCGATCGAGACAGGTGCAACGTCTTCCCGTGCGCGGCCATCCCGCTCGAGCAGGGCCGCATACATCATATAGTTGGTCAGATGGAGGCGGGCGGTGAGCTCGGCATAGTCGAGCGCAAGTACGCTGGCGAGATGCCCATAGATTTTGCCGGTAGGTCCGGTGTGGGGCTGCGTTCTGGGGTCGCTGTAGTGATCATAGTTGGGCCGCGACAGATATTGCAGCGCAAAACGGGCATAGCTGTGTCGCCCCCGACCATCGACCTGCTCGGCGGTCGGCAGATAGAGCGCTTCCAGCAGTGCCGTGATATCATTGCTTTTGCCGAGGACCACGGCTTGATCGAGCAGTGCCGCACGCCGCATATCCATGGCTCGCTGACGCCAGGCAAAGATCGTGTCGACCAGCCCCTGCTGGCCGCCAAAATGATATTGGACAGCATATTTGTTGGCCTGTCCGGCGGCGAAGGCGATCTTATGAAGGGCTGCGCCTTCCAGGCCATGCTCGCCGAAAAGGCGTTCGCCCGCGGCGACCAGCGATCGACGAGTTGCCAGCTCGCCGGGAGCGATATGGTCGATCGTCACGGGTTCAGCGGTGGAAGCAAGCAGGAGCATCGAGCCAGCCTACGCCCTCGACAATGTTTTTCAACTCTGATGTCGCAAGCCGTCGGGGATGGCCGAGAGACAGCGCGTCTCGCCGACATGCGTGAACCCGCTTCGCGGGAAGGTCGGGCGAGGTCATGTAGCGCTATCATCTGGGGCGTTGGCCGGTTTGGGCGTTGGCCGGTGCGCGGAGTGGCCATGCGACCATGGAGCGCCCCTCGACGAGAGGATATGGCTGTGGATAGAGCTACAACACCTGCTTAGATCAGCCCTCTGCCTTGGGGGATCTGCCTTGGGCCCGGCTGTCATCGGCGGCGGAAGGCGGCGCTGGCGTGCCGTGGTAGCCACGGTAGTGCTGGTGCGCTTACGGGACTCACATAATTCTATTATTAAATTGATTATACGAGACATTTCTATAACATGCCTACCATTGGCCCCCAATTAGGCCCCCTGCGTGTCATGGCCGAAGCAAAAAAGTTCTCAGATGATTTGGGCGAATCAGGCGCGAGATATTCCCATGGGCAACATTCATTCCGGGCGAAGCGACAAGCCTTTAGTGGACGATTGCCGCAAGCTGGACCTTGCCTGGCTGATGCGGCTGGGGCCGATTCGTGAGGGCCGGGCAGGTAGCGGGGAGATCAAATGGTCGGCGGATGGCATCCCCATCGGATCGGCCCGCTTCCGGCTAGATTTTCGCGACCCGACCAATGCACGGCTGACGCTTCAATTCCATACCGATCGTGCCGACAAGCCGCAGACGACGCAATCCATCGCCTTGATCGCCCTGCCGCAGCGTTTCGGCGGTGTACGCTGGTGGATGATTTGCCCGCTGTCTGGCAGGCGCGTGCGAACCCTGTTACTGCCGCCCGGCGGCGACCGCTTCGCCAGTCGGGAAGCATTGGGCCTGTCCTATCGTATCGAGCGCCTCACGGCGTCCGACAGGCCGTTTGAGAAGCTACACCGGGCACAGCGAAGGATTGGCGGCGGCGATGCCATGGGAGCGCCTTTGCAGCGCCCCAAAGGCATGTGGCGGCGAACCTACGCCCGCCATCTGGAGCGCGCTGCCAAGATGGACCTTGATTGCCTCGACCATATCGCGCGCTTCATCGGTGCGGCTCAATGAGGCTCCACCCCTTGGCCGGTTGACCCTCCGAGGGGGGGATGGTTCGTGGCGGATTTCGTCGACCGGCCCGATTGGCCATGCGAGATAGATTCAATTTTTTTGATAGGGTGCCGTCAACTCCAAAGGATACAACCGCTAACAAAACCTCCAGCGATTAGAATCGCTCCGACAATCTGGTCGCCTACCGCCCTTAGCATCCTGACATTATGCTCAGCAATCATCAAGCTTCGTGCAGAAGGTTCAGACGATAGAAAGTTTGGAGTATGTTTATCTTGATGACTACATACCTGAAAAACACCGATAATTATCATGCTGATAGATAACACGCTCAATCCTATATAGACATAACTGCTCATGGTTATTTCCCATTTGAAAGTTGAGCAACGAAGATATGCTTGTCACTGCCAGCGTTTACCTCGATCCACCGCGATCGTCAGACCCGAGAGCAAAGCCAAGATGCCAGCCGGGGTCGCATTTGGCTAAAATGGCCAAGGCCTCGCCATAAGTTGCCATCCACGCAATATCTTCGGGAGCATCGAGCGTGCCGCGACGCTTGGTCCCGTCAATATAGTGCGGCACCTTGTCCGGACTAAACAACAACCAGCGCTTGGCTGTCTTCATCGCGGCAAAAGTTGAGGGCACATTGCTCCCTGCCTCCTTTGAGGCTATTAACTTAACAGGCATTGAATTTCCTTTCCTCCGCCTCCGGTGCCAGCCGTGGGCGGAGTTTTTAAGAGTTAGCAGGAAGCGTAATCGGACCATAGCAAGCGGTTGCTTGCAGATGACCCCAATTCCGCCAGCCATTGATGGGCCCGTATTCCGGCGCGAATGGTGGGCGAGGAAGACGACTGCGCGTAGCTTTGCACTTGGGCGGTATCCCAAGGTGGGGGGAATGTGGCGGCAAACACCGTATGGACCGGCCGCCCAAGGCCATGGATCACATGCGGTGCGCCATATGCCTGCAATTCCCAAAACTGGCGACTAATGCCCAATCGCTGGTTGGCCTGAAGCAGGCCGTAGCGATTGATAGCGAACACGGCTTCGCCATATTGATCGAGCGTTTCGCTAATTCGCCCCTCTACACTTTCGCGAGAATATGGCGCTGGATCGAGAAAGACCACACGCGGGGCGCTTGTCGGTCCCTCTACAAGCCGGGGAGTAAACGACAACATCTGCATGTGTGGATTAGGAGAAAGCATGGTGATCATTCCCGCCCTTCTCCTTACTTTCATTATCCGCCACCAGCTTTCGAATTGAATTAACTTTTACAAGCCTCCTTCGACCCAACGTAAAACTTTCAATCTGTCCAGAATTGAGTAATTCGTAGACCCTAGTTCGTCCTAAACCTAAAGCACGCGCGGCGTCCGAAACGGAGCATGTGATTACATCCATTCTTGTGGTCCTTCTACCAGCCGCGCTCTCCAAATGGAGATTGCGCGCGCTAGATGAATTGGTTGATCGGATTTTCTAAGTTGACGGCACTCAGCAGCCGAGCGAGATTTTTAGCGCGGTTCTCGGAAACCTCGAGCGAGATTTGGGCGTGGCCTCGGAACCACATAGAACGAATCTTCTACGTAACTTCTTAACGTTCACTAATGAACGCTGTCAACCAACAACAGATTTTCTTTTTGCATACTCCGGCGGTACAATATCGGCTCCCACGCACAAGCGCTCCAGATAGTCCGCCCACCATTGCGCCATCTCCACACGCTCACCCCAATGCGCTCCGCGATGATAGGCCGCGCGGATCGTATCCCGGTCTTTGTGGGCCAATGCTCGTTCGATAGCATCGGACGACCATTTGCCGGACTCGTTGAGCAAGGTGCTGGCCATGGCCCGAAAGCCATGGGCAGTCATTTCATCGCCGGTATAACCGAGCCGTCGCAGCGCGGCATTGACGGTATTTTCGGACATTGGTTGTAACCCCGAGCGGATCGAAGGAAAGACATAGCGCCTTTCACGGGTCTTTCCTTGGACTTGCTCAAGCAGCGCGACGGCCTGCCGCGACAGCGGAACAACATGCTCCACGCGCCCTTTCATCTTGGGGGCCGGAATGCGCCAGATCGCTGCCTCCAAGTCGATCTCCGCCCATTCGGCTCTGCGCAATTCGCCCGGCCGGACGAACAGCAGGGCCGAAAGCTGCAAGGCAATACGTGTAAGGGGATAGCCCTCATAGCCGTCGATAGCGCGCAGCAATTCACCGGCCCTTGTCGGATCAAGGATCGCGGCATGATGCTTGGGCTTCCGGCTGGCGAGCGCCCCGCGTAAGTCCCGCGTGGGATCGGACGGCGCAAGCTGGTTCGCTATAGCATAGCGAAATACCTGTCCGATGAACTGCAATGTCCGATGCGCCTTCTCGTCATTCTTCGCCGTCTCGAACGGACGCACCGCGTCTAGAATCTCGAAAGGGGCGATTTCCGCAACCGGTCGTTGGCCGAGAGGCTTCTCAATGAGGCGTAGAAACCATTCACGCTTGCTGACCGTGGCTTCCGCGAGTCCGTCCCTCCTGTTCTTTTCAATATAGGCTTTGGCGACAGCGCTGAACGTGTTGGCTGCGCTGATCTTCTTGGTCTGCTTCTCGCGACGCTTCTCGTCCGCCGGGTCTTTGCCCTGCGCCAACAAGCGCCGGGCTTCGTCCCGCGCCTCTCGGGCACCTTTCAACCCAACATCGGGATATGCGCCAAGCGCCAGCTTCTTTTCCACCCGCTTTGGATTACCCGCCGCGTCGCGTCCATCGACGCGATATTTCATACGCCATAGCTTCCCGCCGGATGGCTGAATCAGCAGGAACAGACCCCTTTCATCGGCCAGCTTGTAGGGCGTTGCCTTGGGTTTGGCATTGCCGATTGTCGTATTGGTAAGCGCCATTGGGGGCCACGCCTTTCTTGCCACAGTGAAGCGGCCCCCACTATGGCCCCCAAAATCGTCCGATTGCCGGCGAACAAGGGTGAACACTGGCGGTCAGGCCAGTGTCATTTTTAGCAGATTCCCGTTGTTTTCTCAACTGTTGGCGATCATCCGCGAACGGAGAAATGGTGCCGCTTACGTGACTCGAACACGTGACCCCATCATTACGAATGATGTGCTCTACCAACTGAGCTAAAGCGGCGTTGGGGCGGGCAGATACCAGCGGTTTGGATGAAGGACAAGCGGGCAAATCGCATCAGGGCATAAAGCGTCGCGCGGGCCGGGCGACCTGCCTTTCTTTACGCGCCGTTTACCATCCCTGTGTCAGGATACATGCCAAAGGCCGCTTTTCTGGGACATGCGAAGGATGGACACGCTGCGGGGGCAGGAGATCGCCAACGATCTGGACGATGATGCGGCGATCGAGCGTCCACCCGCCGTCGATGAACGTCGGATGCAGGTGCGTGCCTATACTGGCTGGGCGTCGTTGCTGGGCGACCGGCCGCTCCCTTTGATCGGTGATCTGAAGCCTGAACATCTGGACGATTTCGGCGCCAACAGCGTGCTGTTCGACTTTTCCGCCGGGGCCAACGATCCTGCCGTCACCTATCTGGGACAGGCGCTGCGCCGGGAATGCGGGATCGATGGGGCGATCGGTCATATCGGCGATGCGCCTGCCCGTTCCCTGCTGGCCCGGCTGAGCGATTATTTTCCCCGGATCATCGCCGACGCTACCCCCGTCGGATTCGAGGCCGAGTTCGTGAACCAGCGCGACGCGGCGATCCTGTGCCGGGGCATATTGCTGCCATTCTCCGCGAACGGGGGCAGGGTGGATTTCGTGCTTGGCGTCATCAACTGGAAGGAAATGGTCAGCCAGGCCGTCAGTGATGCGCTGAAGCAGGAAGTGGACGCGGCTTTCCTGACCCGCATTTCCCGGACCGCGTCGTATGTCGTCGCGCCGTTGTGGACCGATGGTCTGGCATGGACGGACGATGTCGATGCGAATGGCGACCGGCCGCTGGAACGCCCGCAACCGGGCGCGCCGTTGGCGGATTGGCTGGCCCATGCCCGCATGGGGGCGGAGCGGGCGCGGGTCAGCGAAAACCGCGGTCACGTCGCCCTCTGCCGCGCCATCGGCATGGCCCGTGATTTCGCCATCGCCGCCGACGCCGTCCCGGAGGGCTATGCGCGGCTGCTGGCCGATGCCGGCATTGGCCAGCAGCCGCGCAGTCCGATGACGGCGCTTGCGAAGCTGGTGTTCGGCGCCACCGGCGACAGTAAGCGCCTGATCGCATATGCGGCCGCGCTGGATCATGCACGGGCGGCCGGCATGGATGCGAGGGCACTTACGGCCTTTTTAGCCGACCGTCCCGGCGGGCTTTGGGCGCTTGAGCGCGATGCGCGTGCCCGGCGCCGCGTCAGGGCGCAGGGCGGGGAGGGGGGCGATGCCATGGCGCGCGCGGCCATGAAGGACGCGGCCGCGATCGACCCCATGCTGGTTCCGACCGATGATGACGGGCTGGCGGTGGTCGTCGCCCGCCGTGAGGAGGACGGCTCATTCGTCATCATCGGCGCATTGCCGGAAGGGTCGGACCTGAGCGCGCATGTGATGGCTGCCGCCGTCCGTTGAAAAGCTTGTGCAGGCGGACCGTCGCGCGCCCCGTAGGGGGTTGAGCCGCGACAGGGCGCGTCGCATAAAGGGGGGAGATGGAGCGGAGTCGAAGGGCGGTTGTCCATCGTCTCTTCCCGTCCGGTCCTGCATGCGCGGGCTGACCGCGATTGAAGAGGTGGGCGCGTGAAAAGGCAGGCAAAGGGCGACGTGGGCGTCGACCTGTCCATCCGGCGGGCGTTGCAGGCGGCGCTGGAGGGAGGGGCGCTTCCGGGCGAAAGCGAGGGGTTCGATGAAGAGGCCGCGACCGACGCGGCCGTTTTTTTGTCCGCCGCCGCCGCCATGCGGAAATCCGGCCGGCCCGGCATCGCGCTGGAAACGCTGGGCAAAGGGGCGAACGGCCGGTTCATGCGGATCGCGCTGGTCAACGATGACATGCCGTTCCTGGTCGATTCGATCGCCAACACGCTGGCTGCCGCCAACATCACCATCCATCGTCTGCTGCATCCGATCCTGGCGGTCGAACGCACGGCTGATGGCGTGTTGAGCGCCATACTGCCCGATGACGCGCCCGGCGCGCGGCGCGAATCGATGATCTATATCGAGGCCGACCGCGCCGATGCGAAAATGCGCCGCGCGCTGGATAGCGACCTGCGCCATACGCTGGGCGATGTGCGCGCCAGCGTGTCAGACTGGGCGAAGATGCGCGACGCGATGGCGGCCGACGCCGACGCCCTGGCCGATGAGGAAGGCGCGGCGCTGTTGCGCTGGTTCCTCAACCGCCATTTCACGCAGGTCGGTCATGAACGGGGCGGGCGTGACGGCAAGGCGCGGGACCGGCTGGGCATCTGCGCGCTGAACGATGAACCGCTGCTGGCACCGTCATCGATGGACGCGGCCTTCCGCTGGTTCGAGGAAGGCAGGCGCACGCCCCTCATCATCAAATCCAACCGCATGTCGCGCGTCCATCGCCGCGTGCTGCTGGACCTGATCGTCATTCCCGTGCGGGCGGGCAGGGACGTGGTCTCCTTGTCCATCCATGCGGGTATGTGGACGAGCGCGGGACTGGCCGCCACGCCGGACAAGGTGCCGCTGCTGCGATCCGCCCTGTCGTCGCTGATGGACAAGTTCGGTTTCGATCCCGGCAGCCATGCGGGCAAGACGCTGGCCCATGCGCTCACCATGCTGCCGCACGACATTGTGATCGGTTTCGATCGCGAAACGGTGGAACGGCTGGCGCTCACCTTCATGTCGCTGTCCGACCGGCCGCGCCCCAAGCTGGTATTGGCGACCAGCGCGCTTGCCCGGCATCTCTATGCGTTCGTCTGGCTGCCCCGGGAGGAACTGACCACCGCCCGCCGGGTCGCGATCCAGGACATGCTGGCGCAGGCGGCGGGCGGCCATGTGCTCAGCTGGTCGATCGCGCTGGAGGAGGGCGGCCTTGCCCTGTTGCGGATCACGCTCGACCTGGGGGAAGGCGGCACGATCCCCGAGGATGCGCCGCTCGACCGGCAGGTGCGACAGATGGTGCGCGGCTGGGTGCCCGCAGTCGAAGCCGCGCTGGCGGAGGCGGAGGAGCCCGGCCGCGCCGCCACGCTGGCCCAACGGTTCGCGCCCGGTTTCCCGATGAACTATCGCAACGGCGCCGGCCCGGCGGAGGCGGCGATCGACATCCGCCTGTTGCACGGCCTGTCGGGACCGGGCGACAAATCGATCCGCATCTACCGCAATCTGGACGACGCGCCCGAGCGGTTGCGGCTCAAGGTGTACAGCCATGATGTGCTGCACCTGTCCGACGTCGTTCCGGTATTCGAGAATTTCGGGTTCCGCGTGATCGACGAGGTCGCGACCCCGATTGACGGCGGCGCGCTGGGTCATGTCCAGCGGTTCGTGCTGGAGCTGCCGGTTGGCGGCGATGCGGCGGCCGTCATCGCGCGTGCCGACGTGGTGACAGAAGCGATCGCGCAGGTGCTGGAAGGCGTGGCGGAAAATGACCGCTTCAACGAACTGATCGTGGCGGCGGGCCTGCTCCCCCGCTCGGTCGTTCTGCTGCGCGCGCTGTTCCGCTATCTGCGCCAGACCGGCATGGCCTATGGACTGGCGACGGTGGCCGATACGCTGCGCCGCGCGCAGGATGTGACGCGCCAGCTGATCGTCCTGTTCGACGCGCTGCACCGTCCCGCCGCCGGCGGGGACGCCGATCGGGACGGGAACGCCATCGCGCGGGCGCAGGCGATGATCGACGCCGGTCTCCAGTCGGTGACCGCGATCGACGAGGATCGGATATTGCGTCTGTTGCATGCCGTGATCACGGCCACGCTGCGGACCAATTTCTACAGCGACGGCGCCGCCGGGGCGCTGGCCTTCAAACTGGACAGCGCGGCGATACCGGGCCTGCCCGCGCCGCTTCCCTGGCGAGAGATATGGGTCTAGTCCCCGCGCGTCGAGGGTATTCATCTGCGCGCCGGGCCGGTGGCGCGCGGCGGGCTGCGCTGGTCCGACCGGCGCGACGATTTCCGCACGGAAATATTGGGCCTGATGAAAGCGCAACGGGTCAAGAACGCCGTCATCGTGCCGGCCGGGGCCAAGGGCGGATTCCATCCCAAACATCTGCCCGATCCGCAGGTCGATCGCGACGCCTGGCTGACGGAAGGAAAGCAATGCTACCGGATATTCATCCGCGCGCTGCTGTCGGTGACGGACAATAGCGTCAAGGGCAAGGTCGTGCATCCGCCGCGGCTGGTCGTGCGCGACGTTGACGATCCCAATGTCGTCGGCGCG
>JBFWMJ010000083.1:0-12117 GCA_050251675.1 Sphingobium sp.
CCGCGCGGCACGATCAGGTCGATGAACGCCGATGCCCTCAGCAGGGCGCCGACGACCGCGCGGTCGGTGGTGGGCACCAGTTGCACCGCATCAGCCGGCAAGCCGGCGGCGCTGATCCCTTCCACCATGGCCGCGCCGATGGCCCGGTTGCTTTCGCGCGCCTCGCTGCCCCCGCGCAGGATGACGGCGTTGCCCGCGCGCAGGCACAGCGCCGCGGCGTCCGCCGTCACATTGGGACGGCTTTCATAAATGATGCCGATGACGCCCAGCGGCACGCGGATACGGCTCAGTTCCAGGCCGTTGGGTCGCACGGCGCTGTCGATGACGCGGCCAAGCGGATTGTCGAGGCTGGCAACCTGGTCGATGCCGGCGGCCATCGCCTCCACCCGGCCTTCGTCCAGCCGCAGCCGGTCGAGCATGGCGGCGGACAGGCCGTTCGCCGCCGCATTGTCCATGTCCCGCGCATTGGCGGCGATGATGTCCGCCGCGCGGTCGCGCAGCACGCGTGCGGCCTGACGCAGCGCGTCGGCCTTCTGCTCATCACTGGCCCCGGCCAGTGCCACGGCGGCGCGACGCGCGCGGCCGCCAAGCTGCGCGATCAGCATTTCAGGGGTCAGGGTCAGGTCATTCATGGGATCAGCCGCCTTTCGGTGACGGGCATAGAGCATTCCGAAGCCGGCTGGAACCGCCGAAGGATCACGCCATGCGGAAAAGCAGACTATTCTTTGCCCATCGCCGCTTTGCCCATCGCCGCCGGCCGGACGCGATAAGGCGAACGGCGCCCTATCATCCGCCCATGCCCCGCCACGCGCCTGCGCCCTGCCCAAAAAACCGATCGGTTGGGCGCGGACGGTTGCGATCGCGGCTATCCCGCCCGGCATACCCGTTCCGATCGGACAGGCGGCCGGACCGCGGGAGCCATCAGCCCGGATACATTATGCACGGGGTCAGGCGCGCCCGGCCGGCATCTCGCCTGACACGGCCCTGAAGGTACGGCATGGCGGAATGTTCAGCCATTCGATCCGTTCATCAATCCGGGCGAAACGGGGCATCAGCAGCGACCGGACATAGGCCGAATATTGATAGACGAGAAAGGCGCCGCCCGGTTTCAGCACGGATTGCGTCGCGGCGCACACCGCATCCCCCACGCCGTCGGGAAGGGTGGAAAAAGGGATGCCCGACACCACATAATCGGCCTGCTCATGACCGGATTCCCGCACATGGCGGGTTACGTCGACCGCCGATCCATGAACGACGCGCAGACGCGGGTCGGCGATCCGGGATTCCAGATAGGCCACGAAATCGGCATTGAGATCTATCGCCAGCAGCGTGGCGTCAGGGTGCAACCGTTCGAGGATCGGCCGCGTGAACGTACCCACGCCCGGACCGAATTCGACGAACAGGCGCGTGCGGTCCCAATCCACCCCGTCGAGCAGGTTGTCGACCAGCATGGGCGAGCTGGGGATGACGGACCCGATCATGCCGGGATGTTTCACGAACTGGCGCAGGAACAAGGCCCATTGGTCGAGAAATTGCCGGGACCGCTCCATCAGGTCGGCCCGATTATGTTTCTTCTTCAAGAAAGTGGAAGCCATTCGCCATCTCTTCCCATGCCTTGCCAGCCACCGTCCCGGATCGGACGGCAGCCGGCAAGGCGATTATCCCCAGACCGAGCGAACGATCAGGCGGGCCGTCCGGTTCAATGGCCGGATTCCCTTGTGCCCCGATCGCCGCCCGATCTCCCCTGTCACGGCCGCTCGCGTTCGCGCAGCATGCCCGGTCCGACAAAGCCGATCGGATCGACCTGCATGGCGTTCTGCTTCAACTGGGTCTGGATCACCTCATATTCGCGTTCCATTTCGGGTGTCACCGACGCACGCGTTTCTTCCAGCGCGGCGTCGAAATGCGCCTGCCGGACCTGATCCACCGTCAACGACTGACGCAGCGCGAACAGACCGGCGCGACGGACCAGGTCCTCCAGGTCCGCGCCGGTGAACCGCTGGGTCGCGGCGGCGATGGCGTCCAGGTCGACATCGTCGGCCAGCGGCATGCGCCCGGTGTGGATCGTCAATATATGCCGCCGTCCCGCTTCGTCCGGGACCGGCACATAGATGAGTTCATCGAAACGGCCCGGCCGCAACAGCGCCGGATCGACCAGTGTCGGCCGGTTGGTGGCGCCAATGACCACCACCGACTGCAACTCCTCCAGCCCGTCCATTTCAGCCAGGATGGTGTTGACGACCCGTTCGGTTACCTGGGGTTCCCCCATGCCGTTGCCGCGCGCGGGGACCAGGCTGTCCAGTTCGTCGATGAAGATGACCGTGGGTGCCACCTGCCGCGCGCGCGCGAACAGCCGGGCGATCTGCTGCTCGCTTTCGCCATACCATTTGGACAGCAGGTCGCTCGACTTGGTGGCGATGAAGTTCGCCTCCGCCTCGCGCGCGACCGCCTTGGCCAGCAGCGTCTTGCCGGTGCCCGGCGGGCCGTAGAGCAGGAAACCCTTGGCCGGGCGGATACCGACGCGGCGAAACGCCTCCGGGTTCCTGAGCGGCAGTTCGACCCCTTCCTTCAGACGCATCTGCGCATCGTCCAGCCCGCCAATGTCGGACCAGCCGATATTGGGCGCCTGCACCATCACCTCGCGCATGGCGGACGGCTGCACCCGCTTGATCGCCGACAGGAAATCCTCCCGCGTGACCGACAGCTCTTCCAGCACGTCGGGCGGGATCGTGCCGTCCTCCAGGTTGAGGCGCGGCATGAACCGCCTGACCGTCTCGATCGCCGCCTCGCGGCTGAGCGCCGCCAGGTCCGCGCCGACGAAGCCGTAGGTCATCCGCGCCAGTTCGGCCAGGTCGACCGTATCGCCCAGCGGCATGCCGCGGGTATGGATGCCCAATATCTCGCGGCGTCCCCGTTCGTCGGGTACGCCGACGATGATCTCGCGATCGAAACGACCGGGACGGCGCAGCGCTTCATCGATCGCCTCAGGCCGGTTGGTGGCCGCAATGACGACCAGGTTCGTGCGCGGCTCCAGCCCGTCCATCAGCGTGAGCAGCTGGGCGACGAGCCGCTTTTCGGTCTCGCCCGTCACCTGTCCGCGTTTGGGCGCGATCGAATCGATCTCGTCGATGAACAGGATCGACGGCGCGGATTTGGCCGCCGCCTCGAACACTTCGCGCAGCTGCTTTTCCGACTCGCCATAGGCCGACCCCATGATCTCCGGTCCGTTGATCAGGAAGAATTCGGCGTCCGATTCATTGGCGACCGCGCGGGCCAGCCTGGTCTTGCCCGTACCCGGCGGGCCGTGCAGCAGGACGCCGCGCGGCGGATCGACGCCCAGCCGCTGAAACAGTTCGGGATAGCGCAGCGGCAGTTCCACCATTTCGCGCAACTGGTCGATCGTGTCGGCCATGCCGCCGACATCGTCATAGGTGACGTCCGCGCGGCGCGATTCGCGCGGCTCTTCATATTCCGCGCGCAACTCTATTTCCGTATCCGGCTCGATCTGCACAAACCCCTTGGGCAGGGTGGACACGACGACCAGACGGATTTCCTGAAGGGCATAGGCCGGCGCGGCCAGCATCTGCCGCAACTGCTGGGGCATGTCGCCGGTCGGAACCTGCTGCTGGCCCGCGGTCGCGACGATGTCCCCCGCCGCCAGCGGACGATGCAGGAACACCCGTTTCAGCCCCTCGGGATTGCCCTGAAGCCTCAGATTGTTTTGTGCAGGCGCGAACACAACCCGCTGGGCGGGGCGCGGTTCGGTTTTGCGGATCTGGACGAAATCGCCGGAGCCGATTCCGGCATTGGCCCGTTGCAGCCCGTCCAGCCGCAGCACGTCCAGCCCCTCATCCTCCTTATAGGGACGAACGGCCCGCGCCGGGGTCGCGCGCTTGCCCACGATCTCGATCACGTCGCCTTCGGTGATCCCCAGCGTCGCCATGGTTTCAAGCGGCAGACGCGCCAGCCCGCGCCCGGCATCCTCCGGCCGCGCATTGGCGACCTGAATCCTGCGCCCGTCCTGTTCCTGATCGGCCATTTACATCCCCGTCCTGCTTTGCGCACCCCGACATAGGAAACATCGGCGCGAAGGGGAAGGGCCCGGCACGCCCATCATGGAAGCAAAAAAAGGGCCGGCCCGAAGGCCAGCCCGAAAAGTTTTAGGAGAGGATGCCTGAAAGGCCCCTCCTATGTGCGCTGCAACCTGTCTTTTCGCAAGTGCGAAATACAATCTTTGGTTGCAAACTTTGCATCTTGCCATAGCAGGTGTTTTTCCAGATCATTGGAAACAGGATGCTTGCAAGCCAGACCGGGCGCCGCCGACAAGAATGAATGGTGCGGCGCAGCGGACCGGCGTAGGATTTTTTTGAGGGTTATGCGTAGACTGCCGCCTCTCACGGCCCTGGAGGCCTTTGTCCAGGTCGCCCGCCTCGGATCGGTGAAAGCCGCCGCGGAGGAACTCGCGCTGTCCACGCCGGCCCTGTCCCGCCGGGTGCAGGCGCTGGAGCGGTTCATCGGCCGCCCCCTGTTCGACCGCAAGCATCAGGCGTTGGAGATCAATGGCGACGGGCAGCGGCTGCTCGACGACATCGCGCCGGCGCTGGACGCGGTCAGCCAGGCGCTGGAGACGATCCAGAGCGGCGGCAACCAGTTGCGCCTGCGACTGGGCGTCATGCCGCTGTTCGCGACACAGCGCCTGTTCCCCCGGCTGGGCGCGCTGCGCGCGCTTCATCCGCAATTGCACATCGATATCGAAACCACGCCCCATGCGGTGGCGCGACTGGGCGAAGGGCTGGACGCGGCGATCGTGCTGGCCAAGGATATCGACCCCGCGCTCTATGCCCATGAACTCGATCATGACGAGGTCTATCTGATCGGCCGCAGGGAACTGCTGGAACAAGCGGGAGGATTGACCTCGCCCGAGGCGCTTACCCAGCATACGGTCCTGCTGCACCGGGACATGGGACTGGCGTTCGAGACGTGGAAGGAAGCCGCCGGCCTGCCCGAACTCCAGCCGCTGGCCATCGACACCTATGATTCGGGCCAGTTGATGCTGGAAGCCGCGGCCCAGGGGCTGGGTGTCGCGGTCATGCACGCCAGCCATTTCACCGAAGCGGCGGACGAACGGCTGGCGCGCCTTTTCCCGATCCATGTGGAAAGCCCTTATCGCTATTACTTCGTCTGCCGCCCGCGTGCCTTGCAGGTGCGGGCCGTGCGGATATTTCGCGACTGGCTGGTGTCCGCCGATATCTGACGGACGACCCCGCCGCGCGCGGCCGCGTAGAGGCGCATTGCGATCCGCCCCTTAACCCGCCCCGGCGGCGACCGTTATGGAAGGCATGACTGGAGCATCCATCTCTTCGGCGGAACCGCGTAGCGGCCTGACCGATCGGCTCACCCGCTGGGCCAGGGGCCTGTCGGGCACGGAGGCGCCCCTCGTTCCGCCCGGATCGCCGCCGCATGCAGGGGAGGCGGCCAGCCGCGACATCAGCCGCCGGCGCCGCCTGTATGAGGATATTGGCGCCTTTCTGTTCGCGCATGATCTCGACCTGACGCCGCTCAATTTCGGCGTCGCGCTGGATTATCTCACCGGGGCCGATATCGGCGTCGAAAAGGCGGTGAAGGCCGTGCTCATGGAACGGGGCAGGATCACCGACGGCTGGGTGGAAACGTTCGTCGCGCAGCAGCGCGCGGATGAGGTGACGCCCGGATCACTGGCGACCATGCTCGACAAGGTCGAGGAAAACCTGTCGCAATTCACCGGCCTGATGCGTGAATCGCGCAATTCTGCGAAGGATTACGGCGCCGCGATACAGGAACAGGCCCGCAGTCTCGACACGGCCGGCGACGCGGAACCGATATTATCGCGGCTGGTCACCCTGACCCGGTCGATGGTGGAAAAGACCCGGCAGGCCGAAACGCAGATGCGCGAAAGCCAGAAACACACGCTCGCGCTCAGGAACAGCCTGGAAAGCGCCCGCCGCGCCGCCAGTCACGACCATCTGACCGGACTGCCCAATCGCCGGGCGTTCGAGGACATGCTGCGCCGGCAGGCGGCGGAAGCGGCGGCGAACGGCGAAAGCCTGTCGGTGGCCTTTTGCGACATCGATCATTTCAAGACGATCAACGACACCCATGGCCATGACACCGGCGACCGGGTGCTGAAGTTCGTCGCCGGCCTGCTGGCCGGTGCATCGGGCGAGCGATGCCATGTGGCGCGCCATGGCGGCGAAGAGTTCGTCATGTTGTTCCGCGGCAAGAGCGCGGCGGAGGCGTGCGAGATCGTGGACGCCCTGCGCGAGGATCTGGCGACGCGCAAGCTGATCAACCGCGCCAATGGCACGCGGATCGAACGGGTCAGCTTTTCGGCGGGCGTCGCCGATGTGCTGGCCTTCGAGGCGCCCGGCGCGGCGGTCAGGGCCGCCGACCGCGCGCTGTACCTGGCCAAGGACAATGGCCGCAACCGCGTCTATCTGGCCATGGAGAACGATTGAGCGCCGCGCGGGAGCCGCCCGGATACGCCATTTTCCGTAAGGGGGGAGGCGAACCGCTAGAAATCGGGCTTTTCATAATGGGCCGGCGGCGTGATGACCTCCATCCGCTCCGACAGGAGCGGACGGAAAGACGGACGCGACTTGAACCCGGCATACCAGCGCCTGACCGGTTCATGCCCGGCCCAGTCGATGCCACCCAGATAATCGGCGACCGACAGCTGCGCCGCTGCCGTTATGTCCGCGAGGCTGAGCGTGCCGCCGGCCATCCAGCTGCGATGGTCGAGCAGGAAATCCATATAATCCATATGGACATTGGCGCGCTTCATCGCTTCGCGCAGGATACGGGCATCGGGGGGTGCCCGTTCGATCAGCCGTTTCTTCATCCGTTCGTGCAGCAACGGACCGACGACATCGCCATAGAAATTCTGGTCGAAAAAGGCTGTCAGGCGGCGCACCTCCGCCCGGCCCGCGGCGGTGCCGGAAATCAGCGGGAATGTTTCGACCGTTTCCTCGAAATATTCGCAGATCGCCTGGCTGTCGATCAGCACCAGCCCCTTGTCGCCATCGACCATGACCGGGGTCGTCCCGGCCGGGTTGAGGTCCAGAAACTCGTCGCGCATCAGCCAGGGCGATTCCCGCAGCAGATCGTAGCCGACGCCTTTCTCGCCGAGCAGCAGCCGGACCTTGCGGGAGAAAGGACAAAGCGGAAATTGATAGAGTTGCCACATATCCTTCCCTGTTAAGCATCGCGACCCTCCGGGGGAAGCGGCAAATCGGCGTCCGCGCCGTTTCGGCGGCCTGCCGCCCGCCTTTGAGCGAGGGGTGCGGCAGGATATTGGACGATCAGCCTCTTTCGATCCGGCGCATGTTGACCTACCGTGACCGGCACGCGCCGTTATGCGCTGGGGAGGTTGCCGCATGTCTGACGATTTCTTTCCGGTTCCCGACGACTGGGCCGCCAATGCTCTGCTGGACCGGCAGGGACGGGCGGACGATTATCGGCGATCGCTGGAGGACCCCCATGCCTATTGGCTGGACCGGGCGCGCCGGCTCGACTGGATCACGGCCCCGACGCTGACCGACCAGAGCAGCTTTGACGAGGCGGATTTCGGTGTCCGCTGGTTCGCCGATGGCGAACTGAACGTCGCGGCCAACTGTCTGGACCGCCATCTGGCGACGCGCGGCGATCAGATCGCGATCATCTGGGAACCCGATTCTCCCGATATGCCGGCGCGCCGCTTCACCTACCGCCAGGTGCATGAGGAAGTGTGCCGGTTCGCCAATGTCCTGAAGGACGCCGGCGTGCGGAAGGGCGATCGCATCACCATCTATCTGCCGATGATCCCGGAGGCCGCCTTCGCACTGCTCGCCTGCGCGCGGATCGGCGCGATCCACAGCGTCGTCTTCGCCGGATTTTCGCCCGACGCGCTGGCCGGCCGTATCATCGATTGCGATTCGACCCTGGTGATCACCGCGGACGAGGGACGCCGCGCGGGCAGGACGGTGCCGCTGAAGGCGAATGTCGACGCCGCGCTGGCCGACTGCCCCGGCGTCAGGACGGTTGTGGTGGTGCAGGCCACCGGCAGCCCGGTCGCCATGCAGGACGGCCGCGACCTGTGGCTGCATGAGGCGGCCCGCACAGTGTCCGCCGATTGCCCGCCCGAAACGATGAGCGCGGAAGACCCGCTGTTCATCCTCTACACCTCCGGTTCGACCGGCAAGCCCAAGGGGGTGCTGCACACCAGCGGCGGCTATCTGCTGTGGGCATCGCTGACCCATGAACTGTGTTTCGACTATCGGCCGGGCGACGTCTATTGGTGCGCGGCCGATATCGGCTGGGTCACGGGGCACAGCTATATCGTCTACGGGCCGCTCGCCAACGGGGCGACCACGCTGATGTTCGAGGGCGTGCCCAACTGGCCTACGCCCGGCCGCATCTGGGAAGTGGTCGACAAGCATCAGGTGCATACCCTGTTCACCGCGCCGACCGCGTTGCGCGCGCTGATGCGCGAGGGCGACGACCATGTCGCCGCGACCAGCCGCGCGTCGCTGCGCCTGCTCGGCACCGTGGGCGAACCGATCAACCCCGAAGCATGGCGCTGGTATCATCATGTCGTGGGGGAGGACCGCTGCCCGATCATCGACACCTGGTGGCAGACCGAGACCGGCGGGGCGATGATCGCGCCGATGCCGGGCGCGACCGACCTGAAGCCGGGCAGCGCAACCCTGCCCATGCCGGGCATAGTGCCGCAGATCGTCGACGGGGAAGGCACCGTTCTGACAGGGCCGTGCGAAGGCAATCTGGTGATCGCGCGCAGCTGGCCGGGCCTGATGCGCACGGTGTGGGGCGATCATGCCCGGTTCTTCCAGACCTATTTCGCGACTTTCCCCGGCAAATATACGACCGGCGACGGGGCACGGCGCGACGCCGACGACTATTACTGGATCACCGGCCGGGTCGATGACGTCATCAACGTGTCGGGCCACCGCATGGGTACGGCGGAAATCGAAAGCGCGCTGGTGCTGCACCCTTGCGTTGCCGAAGCGGCGGTGGTCGGCTTCCCTCACGACGTGAAGGGCCAGGGCATCTATGCCTATGTCACGGTCAATGTCGGGGTCGAGCCCGATGAGGAATTGCGCAAGGCGCTGGTGGCATGGGTGCGGACGGAGATAGGCCCCATCGCCACCCCCGACGCGATCCAGTTCGCGCCCGCCCTGCCCAAGACGCGCAGCGGCAAGATCATGCGCCGCATCCTGCGCAAGATCGCGGAAGGGGACATGTCGCCGCAGGCGCTGGGCGACACCAGCACGCTGGCGGACCCGTCGGTGGTCGACAATCTGGTCGCCAACCGCCGGGGATAGGGCCGGTCACCCCTGACGCAGAGCCGGCCCCGCGACAGGGGCGATGGGCGGCACCGGGATGACAGGGGCGGGGCAGCTGTGCTCCGCCCACCCATGTCCGGCGCCGCCATGCTGACGGTCCAGCAACGGCCGCCACCATTTTTCGTTGTTCAGATACCAGTCGATCGTTGCGGCCAGACCCTGCGTGAAGGTCCGCGAAGGCGCATAGCCCAGCGCCGTGCGAATATGGCTTTCGTCGATGGCATAACGGCGGTCATGGCCCTTGCGGTCCTCCACATGGGTCAGCAGCGTGGCGGTGGGCCGCCCCCGCGCCGCCGGCGCATCGGGAAAGCGGCCGGCCAGAGCGGGATCGGTCGCAAAGGCCCGGTCGATGCCCCGGCAGATTTCAGCGACCACATCGATGTTCGGCAATTCCTGTCCACCGCCGATATTATAGGTTTCGCCGATCCGCCCCCGGCGCAGCACCTGTTCGATCCCGCGGCAATGATCCTCCACATGCAGCCAGTCCCGGATGTTCCCGCCGTCGCCATAGAGGGGCAGCGGCCGTCCCAAGAGGCCGTTGAGGAGGAACAGCGGAATTAGCTTTTCGGGAAATTGATAGGGGCCGTAATTGTTCGAACAATGGCTGGTCGTCGTTTCCAGCCCATAGCTGCGGTGATAGGCCCGGACGAGATGGTCCGACGCCGCCTTCGACGCGGCATAGGGGGAATTGGGCGCGAACGGCGTGTGTTCGGCAAAAGCCGGGTCGTCCGGCCCCAGCGATCCATATACCTCGTCGGTCGACACATGATGGAAACGGTGCGGCCGTCCGGTTCCGCGGTCGATCCATCGCTCCCGCGCGGCCTTCAGCAGGCTGTGCGTCCCGATGATATTGGTGGTGACGAACGCATCCGGCCCGGTGAGCGACCGGTCGACATGGCTTTCGGCGGCGAAGTGGACGATGGTGTCGATATCGCGCTGGTCCAGCACGCGCCTGACCAGATCGGTGTCGCAGATGTCGCCGACGATCAGGTCGACACCGTCCATATCGTCCATCGTCGCAAGGTTGCCGGCATAGGTCAGCGCGTCGAGCACGGTGATGGCGTCGCCGGGCGCGACGCTGCGCCAATGACGCACGAAATTGGCGCCGATGAAACCGGCGCCGCCCGTGACCAGCAGGTCAGCCATAATCCTTCATCTCCTGAAGCATGCGGCGCAGGTTCGCGCGCCAGTGAGGGGCCGTACGCCCGAGCGCCGCGATGGTCGCCGCCTTGTCCAGCACCGAATAGGGCGGACGCGGCGCGGCCGTCGGGAAATCCGCCGTCGCGACCGGAACGATCGGCACGGCATGGGACAGCAGGCCGATGGCGCGCGCGTCCTCCTGAATCGCGACCGCGAAATCATACCAGCTGGCCACCCCGCTGTCGGTGACATGATACACGCCGCGCCGGCGCTGAAGCGCCAGGTCCCATACCGCCTCGGCCAGGTGCGGGGCATGGGTGGGCGTGCCGATCTGATCGACCACGACGCGCACCGCGCTGGCTCCGGCCATCGCGCCGATCATGGTCCGCACGAAATTGGCGCCGCGCGCCGCGTGGACCCATGCCGTTCGCACGATCAGCGCGTCGTCACCGGCCAGCACCTCGCCCGCCAGCTTGCTGCGGCCATAGGCGCCGAGCGGCGCGGCGGGCGCCGTAGGGGCATAGGGCGTGCCGCTCCCGCCATCGAAGACGAAGTCGCTCGACAGATGGACCAGCCGCGCGCCAGCCTGTGATGCCGCCGCCGCCAGCACGCCCACCGCCCGCGCATTGACGGCATGGGCGCGCGCCTCCTCCCGCTCCGCCCGGTCGACCAGCGTATAGGCGGCGGCGTTGATGATCAGGGCCGGCCGTTCGCGCCGGATCACCGCCGCCACCTGCCCGGCGTCGGTGATGTCCAGCGTATCCGACCCGTGGCAGGCAAGGTCGACTTCGCGCGGCCGGGTGGCAACGAGCGCGCGCCCCACCTGCCCGCGTGCCCCGGTGATCAGCGCTTTCATGCGAAGGTCCGCACCGTGTCGAGCGGCTGGCCGTCGCGATCCCTGACCGACAGGCGGACATCCAGCCCGTCCAGCGGCCAGGCGATGTTCAAGGCCGGATCGTTCCACGCCAGACTATGCTCGGCGGCGGGATCATGGGCATGGGTGCATTTGTAGAGCAGGTCCGTCCCATCCTCCAGCGCCAGGAAACCATGGGCAAAGCCCGGCGGCACCCAGAACATGCGCCGGTTGGCCGCGCTGAGTTCGGTCGCGGTCCACCGGCCGAAACCGGGCGAGGACCGGCGCAGATCGACCGCCACGTCGAAAGCGCGCCCCGATAGGACGCGGATCAGTTTCCCCTGTGGGTGAGGATTCTGAAAATGCAGCCCGCGCAGGACGCCACGCGCCGATCGGCTGTGATTGTCCTGAACGAAGGGCAGGTCCAGCCCGGCCTGCGCGAACCGCGCCGCATTCCAGCTTTCCAGAAAGAAGCCGCGATCGTCCTCGAAAACGCGCGGCTCTATGATCAGGGGGCCGGCAAGGCCGGTTTCGACGATCTTCACCGGCCCGCGCTCCCGCCGAGCAGGCCGAGAAGATAGTCGCCATAGCCGCTTTTGCGCAGCGGCTGCGCGATTTCCTCCAGCCGGGCGTCGTCGATGAAACCCTGCCGCCAGGCGATCTCCTCCGGGCAGCATATCTTGTGGCCCTGCCGTTCCTCGGTGATGCGGACATAGGTGGCCGCGTCCAGCAGCGACCCGTGGGTGC
>JBFWMJ010000084.1:0-12103 GCA_050251675.1 Sphingobium sp.
CAGTTCCTCTGTTATAGACCGATATAGGGATGATATACATCATATATTTGTGCAGGAAGATTCAGGCATATACAGTGCCATGAATTTTGCGATCGATCAGTGCAGCGGTGACTATATAATTTTCATAAATGCCGGGGATTTTTTCTATTCTGCATCATCCGTATCGGACGTTGTCAGGTCGATGCGGGGTGCCCCGGATGTGCTCCATGGCGACCATGTCTATGTGGATGGGAAACTGGAACTGCACAAGAAATCGGCACAATTCCATAAAACGCGCACCGCCTTGCGGGGAGGGGCGCTGACCCCGCGATGGCATGACCGCTTTCCCTGTCATCAGGCGACGTTCACCAAACGATCCATTTTGGAGAAGCTGGGGAAATATGACACCAGTCTTGAAATTTGCGCGGATCATCATTTTTTGCTCAGGGCCTATGATGCCGGCGCGTCGTTTCAATATGTGGATGTGACGGTCGCCCACTATACAGGCGGCGGGCTGTCCGCACGGCGTGCCGATCGGTGCCGGATGGAATTCGCCCATGTATATCGCAACTTTTCGTCCTATCCGCAGCGGGTGGACAGATTTTTCGGCATCGAACCGATAATCAGCTTCGATACGCAATCACGGTATACGGGCAGCAAGGTCAGCGGCTTCTTCCCGGTCGAAACGCACGAATCAGAGCATGGCGAGATGAATAGCTATGCCTGGTGTGCGGGTGAAGGCTTCTGCGTGCTCTCCCCCGCACTCTTGTCGGACGCTCTTATCCTGACCGGCAGCAACCCGCATGAAAGCCAGGTGCTGACGATCATTCACGATGAAACAACCGTCGGCACCCTGGCAGTGCCCGTGGGCGATTTTGAACTGACGATACCATTTGTGCCCCGGATTGTGCCGGGATCGCTTCTGCATATCCTGCCGTCGCGATCTTCTGTCTTATCAGAGCCCAGCCGACGGTTTGTCAGCATCCTGCTTCGGCAATTTCATTTTCGGCCTGTGTTTAAAGGGAGAGATACCCGGCTGAAGCCGGGACGTGCTTATATATTCGGCAACGTCGACAGGCAGGATGTCGAATCGTTGTTGCTGGATGGCTGGAGCCCGCTGGAAGACAGGCACGTCTGGTCGGTGGGGAAGAGTTCGCGTCTCGCGGTCATGGCCGCGGGCAAAGTCAGCCGGCTGGAATTGACCCTGCAGGGAAATCCCTGGCTGAGCGATGCGGAGCGCAAAGTTACCGTCCTGATCAACGGCATGCCCTGCCTTGTCGATCAGCCGTTGCTCGTTACCGAGCAGACCCTCTCTATCGATCTTGGCGATGCGCTATGGCTGGATGACGACATCAACCTTATCGAGTTCCAGTTGAAGGCGACAGCCGTGCCGCCTGCCAATGACCACAGGGCGTTGGGCATTTGTCTGCAATCGCTCGAACTGGGGCGGCACGGACCATAATATGCTGCTGCCTTGGCAGGGGGAGCCGTAGAGAAAAATCCTCTGGAGAGCGGTAGTCTGGTCTTATCCGCGTCCCCTGCTATCGCAATTAACAGATAATGCGGCGCGACATAATTCAAGCGGAAGCATGATTGACCTTGACCCTGTGCGTTTCTATCCGTGGGCAAGCACGGGAATGGTCTCATCCTTCTGAAAACCGCCGGGCTTGGATATGCGTGCCGCTGGTCATTGGTGTGCGCAAAAGGGGAATTACGGTGAGACCAAAGATATATCGGTCAAATGGAACCCGGCGCACTAACCCTTGACCCTAACCGCATATATCCGCGTCGTGGCGCGGATGGGCGGCCGCGATGCAATCAGATTTGAAAGAGCATATGGTGAGCGTGAATAGATCGGCACATTCGGACGACCCCATATATCCCGTTATTCTGTCAGGCGGCTCCGGCACGCGGCTTTGGCCACTGTCCCGTCCGGTTCGGCCAAAGCAGTTTCTGCCGCTGATCGACGATGTGTCGATGATGCAGGCAACGCTGAAACGCACCGCGCCGGAATTCGGCTTCGAAGCGCCCATCGTGGTTTCGAGCGAAAAGCATGGCGAAATGGTGGTCGAGCAGGTGGCCGGCATCGGTTTGGACCCCGCCGCCATATTTCTTGAGCCGGAAGGCCGCAATACCGCGGCCGCCATCGCACTCCCGGCCTATTGGCTGGCGGAGCGGCAGCCTCATGCCCTGATGCTGGTGATGCCATCGGACCACGCCATCGCCGACCTTGCGGCGTTTCATCGGGCCATCGCCAATGCCGCGCCCGCGGCGCGGGACGGGCGTCTGGTGACGTTCGGCATACAGGCGGATCAGCCGGAAACCGGCTATGGCTATATCGAATGCGGTGCACCGCTGGAGGGGATGGCGGGTGTCCACGCGCTCGCCGCCTTCGTCGAGAAGCCGCAGCAGCATGTCGCCGAGCAATATGTGGCGAGCGGTCGTCATTATTGGAATGGCGGGATTTTCCTCTTTTCGGTCCAATCCTATATCCGGGAACTGGAAGAGCATGCCCCTGCCGTGGCGCAGGCCTGTGCCGCCGCCATTGTGGCCGCGAAAAATCAGGGTGCGCTGGTGCGGCCGGACGGCGATGCCTTCAGAGCCGCGCCCGATATCTCCATAGATTATGCGGTGATGGAGAAGACCGCCCATGCGGCGGTCGTTCCGGTCGACATGGGCTGGTCCGACGTCGGTTCCTGGGATGCGCTGTGGGCCATTCGTGAACAGGATGGCGATGGCAACAGCATGAAAGGGTCCGTTGTCACGATCGATAGCAGCGGAAATCTGCTCTATGTCGATGGCGGGCCTGCCGTGGCGGTGGTGGGCATGACCGATTGCGTCGTCGTGTCGACGGGGGACGGCATATTGGTGATGCCGCGCAGCCGTGCGCAGGACGTCAAGGCGGTTGTCGACAAGGTCAGGACGACCGGTTTTGCGGCTTTCAAATAATCGGGGGAAGTGGCGTCGGTCGCTGTGGCGGCCGGCGGTGGACTAAAGGGTGATGGTGGCCCGCAATCCGCCTTCTTCCCGATTTTCCAGTTGGATGGTGCCGCCCAGTCGGGTGACGGAGCGGCGAACGATCGCAAGGCCAAGGCCGACTCCGCCGGTGTTGCGATTGCGTGAACCTTCCAGCCGGCGGAATGGTTCGAATATCGTTTCCATCTGATCGGCCGGGATGCCCGGCCCCCGGTCTTCGACGATGATGCGCACGCCATCCTCCTCCTGCGACAGGCGGATTTCCGCCTGCCCCGCGTGGCGGATGGCGTTCTGGACGAGGTTGTCGATCGCGCGCTGAAGCTTGATCGGCCGTGTCATGAGTTCCAGGCTGGCCGGCCCGTCATAGCGCACGTCATTCCCCATGTCCTGCGCATCGTGGACGATCGTGACGACCAGTGACGCAAGGTCGATCAACCGTTCCTCCTCAGGGTCGGCGCCGCGCAGATAGTCCAGCAGCGAGCGCATGAAGGCCTCCATCTCATCGAGATCATGGTCGATCGCGCCGCGAAGCTTCTGGTTGTGGATGTCGGCCGCGCGCAGCCTCAGCCGCGCGATCGGCGTGTGCAGATCGTGGGAAACGGCCGCCAGCGCCTGGATGCGTTCATTGACCTGGTCGATCAGGCGGGCCTGCATGGCGTTGAAGGCGGTGGCGACGCGCCGGACCTCACGCGGGCCTTCCACCGCCACCGGTGTGACTTCCTCCCGTCCCACCCGGTCGGCCGCATCCGCCAGCTTGCGCAAGGGACGGCCGAGCAGCCGTGCCAGCACGAGTGCCAATATGGTCACACAAACGACCAGCATAAGCACCGCACCGATATGCCCGTGGAGCGGCGGGGAAAGGTTGAGATAACCTGCGGCGCGGAAAGTCATCCAGCTGCCGTCGTTCAATTGCCACTCGCCGACCAGCGCGTCGCCAGCCGCCGACACGCGCAGCGGCCGGTTCTTCAGAACAGGTTCGACGGCTTGCCGGGCCTGTCTGGCCGGGGCAGGGGTCGGACCGGCGAAGGAGGTTGGCGCATCGGGTTGCCAGCCGATCGCAAGCGGTTCGCGCCACAGCCCTGTGGCGGCGGTCCGCTGCGCGGCCGGGGTTCGCGCCATCAGCCGGTCGGCCACCCCGATCTGCTGGCTAAGCTGGCTCGCCCGTTCATGTGCCAGCAGGCTCATCTCGATCCGGCTGAAGAGCAATTCGCTCCCCACGAATTCGAGGAGCAGCGCCCCGAGCAGCAGCAACGCGACCTGGCCGCTGAGCATGTCGGGCCAGAGGCGCGGCCGCGTCAAGACCGTTCCACATCCGCGGCGAACATATAACCGAACCCGCGGACGGTCCTGATGATGTCCGGCCCGCGGTCGCCGCCCAGCTTGCTGCGCAGCCGGCTGATCAGCACGTCGATGCTGCGGTCGGACGATCCGGGCTGGCGAAAGCGCGCCAGTTCCAGCAGCCGTTCCCGGCCGATGATCTGCTGCGGATGTTCGACCAGATTGGCGAGCAGGTCGAATTCGGCGGCGGAAAGCACGACGCTGGCGCCCGATGGAGCGCTTAGCTCGCGTCGGCGCAGGTCCATCGTCCAACCCGCGAATTTCAGGCTGTGCGTCCGCGCCTGACGCATATTGTCCGCCAGCGGCGGCCGGCGCAGGACCGCCCGGACGCGCGCCAGCACCTCGCTGTCGCCAAAGGGCTTGGAAATATAGTCGTCGGCGCCCAGTTCGAGGCCCGCGACTCTATCCGCTTCCTCGCCACGCGCGCTGATCATGATGATCGGGATGTCGCCCCAGGCACCGTTTCGGACATCCTTGCAGATATCGAAACCGCTTGTTCCCGGAAGCATGACGTCGAGCAGCATGAGGTCGATGTGGCGCGCCTCCAGCTCGCCGACCATCTCGTCATAATCGCCGGCCGTCGCGACGCGAAAACCACTGCGGCGCAACAGGTTGGACAGTAGAATCCTTATTCCCGGATCGTCGTCGACGACCAATATGGCCGGAATGGGCGATTTCTCCTGGCTCATATTATTGCCAATTTATTGCTGAATTTTATCAAATTCATTCTCATCTGTTTTCAATCTGTTAATCGTTGACAGTCGCCATATTTGATCGCTTAGCGCTATTGCGATTAGTTAGCAGCAAAAGGGGGCTGTGACCATGAAACAAGATATTCGTGAAACACGGGACGATATAGGCGTAAGGTCCGGCCGGGCGCGGTCAAGCGCTTTCCTTGCCTTGAGCTGCGTGGGGCTCATGGCCGCGCCGGCGTTCGCGCAGGAAAATTCCGCCACCGATTCCGAACCGCGCCGGCTGGGCGGCGTCACGGTCACGGACACCGCGATCGACGACAGCTATGACCGCAAGGAATCCGCGTCGATCAAGTTCACGCAGCCGCTGCTCGACACGCCCAAGAGCGTGACCATCATCCCGCGCGAGGTGATCGAGGATCGCGGTTTCATGTCGCTGGTCGACATTTTGCGCACGACGCCGGGCATCACGCTCGGCTCGGGTGAAGGTGGAACGCCGATGGGCGACCGGCCGCTCGTGCGCGGCTATGAATCGGCCACCGACATGCAGATTGACGGGCTGCGCAGCGTCGGCCGCTTCAGCCATGAGGTCTATAATCTGGAATCCGTGGAGGTGGTCAAGGGACCGGGAGGCGCGCTCAATGGTCGCGGATCGACCGGCGGCACCATCAACCTGGTGACCAAGACGCCGCATGCAGAGGATTTTATCGCGCTCCGCGCCACGGCCGGCACCGATGAGACCAAGCGGATCACGGTCGATGTCAACCACCAGCTTGCCGACGGCATCGCGGTTCGCCTGAATGCGATGAGCCATGATGGCGAGGTCGCGGGACGCGATGAACTCAAGGTGAGCCGCTGGGGCTTCTCGCCGTCGATCGCCTTCGGCCTTGGCGGGCCTGCGCGCGCGACGCTCAGCTATTCCTATCTCAAGACCGACGATATCCCGGACCTTGGCCATCCGTTCCAGAATTCCGGCACGACCAGCCCGCTCAAAATATCGCGCAAGAAGGTGTACAGCCTCGTCAATCGGGATTTCCGCGAGACGGAGGGGCATTTCGGCTCGGCGGTGCTGGAATATGACATCGCGCAGGATATCACGGTGCGCAATTCCACCCGGCTGGTGCGGACGACCAACGAATATGTCATGACCCGCCCAAGCTTCAACACGACCAACGCCACGCCTGCGACCGGGCTTGTCGTCGTCGACTTCCGCTCGGCCAACATCCTGACCGAGGGGTTCCTCAACCAGACCGACCTGCGCGGCAAGTTCGAGTCCGGCGGCATTGAGCACAGCTTCATCGCCGGCGTCGAATATAGCAAGGAAAAGCAGAGGAACCGGCCGGCCTGGGCGCAGGCGCCGGGCAGCGTGACCTTGTACCAGTCGCTCGACAACCCCGATCCCCATGCGACCTTCAATCCGTTGGTGAAGACGCCGTTTGCCGCGCCGGCGGTGCCGATCAAGCATGAAACCAAGGCCGTTTTCCTGTTCGATACGATCAGCTTCAGCGAGCAGTTCCAGATCAACCTGGGCCTGCGCTACGACGATTATAAGGTGTCGGACGCTACGCGTTCCGCGAAGAATGATTTCTGGAACTATCAGGCCGGGATCGTTTACAAGCCGCTGCCCCATGGCAGCATCTACGTCTCCTACGGCACGTCCTCGAACCCGTCGGGCGAATGCGCAGGTATGGCCGGCGGCGCGGAGGGTGCGGGCGCCTGCACGCTCAACGCCAATAACGTCAATCTCAAGCCCGAACGCGCCAAAAGCTGGGAATTCGGCACGAAATGGGATCTGTTGGGCGAACAGCTGTCGCTGACGGCGGCGGTATTCCAGACGAAGAAGGACAATGCGCGCGCGACCGATCCCGTTACCGGGACCGTCCAGTTGATCGGCAACAACCGGGTCCGCGGCTTCGAATTCGGCATTTCCGGCAATATCACCCCGGAATGGAATGTCTTTGGCGGCTATACCTATCTGAACGCCAAGCTGCTCGACGATGGATCGGGGAATAATGACGGCAACAAGACCAAATTCGTGGCGCCGCACAGCTTCAGCCTCTGGACCACCTATAAGGTCTTGCCGGAATTCGATATCGGCGGCGGCATCAATTACACCGGCAAGCGTTATGTGAACGATGCCAATACGCTGTGGTTCAAGCCTTATGCCCGTGTGGATGCCACAATCGGCTATAAGGTGAGCGAGAATCTGGACCTGCGCCTGAACGTGCAGAATCTGACCAACAAGCTTTACTATGACGCGTCGCACGTTGGCCTCTTCGCCAATGTGGCGCCGGGCCGGTCCGCACTGCTGACCGCGAACCTGCGCTACTGATAATAAGGAGCGAAGCGTTCTGCCCCGGACGTAAACGCAGCGCTGTTCTGGAGCGGTGGCCGACTCGGTCAGCCACCGCTCCGGGCGGGCCGTGCTCTATGGGGGCGCGGCATGGCACTCGACGCAAGCGGGTATCTTCGCTATGCGAATGGCTCGCAATATAAGGGGCGCACGGGGCAGCCCTGTAGTGCAGGCTATGTGGGACAAGAAATGACCGTGGCAAAGGCCATGCGCGCCGCAGACCGCCCTTGGCGAGGGTGCCGATCCATCGGATCGGACAGGCTGTGATGATCGATATCCCGGCGCTGCTGTCCGCCGACGATGTGCGGCATTGTCGCGAAGCATTGGCCCAGGCGGCGTGGCAGGACGGGCGCGCGACAGCCGGGCATCAGGCCGTGAATGTCAAAAGCAATCTCCAGCTTCCGGTGGACAGTCCGGTGGCGCGGGAACTGGGCGCCCTTATCCTTGACCGGCTGGGACGGTCGCCGCTGTTCATTGCCGCGGGGCTGCCGTCCCGCGTCCTGCCGCCGCGTTTCAATCGCTATGAAGGCGGTGGTGCCTATGGCAATCATATCGATAACGCGCTTTTCCGCGTGCCGGGCGTCGATGCCTATGTCCGCACCGATATTTCCTGCACCCTGTTCCTGAGCGAGCCGGATGAATATGAAGGCGGCGAACTGGTGATCGAGGACAGCTATGGCGACCACCGGGTCAAATTGCCGGCCGGAGACCTGATCCTTTACCCCGGAACCAGTCATCACCGGGTCACGCCGGTTACCAAAGGCGCGCGGCTCGCCTCCTTCTTCTGGACGCAGAGCCTCGTCCCGTCGGAGGTCCAGCGCCGCACATTGTTCGAACTGGACAGCGCGATCCAGCGTTTGACCTCCGATCACCCGGACCATGGCTCGATCGCACCGCTCACCGGCGTCTATCATAACCTGCTGCGCCAATGGTCGATCACATGAGCGGGCAGCAACCTGTTTCGCCCGGTTCTTTGGCCAGTTCTTCGACCGGTCCTTTGCTGGCCCCCTTGCCGCCGCTGACCGCCATTCCGGGCGATATCAGGACGCTGGCGGATTATGCGCGGCGGGCCGAGGCGCATATGCCGGCCGGGACATGGCACCACATCCAGTCGGGCGCCGGCCCGCAAACCACGCTCGCCGCCAACTGTGCGCAGTTCGATCGCTATCGGCTGGTGCCCCGGATGCTGACCGATATGCGCGGGGCGACCACCGAACTGGATCTGTTCGGCCAGCGCCATGCCGCGCCGATCCTGCTGGCGCCGGTCGCCTATCATCGCCTTGTCCACCCGCATGGCGAAGCGGCAACGATCAGCGCCGCCACGGCGCTGGACACGACGATGGCGGTCAGCACCTTGTCGAGCATCCCGCTGGAGGACGTCGCCCATGCCGCGCGCGCGGCGGCGGCCGAACTGGGCAGGGCGGGGCCGCCGCCGCTCTGGTTCCAGCTCTATTTGCAGGCTGATCGGGGCCATAGCGCCGAACTGGTCCGCCGTGCCGAAACCGCGGGGTATCAGGTGCTTGTCCTCACCGTGGACGCGTCGGTGAAGCGGTCGGATTTTGCCTTGCCGTCCGGCGTCGAGGCCGCGAACCTCAGGGGGATGAAGCGGTTGTCCCATAATGCGGGCATAGAGGACGGTCGTATCCTGTTCGGAACCCCGCTGCTGGATGCGGCGCCGACATGGGATAGCCTGGCCTGGCTACGTGCGCAGACCCGGCTGCCGATCGTGGTGAAGGGGCTGTTGTCGCCCGAGGACGCGCGATTGGCCCGCGATCATGGCGCCGACGGGATCATCGTTTCCAACCATGGCGGCCGGGTGCTGGACGGCGTGGCCTCTCCGCTCGACATGCTGCCCGCGATGGTCGATGCGGTGGAGGACGGGATACCGCTGCTGCTGGACAGCGGTGTGCGGCAGGGCACCGATGTGCTGAAAGCGCTGGCGCTGGGCGCGCGGGCGACGCTGATCGGGCGGCCCCAACTCCATGCGCTCGCCGTCGCCGGCGTGCAGGGGGTGGTGCACATGCTCCATATCCTGCGCGCCGAACTGGAACTGGCGATGGCGCATGCGGGGTGCGCGTCACTGCCCGGCGTGGGGCGGTCCATCCTGCACGAGTTCCGACCCTTGCCCTGACGCCGCGCGGGCGCGTGTCCCGCTGGTGCGGTCAGGGGGTGTCACGCAGCCGGGCGACCAGGGCTCGTGCCGCGCGGGTTACTTCGTCCCATGTCGTGTCGAACCCGGCATCGTCGCCATAATAGGGGTCGGCCACGCTGGTTCCTTCGCGCCCCGGCACCAGATCCATCAGCAGTGCGAGTGATGCCGTGCCGTCCGCCGGGCGGATCGCGGCGAGATTCGCCAGATTGGAATCGTCGAGCGCGAAGACATGGGTGAAGCGGCGGAAATCCTCCGCCGTGACCTGACGCCCGCGATAGTGGGCGATGTCGATCCCGGCCCGTTTCGCCACGGCCTGCGCGCGGGGGTCGGGAGGGCAGTCCACATGCCAGTCGCCGGTGCCCGCCGAATCGGCCGCGACGTCGACGCCCGCCTGCTCCGCCGCGAAACGCAGCGCCGCTTCGGCCAGCGGGGATCGGCAGATATTGCCGAGGCACACGAACAGGACCGACGGCGCGCTCATCCTTCGGCCGCCGCCGTCGACAGGCCCAGCGCCGGCACCCCGATGGAACGCCGTCCCCCAAAGTCAGTTCGTGCCACGATCACGCCCAGTTTCTCCATATAGTCGATCAATCGCCTTACCCGCCCCGGCGAACTGGTGCCATAGGCCCGCGCCAGCGCGTGATCGTCGGGGCAGGGCGCGCCATGCATCGCGGCCCGCGCGATCAGCAGGAACGGCGCCAGCATATCCTCCGGCACCGGCTCCGCCGCGCGCAGCGCATCGGCCCAGCGCGCATCGTCGGCATCGGCCATGCCGGCGATTGCCATGGCGAACCGCCTGCGAAATGCCGGCAGGTCGAGCGGAGCCTGTTTCAGGCCCTTCATGCGGCACCGCACGCCGAAATCCTGATAAAGCGTCGCCGCGCTGGGGCTGGCGTCGCCCAGATCCGCGACCATATCCTCCAGCACCGCGACGATAGCCGGCTCGTTCTGACCGAAGTCCAGTTCCGGCGCCGCCGGCCGGGCGGACGGCGCGGCGGCGAGTTGCTGCATGACCGTTTCGGCCGGCACGGGCGGCGGATCGGTGCGGGCTGGCGGGGGCAGGGCGCCCGGCGACAGGGACAGAGACAGGGCGTCGTCGTCGTCCGGCCGGGCGAACAGCAATTCCTGTAAATCCTCCGCGCTGGTCGGCGGTGGCGGCATCAGCCGGTGCGTGCCCATGCGCGTGCTGGTCCGCACGGCGCCGATCTTCACCGATACCGGCCGACGGCAGATGGCGGGCCCCAGCGCCAGGAAACGACCGCGTTCCAGATCGCGGATCTGCTCCGCCTGGCGGCGTTCCATGCCCAGCAGGTCGGCGGCACGCGCCATGTCGATGTCCAGGAAGGTGCGGCCCATCAGGAAATTGGACGCTTCGGCTGCGACATTCTTGGCCAGCTTGGCCAGCCGCTGCGTGGCGATCACGCCGGCCAGCCCACGCTTGCGCCCCCTACACATCAGGTTGGTCATGGCGGCAAGGGACAGCCGCCGCGCCTCGTCCGAAACGTCGCCCGCCGCGACCGGCGCGAACATCTGCGCTTCGTCCACGACGACCAGCGCGGGATACCAATGATCGCGCGGGGCGTCGAACAGCGTCGACAGGAATGTCGCCGCGCATTTCATCTGCGCTTCGAGTTCGAGGCTTTCGAGGCTCAGCACCACCGATGCGCGATGTTCGCGGATACGCCGGGCCATGCGGACGATGTCGCCCTCGCTATAATCGCCCGCCTCGATCACCACATGGCCATAGGCATCGGCCAGCGTCACGAAGTCGCCTTCCGGGTCGATCACCACTTGCTGCACCAGCGGCGCGCTTTCCTCAAGCAGGCGGCGCAGCAGGTGCGATTTGCCCGACCCGGAATTGCCCTGAACGAGCAGACGGGTCGCGAGCAATTCCTCCACGTCGATAAGCACGGGTTTGCCCGTGCCGTCGGTGCCGATGGTGATGCCGGATGTCACGGGGGGCTTTTGGCCCGGTGGAGAGGGGAGTGCAAGGGCGAGGGGGTGAGGCGAGCGCCAAAGAAAGGGGGCGGCGCGTCCAGCGCGCCGCCCCCGTCAGTCAGATCGGATCAGAATTTGGCTACGACACCGGCCATCGGCCGTATCGAATGGAAATTACCATTGGTGTCGGCCTGGAAACGCAGGCGGATATTGCTCCGTTCGGCCGAACTGCCCATGTCGGCGGGCGACAGTTCTACACCGGCTCCATAGGTCATACCGTGAAAATCCGGGCTGTTGGGGCCGAGCGCGTCGAAATTGACCCACTGATAACCGACCTTGGTGAATATCAGGCTGTCCTTGCCCGCCTTCACCCCGGCGCGGCCCGCCACGCCATATTGCCAGTCGATGTCGCCCGAAACGCCCTTGGACGCTGTCCCCTCCACGCCGAGCACGATCGGACCGGCGACCCGCGCATTGATGCCGGCCACGCCTTCGACCATCCGGCCTTTATAGCCGACGGGGGGTATGCCTTCCTTGCTTGTTTCGCTATCGAAATTATGGACGCCGCCCATCACGCCGACATAGGGTTCGATGCGGCTGGACGAGGCGTTGTCGTCCTGGGCCTGGGCGGCGAAGGGGATGAACGACGCGGCGGCGATCGCCGCGAAAAGCGGA
>JBFWMJ010000085.1:0-12053 GCA_050251675.1 Sphingobium sp.
CGCCTGGTATGGCGGGGCGCTGGCCGCGATCATCCTGTTCCGAATCGCCGTGCGGGCGGCGTTGCGTCACTGTCGCGCCGTAGGCCAGGACCGGCGCGCCGCCGCCTTCATCGGCGCGACGGAGACCACCGAACAGTTACGCACGGCTTTCGCGCGCCAGCCATGGATGGGCATCCGGCCGCTGGGCATATTCGACGACCGCGCCCCGGCCGCCGACCGTACGATCATGATCCCGCACGATGAATTCGGCGGCACGCTCGACACGCTCTACGATCTGGCGCGGGACGGAACCGTCAGCCACATCTATGTGGCGCTGCCGATGGCCGCCGAACAGCGGATAAAAGCCATTATCGACCGGTTCGGCGACACCACGGCGTCCATCTATTACTGCCCGCCCTTATCGCGTTTCGACATGATCGGCGCACGCTGGGACGATATTCATGGCCAGCCGGTGGTCAGCGTGGTCGAAAGCCCGTTCGAGGGCCCCGGCCGCATCGTCAAGCGCGCCGAGGACATCGTCCTTGCCCTGCTGGCGATGCCGGTCGTGCTGGTCGCAACGGTCGTCATCGGCCTTGCCATCAGGATCGATTCGCCCGGCCCTGTCTTCTATCGCCAGTCGCGTTACGGGCTGGACGGCAAAGCGTTCCGCATCTGGAAATTCCGGTCGATGGCCGCGACGCAGGCGAGCGGGCACGAGGACGGTTTCGTGCAGGCGCGGCGCGGGGACAGCCGGGTCACGCGGGTCGGCGCCTTTATCCGGCGCACCTCGCTCGACGAATTGCCGCAATTCTTCAACGTGCTGGCCGGCAGCATGTCGGTGGTGGGGCCGCGCCCGCATCCCGTGCCGCTGGACGAACGGTTCCGCCCGATGATCCACCGCTATGCGGTCCGGCACAAGATCAAGCCGGGCATCACCGGCCTTGCCCAGATCAACGGCTGGCGCGGCGAGACCGAGACGCTCGACAAGATGGAGCAGCGGATCATCCACGACATCGATTATCTGCGCCGCTGGTCGCTGTGGCTGGACCTTCAGATCCTGGCCCGCACGCTGCTGGTGCCGTTCACCGACAAGGGAGCCTATTGATGCGCCCGCACCGATCGCTGACCCTGCTGCTGCCCTTCCTGTCGATCACGCCGCTGATCGGATGCGGCGCGGCCGATCCGCCGCCCGCCCTGCCACCGGCGCAGCCGGGCTGGACGGTCAGCCGGGAGGCCCCCGTGCTCCCGGCCGGCATGCTGCGCCCCCGCGCCTTGTGGAACGACCCCAGCGTCGTGCGCACGCCCGACGGCTATGCCATGTACCTTACCACCAGCACGCAGGAACCGTTCAAGCCGCCGGTGCTGCCGTTCCGCGCCGTGTCACGGGACGGCCGGCACTGGACGCTGGCGCCGCAAACGCCCCTTCTGTCCCCCGAAGGCAGCCCCTATGTCAGCATCGAAACGCCCAGCGTCGTGCGTTTCAGGGACCAATGGTGGATGGCCTTCACCGGCATCCATCCCGCCGGCGCGCCCAGCCCGATGGCGATCGGCCTTGCGGTGTCGCCGGACGGGACAGACTGGCGCGTCGCGCAGTGGACGCTGCTGCGCGCGACGGGCGGGGCAACCGACTGGAACGGCTATCTGGTCGGTGAGCCGGGCGCGGTGGTCCATGACGGTCACCTGCTCATCTATTTTTCGGCGGTCGGCGCGCGTCCGGGCGGCGGGCCGCCGCTGCAATCCATCGGGCTGATCAGTTCGGCGGACGGCGCCCGCTTCACCGCCCCGCGCCAGATATTGCGCCAAGGCCCGCTCTATCCCTCGTCAGGCGGCTATGCCGGCTATAGCGCCCCCGCCGCGGTCGCGCGGCCGGCGACGGCCGGCGGCGGCATCGACCTCTTCTACTCCGTCGCGCATGTGGCAAAGGGCGCCGACCCCGAATGGCAACAGGTGGCGATCCACCGCGCGCGGTCGGCCGACGGCCTGCCGCCCTTTCATGAGGAGGACGCGCCCGTTCTCACACGCGACAGCACCGGCTGGACCGATGGCGAGATACTGGCACCCGCGCCACTGATCGACGGCGACACGCTGAAACTATGGTTCGGCGGCCATGTCGCCCTGCCCCGCCTCGCCCCGCTCCTCCACCGCGGCGTCAGCGGGCCGGAATTCGGCATCGGCCTCGCCACGCACCCCCTCAACGCTCCTGCTGGTCCAAGGAAAGGAACCATCCGATGAAGGTCATTATTCTCTGCGGGGGACAGGGCATTCGCGCCTTTCCCTTCACCACCTACCTGCCCAAACCGATGCTGCCGCTGGGCGGCACGCCGGTGCTGGTCCACGTCATAAAGAATTTTATCCGTCAGGGCTTCGATGACTTCATCCTCGCCGCCGGATATCGCCAGGATGTGCTGCACGATTATTTCGAGGGCAAGGATATCGGCGCCAGCATCCGCATCGTCGATACCGGCGAGGACAGCGACACCGGGCGGCGCATCTATAATTGCCGCGATCTGATCGACGGGCCGTTCATCGCTACCTATGGCGATGGCCTTTCGGACGTGCCGCTGCACGATGTCATCGCCTTCCATCGCAACCACGGCAAGCGCCTGACCATCACGTCGGTGCCGATGTATTCGCAATATGGCGTGCTGTCGGTCGGCACGGACGGGGTGATCGACCGCTTCGTCGAAAAGCCGCTGATCGCCGATTACTGGATCAACGCGGGCTTCATGGTGATGGAGCCGACCATTTTCGACGGCTGGTCCGGCGAGAATCTGGAACGTGATATCATCCCGCCGATGATCGCGGCGTGCGACGCCTATACCTATCGCCATGACGGCTTCTTCAAATCCTTCGATTTCTACAAGGACGTCGTGGAGATGGACGAGGTGATCGCGCAGGGGACACCGCTCCCCTGGCTGGCCGGGGACGACGTGCGGGAGCGCGCGGCATGAGCGGGGCTTTCTGGAAAGGCAGGACCTGCCTCGTCACCGGCGCCACCGGCTTTCTGGGCGGCAGTCTGGTCGCGCAACTGCTGGCGCACGGCGCGGAGGTCGTCGCGCTGGTGCGGGACATGGTGCCCCAGTCGCGTTTCCAGTCCACCGCCCTTGCCGCCCGGGCCAAGGTGGTGCGCGGCGCGCTGGAGGATTATGCCGTTATCGAGCGGACGCTCAACGAATATGCGGTCGACACCGTCTTTCATCTGGGCGCGCAGGCGATCGTCGGCGTCGCGAACCGCAACCCGCTGTCGACTTTTGAAGCGAACATCAAGGGGACCTGGGTGCTGCTGGAAGCGTGCCGCCGCGTCGGCACGGTGGAGCGCATCGTCGTCGCATCGTCCGACAAGGCCTATGGCGACCATGAGGTGCTGCCCTATCAGGAACATTTCGCGCTTCAGGGCCGGCATCCCTATGACGTGTCGAAAAGCTGCGCCGACCTGATCGCGCTCAGCTACGCGCACAGCTATGGCCTGCCCGTGTCGATCACGCGCTGCGGCAATCTGTTCGGGCCGGGCGACCTCAACGTCAACCGCATCGTTCCGGGCACCAGCCTCGCCGCGATCGACGGGATACGCCCCGTCATCCGGTCGGACGGATCGCCGGTGCGCGATTATGTCCATGTCGATGACATCGTGCGCGGCTATCTGCTGCTTGGCGCGCATATGGGCGATGCGGACGTGGTCGGCCGCGCCTTCAACTTCGGCACGGGCGAGCCGGTGAGCGTGCTCGACCTGACCCGCCGCACGCTGGCCGCCGCCGGCCGGAGCGACCTGGAACCCGACATCCGCAACATCGCCCATGGCGAGATACAGGCGCAATATCTCTCCTCCTCGCTCGCCGCCGAAAAGCTGGGCTGGGCGCCGGGCGCCGGGCTGGACGAACGGCTGGCGCAGACCGTCCTGTGGTACAGGGAGCATCGCCATTTCTTCTGAACGCCTCTTCGTCGGCATTCCGACCTATAACCGTCCGGACATGGTGCGCGACACGGTGGAAAGCCTGCGCGCCCAGAGCTTCCGCGATTTCCGGGCGATCGTCAGCGACAATTGTTCGCCCGGTGACGCGGGCGACGCCGTGCGCGCCTATGTCGAGGGGCTGGGCGATCCGCGTATCGGCTTCGTCCAGCATCTGACGAATGGCGGCGAATATGGGCAGGGGCGCTATCTGCTCGCGGCTGCCGGGGACGCGGACTATCTGTGCATCCTGCACGACGACGACCTGCTCGCGCCCCTGTGCCTCCAGCGCGCGGTCGGCGCGCTCGACGCGGCGCCGGACGCCGCGCTGTTCGTCGCCAACCCCTGGCTGATGGACGAAGCAGGACGGGAATGCCAGCGGCAGACCGCCGCCTATCATCGCGCGCATGGCCGCACCCGGCGGCGAGCCGGCCGTTTTCCCATATTGGACACCCATATGGCCAGCGGCTTCACGCCCATATCGGGCACGGTGTTCCGTACCGCCGCGCTACATCGGTCGGGGTTCGTCGACGCCGATTGCCACGGCAATTTCCCGTTCGAGGCCAATGTCTTCACCCGGCTGGGCGATATCGGCGCGGTCGGCTGGTTCGACCCGGCCATGCTGGTGGGCATTCGTTATCATGCCGGGTCGCTGCGCAATACGCTGGGCCTGATGCGCAATCCGGCGGTGGTGGGCACGATGCTGCGCCTGCTGGAACGCCGCCGCTACACCGGCGCGCCCGAACGGCGACGCCGCGCGATCGTCGCCCGGCTGCACCGCGCGCAAGCGCAGATGCGGCTGGACGCCGGCGACATCCCCGCCGCGCGCGCCGCCCTGCGCAACGCCTGCGCCGTCAATCCGCTGTCGGCCCGCGCCTGGACGATGCGCGCCCGGCTGTGCGTCATGGACGGGTTGGCATGACCGTTCGCGCGCCTCTCCTCCTCCTGCTCGCGCCGCTGGCGCTGGGCGGATGCGCGGCCACCCTGGACGACACGCGCAGCATGGCGGCCGCGCCGGACATCGTCCGTTCGCTCGGCCGCTATACGCACGGCTATCTGCTGGGTCCGGGCGACGTGGTGGACATGACCGTCGAACGCATGCCCGAATTGTCGCGCACCATGACAATCCGGCCGGACGGCATGGTGACGCTGCCGCGATCGGGCGATATCCGCGTCGCCGGCCTGTCGCCCATGGACGCAGCGGCAACCATCCGCCTTACGCTGCTGGAGCGGGTGATCGACCCGCAGGTGACGGTGAGTGTCAGCAATCCGCGGGAAGAGAAGGTCTTCGTCGCCGGAGAGGTCAACCGGCCCGGCGCCGTGCCGCTGCGCGACGCGCCGACGGCGGCGCAGGCGCTGATCCTGGCGGGCGACACGAACCGGTCGGCCGCGCTGTCGGGCATCGCGCTGATCCGGCTGGACGATCGCGGCCATCTGACCGCCCATATCCTGCGGCGACAGGCACGGGGCCATGCCGGCCTGCTGCTGAGCCTGCAAAATACCGCGCTGCGTCCGGGCGACGTGCTGATCGTGCAGGAAAGCGGCGGCGCCCGCTTTGCCCGGTTCCTGCAAACCTATGTCAACGCGCCGCTGGGCGGCCTGACCCAGTTGATGGCGCCCTATGTCCAGCTGCGACTGTTGCAGGAGATCGACCGTGACTGAACGGTCCGCCGTGCCGGAAGCGGTGCCCCACCGCCCCGAAGCCGACAGTTTCGATTTCCGCCGCGCGGGCCAGATCGTGCGCCTCGCCGTGCGCGGGCACCGGGGCCTGATCATGGCGGTGACGGCGCTCACCCTGACGCTGGTCACGCTGTACATCGCGATCTGGCCGCCGGTCTATTCGGCCAGCGTGACGCTGTCGGCCGTGCCGGATGACGACCGGCAACGCGAAAGCTTCTATGGCAGCTGGGCATTGTTCCGCCGCAGCGCCATCAAGGACGAGATGGTCCTGGCGACATCGGGTCCGGTGCTCAAACAGGTGATTGCCGACCTCGACCTGCGTTATGCCGATGTCTATCATCCGCCGCTGCGCTACCTGACCTGGCTGTGGACGCGCAGCTGGCCGGGCCGGGCCTGGCGCGGGGTCAAAACCACGCTGTTTCCGCCGGTGGCGTCACCGCTCGTCCCCACGGCGGCGCAGATCGATCGCGCCCGCACGCTGGACGATTTCCGCACCGGCGTAAGCATCGTGCCGGTGGCCGACAGCAATATCGCCCTGCTGACGGTGCGCGGCCCCAGCCCCCGCGTCGCGCAGATCGCCGACAAGGTCGCCGCCACCTACATCGCCCAGCGCCGCCAGCGCTTTGCCGACGAAGCATGGCAGGCGCATCGCGCGCTCCAGGCGGAAACGGAGCGGGCGCACGGCGCGCTGCGCGCGCTCGAAGCGCGGATGGAACGCTATTACACCCAGAACGACATGCTGCTGATGTTCGAGAAGGACAAGGTGGAGATCGGCCAGTTCCTCGGCGAGCAAAGCGAACTCAGCGCGAAAAGGGCGGCGATCACCCAGACGATGCACCAGTTGGCGACCGTCAGCGCGCAACTGGCGCGTGAATCCCGCACGGTGGTTGCGTCGCGGCTGGTACAGGACAATCCCGTCGCCGCGACGCTGCGGCAGGATCAGGCCAAGCTGATCGCCGCGCGCGACGCCATGCTGATCCGCTATCGCGCGGATTCGCCCGACATCCGCGACATGAACGACCAGATCGCCGCGATCGACCGGCAACTGGCGGCCCAGACGCCGCAAAGCGTGCAGCAGACCAGCATCGCACGCAATAGCGGTTATGATGTGTTGCGCGCGCAAAAGGCCACGCTGGAAACCCGGCTGGCCGGCGACCGCGCCGCGCTGGCCAGCCTGTCGGCGACGGTCGCCGCAAAGCGGCGCGAGATCGACCGCATCCCGCAGAAGATGAAGGACAGCCACGATCTGGCCCGCACGCACGACATGCTGGAAAAAACCTATCTGGCGTTGCAGGACAAGCTGATGACGGCGGCGGTGACGGCGGCGACGGCGGCATCGGCCCCATCCGCCATCCAGATCGTCGAAAGCGCGTCGCTGCCGGAAAAACCCGATGCGCCCCGGACCAGGCTGCTGCTGATCGGCGCGCTGCTGACCGGCCTTGGCGCGGGCTTGGCGGCGGCGGTCCTGCTCGACCTCGTCCGGGACCGGGTCAACCGGTTCCGCCTGACCCAGCCCGACGCCCCCTTCCCTCTGCTGGCCATCGTCGAACAGGACCGCGCCTTCACCCGGCGGCTGTTCGGGCAATCCCCTTCCCCCTCCTGAAAAGGCGCCCGTCATGAAATACCATATTCTCAGTGCCACGCGATCGCTGGGTCTGCTCCCGGTGTTCGACCGCGTGGCGTTCCTGCGCAAAAGCGCACGGGCGGCGCGCGGGAACCGGGCCTTCCGGTCCCTGCATCCCGACTTTGCCGTTCCGCCGGCCGACCTCGCCTTCGACGCCTATAACAAGGTCGACTGGACCGACTATCACGACCTGGGCATCCGCCATGCCAGCCTGTTCGCGCGCCTTATCCATCAACATCGCCCGGGCGGGACGGATTTCAGCGTGCTGGAATGGGGGTGCGGCCCCGGGCGGCTGATCCGCCACATGCCCGACCTGCTGGCCGACCGGTCCGCGCGGATCGTGGGTACGGATTATAATCCCGACACGATCGCCTGGTGCGACGCCAACCTGCCGGGCATAGATTTTGCGCTGAACGATCTGGCGCCGCCGTTACCGTTTGCCGACGACAGTTTCGACGCCACCTATAATTTTTCCGTCTTCACCCATTTGTCGCGCGACATGCACGACGCCTGGGCGCGCGAACTCCACCGGGTGCTCAAGCCCGGCGGGCTGATGATCGCGACCACCCATGGCGACCATTATCGCTATCTGCTGACGGGCCGGGCCGAACGGGCGGCCTATGCCCGCGGCGAACTGGTCACGCAAAAGCGGTTCGAGGAAGGCAAGAAATGGTATTTCGCCCTTCATCCGCCTGCTTATGTGCGCGCTACGCTGCTGCGTGATTTCGAACGGGTGGAACAGGTCCGTCCTTCTCCGCAGACCGCCATGACGCAGGACGTCTGGATCGGGTTCAAACCCCGTGGCTGACCGCGCGCCCCATATCGCGATCATCGGCGATCGCGGCATACCGGCCCGCTATAGCGGCTTTTCCACGCTGGTGGAGGAACTGGCCGTGGGGCTGGTGCGCGATCACGCCATGGACGTCACCGTCTATTGCCGCAGCGGCTATTATGAGACACGGCCACCCGTCTATAAGGGCGCGCGTTGCCGCTATCTGCCCGCGCCGGGCGGCAAGAGTTTCGAGAGCATCGTCCACAGCAATCTGGCGATCGCCGACGCGGCGCTGCGCGGGTTCGACCTGGCGTTCATCGTCGATCCGGGCAACGGTCCCTTCGCCCTGCCGCTCAAGGCGCGCGGCGTCCCGGTGGTCATCCACACCGACGGCCTTGGCTGGCAGCGCCGCAAATGGAGCCCGCTCCAGCAACGCTATTATCGTTGGTCGGAACAGGTGAGTGCCCGTCTAGCCAACTGGCTGGTCACCGATTCGCGCGCCATGCAGGACTATTATCGGACCCAATATGACGCGGATTCGACCTATATCCCCTATTCCGGGCAGGTCGGCGATGCACCCGACATCGGCGCGCTGACCCGATATGGCGTGACGCCCGGCGACTATTATCTCGTCGTCGCGCGGCTGGAACCGGAAAACAATGTCGACCACATCATCCGCGAATATCGCGCATCCGGGGTCCGCCGCCCGCTGATTGTCGTCGGCTCCGTCCCCTATGACAGCGCCTATGCGCGCGCGATCGCGGCGGAGGATGACGGACAGGTCCGCTGCGTGGGCGGCGTGTTCGATTCCGCCGACCTCAACGCGCTGTACCGCCATTGCGCGGCCTATCTGCACGGACATGAAGTGGGCGGCACCAACCCCAGCCTGTTGCGCGCCATGCACTGGGGCGCCCCGTGCATCGCGATCGACGTCATCTTCCATCGCGAAAATCTGGGGCAGGACGCCGCATATTTCGACCGGACGGTCGGTCATCTGGCCGCGTTGCTGCGGACCATGGACGATCAGCCGGAAAAAAGGGACGCGATGGGCCGCGCGGCACAGGCGCGCGCCGCCGCAACGTTCCGCTGGGACGCGGTGACCGACGCCTATGCGCAGCTGTTCGGGCGCCTCATCGCCCTGCGCGCGGCGCGGCGGCGACCCTGCGCCGAACTGATCGGCGAACCCTATCAGCCCGAACGCTTCGCCGTCGCCCAGCCCATCGCCAGCCGCGCGCCGGCGCCATGAAGGTCCTTCATGTCTTCAACCGCCATCGCGGCGGCGGCGGATCGGACAATGCCTGGGACGCGACCATCGCCCTGTCCCGCCGGCGCGGCATCGATGTGGACTGTTTCGAACGCGACAGCCGCGCATTGGGCACCGGCATCGGCGGCCGGCTGACCGCCTTCACCCAGGGCCTTTACGCGCCCGGCACGCTGCGCGCCTTTGCCGCGCGGATCGAAGCGGACCGGCCAGACATCGTGCACACGCACGAACTATACCCGCTCATCACCCCCTGGCTGTTCGGCCTGTGCCGCCGGGCGGGCGTGCCGGTCGTGCATAGCTGCTATGATTTCCGCATCACCTGTCCGGTCGCGACGCATTATGATGGCCATGCGCCGTGCACCCGCTGCACCGACCGGGGCGCGCATCATGCGCTGCTGCGCGATTGCCGGGGCAACCGGCTGGAAAGCGCGGCCTTCGCCCTGCGCCATGCCCTGGCGCGGGCACGCGACCTCTATGCCCATGTCGACCAGTTCATCGTGCTGACCGATTTCAGCCGTGCCTGGCTGATCGAGCGCGCCGGGATCGATCCGGCGCGGGTCACCGTGAACGAATGCGCGATCCCCGCGTCGCCCGCGCCGGTCGATCCGGCCGGCGGGCGATATGTCGCCTTTGCCGGACGGTTCGTGGAGGAAAAGGGCGTGGCGGTGGCGCTGGAAGCCGCGCGCCTGGCAGGGGTCCCGATCCATGTCGCCGGGCCGGCGGGGTCCGATCCCGCGCCGCTGCGGGTACGGGGCGCGCGCGTCACCATCACCGGCAGCGCCGCCATGCTAACGGACGTCTATCGCGGCGCGCGGGCGGTGGTCGTGCCCAGCCTGTGGTTCGAAACCTTCGCGATTGTCGCGGCCGAGGCGATGGCCCACGGCGTCCCGGTGATCGCTTCACGCATCGGCGCGCTGCGCGACACGGTGCGCGAGGGGGTCACGGGGCTGCATTTCACCCCCGGCGATCCGGCCGATCTGGCCGGGCAGATCCGCCGGCTGTGGGACGACCCCGCGCTGTGCCGTGCGCTGGGCGCGGCGGGCCATGCGGACGTGGCAACCCGCTTCAGCGAAGACGCCCATTTCGACCGGCTGATGACGGCCTATCGACGCGCGCTGTCCCGGCATGGAGAGAAAGCGGGATCGACCCGCATCCGTTCCACGGGTCAGGCAAACACGATCAGCATCTGACCGCTGCCGGGAAAGGACGTCGACACAACGCTCGGCCGTCAGGTCAGGATGAAGGGAATTTCGACAACGCCCCTGACCAGCACCGGCTGGCCGTCCCGGATAACCGGCGTCCAGCGCCACAGCCGTACGGCGTCCAGCGCCGCCCGGTCGAGACGGGAGAAGCCGCTGCTGTTCGCGACCGCGATGGTCATGACCCGGCCGTCCAGTCCGACGACCAGAGACAGCAACACTGTCCCCTGCTCTCGCTTACGCCGGCTTTCGGTCGGATAGCGTGGCGGGCGACCCGACACCATCTGCGCGCCCAGATCGCCGGCCTGCACCGTGCTGGGGCCGGCTGGTTTGCTGGGCGGGGCCGCTGGCGCGGGCGGCGCGGTGACGGGCGCCGATATCGGGGTGGGTTCAGGGGCGGTGCGGACCTGCGGGCGCGGCGGCACCGGGGTGAACACGATGGGCGGCGGCGAAACGACTTCCGGCACCGCAGGCGGCGGCGGTTCCTCGGCCGCCGGCGGCGGCGGTGGCGGAGCCGGCGTCAGGTTGACGACGACCATCTTCGTCTCGCTGGCGCGGACATAATGATGGCGCGCCTGAATCAACGCCCCGATCAGCACGGCATGGATCAGCAGGACGGCGGCGATCGCCGGCAGGTTGGGACGCCCCGCGCCGTAGCGGCCGCCCGTGGAACCGGACAGTTGGAAGGACGGCACGGACATGCCGGCGCGGTTCCCGGACGACGCCACGTTTACGGCATGGACGCGGGTCCGGCCAAGCTCCATCATTTCATCCGCTACGTGCAGCATGGTGCCCTTACGTTGGATTGGATTGCCCCGCCCATATAGCAGACCATAATGCGAATCAATCGCATAGACTGAACCGACAGAACCAGGCCGGAAAACCGATCCGGGCGGACAGCGACCCGAGGAGGAGAGTGGGCTATCGCTGTCCGCCCATATTCCCCGGCAGGGACGAAACCACCAGGGAATGAGACCTGCGCCCGGACGACCGGGCCGAACCATGCATAGTATATATTATAATGCGACGCAATTGCATATAAGCCATCCACTACCACTCGGCCGGTCGCCGGTGACGTTTCCGCCCGACCGCCGGAAGATCGTACGGCGGAATGGCCGGGGGCGAGAGAATATATCCTCTCGCCCCCGGCCATTCTGCGTGCCGATCAGAAACGGAAGTCGGCGCTGAACAGGAAGGTCTGCGGCTGTCCGGGCGTGTAGCGATAGCCGCTCTTGTTGATCCCCAGGACATAATCCTTGTCGAACAGATTATAGGCGTTGGCCCGCAGAGTGATATTGTCGGTGACCGCATAGGCCAGGATCGCATCCACGACCGTATAGCCCTGGGTGCGCGCGGGGGTCCCGGCGGCGCCATCGGTGCCGCGATGCAGCCCGCTTACATAACGAACGCCACCGCCGACCTCCAGCCCGAAGGGCAGGCGGTATGTGGTCCAGGACGTGAAGCTGTCATCCGGCGCATAGGTCAGGTTCGACGTACCGTCGACCGCGACCGCCCGGCCGTTCGTGACTTTGGTCTTCTGGTGGGTGTAGCCGGCGGAGATCGACCAGGCGTCAGTGATGTTGCCGACC
>JBFWMJ010000086.1:0-12044 GCA_050251675.1 Sphingobium sp.
CCAAGGATTGGGAAACCACCATTGCCTCCTCCACCGCCTGGGCAACGATCGCTTCCATCCGCATGCTCACCCGCAGAACTGCAAGGTATTGCTATGTTTGGTGATCTTTCGAGTCAGGCACTAAGGCCGCCGACATGAATCCGCAGCTTGGCGGGCGCCGACAGGTCCATCGCCTCCAGCTGGCGCAGCTGGCCGAGCGCCTTCGCGCCGTCACGCTCCAGCAAGGCGACCAGCAAGCCTTCCTTGTTGCCGAAATGATACTGAACCAGCGCGGCGCTGAGGCCGGTCTTGTCGGCGATTTCGCTCAACGAAATATCCGCGCTGTCCTTGGCGATCATGACGTCCGCCGCCGCCTGTATCAGATATTCGCGGGTGTCCACCCGGTTCTGGAGGCTGCTGAGTGGCGGTCGCCCACGTCGTCCCGTACCCTGGCGCATCATGTCCTAATTGAATGGTGAATATATCCGATTTTATGCACTATACGCAGCCGCCTGCCGATTGGCGAGGGGCGCGGACCCGGAAATGTAATATTTGCCCAGGTCCGCGCCTCAACCGACCTAGGTGTTTAGTCCCGGACGCGCGCCGCGAAAGCGCCGGGATCAGCACCGTCGTCGACGCCCAGCGGCGCATAGGGGCCGATGATGAGCTGTTCGAACACGCCGATGCCCTGCTCGGCCGGGCGACCCTCCTGCTCCACGGTGACGTCGCTCAACGCCTGGATATGGAAGAACATCGGATTGGTGACGTCGACCTGATCCAGCTGATAGGCGTCACGTTCCACCACCAGTTCGCCGCGATAGCCGCCATGGGTCCATGGCGCGTTCAGATAGCCTATACCCGCCATCTGGAAACGCAGGCGGGGCTTGAAGCTGATCCGTAGCGGCGGCTGGCTGACCGGGCTGATCGTCAGCACGCCGCCGGTGGCATGGCGCGTGCCGGGTTTGAGCGTGGTTTCCATGCTGCCGTTGAGCGTTTCGGTAAAATCTTCCGGCCGACCGCCATCGGGCGCCAGGACGGACCGGGTGTTCCACACTTCACCGTCCGCCCTGGCGTTGACGTGGAAGAAGATGCTGCGCTCCGCCAGGTTGAGCGGACACCATTGCCAGAAGAAGCCCGGCGCGACCGCCGGCGCATAGGGCTGGGCATCGCCCGCGCCGATCGGCCTGACCCCCCAGCTGCGGTCGCGCGTGCCCACGGTGGCGGCAGGCAGGGTCTGACGCGCGCCGTCAATCTCGATCCAGCCGGTGTAGCGGCCATTCTGCGTCAGGCGGGTATAGTCCATCATCGTGCGCGGGCCGATGCGGTGCGTGAAGCGCGGCTCCTCGATCGGGAAGGCACGGCCTTCGAACAGCAGGTCGGCGGAAATACCCTCCCCCGACACGGTCACGCGCAGGCGTTGCAGCGGCTCCTCGATCGTGATGCTGATCGGCCCGACATGCAGGTCGAGCCGCTCCATGCCCAGGAAGCGGGAAGCGTGGAGATTATGCTGCACGCCGTCGCGGATCACGCTGAAATGTGCGTCGGCGATGTTGAGATGCGGGTAGACGCCGAAAGCGACCGCAAAAAAGACCGACCCGTCCGGCGAATAGCCGTTGAAGAAATAGCGGTCGTAGAAATTGCGGTCGGTGCCCGCGAACGCGACCGGCTCCGGCGTCTGGTGAATGGGATAGTCGTCGCCCTTGGTCAGCATCAGTCCGCTCCTTATCGATTATTGATAAGTCCTTCAGTGTCTGCCAGCAGGAAGACGGTCAACCCTTGACGGCGCGCCAAGGCTCGCCTGCATGAAATTTGTTGGTTATATGACCATTATCACGAGGCGCGTAGCGCCCGCGAACGAGGAAGAGGAACGAGGATGCGCGACGAGATCATGCAATTCCGGTCGGGCGACATGACCCTGTCTGCCCGAGTCGCGGGCGAGGGACCACTGGTCATACTTATGCACGGCTGGCCCGAACTTGGCCTGTCGTGGCGGCACCAGATAGAGCCGCTGGCGGCCGCCGGCTTCACCGTCGCCGCGCCCGACATGCGCGGCTATGGCGGATCGTCGAAGCCCGCCGATCCGGCCGCCTATCGCATCGACACCATGGCCGACGATATGGCGGCGATCGCCGACGGCCTGGGGCATGAACGCTGGGTGTCGGTGGGGCATGACTGGGGGTCGCCGGTCGCCTGGCGCACGGCATTGCGCTTTCCCGAACGGGTCGCGGCCGTCTTTTCACTGAGCGTGCCGCATGGCGGCCGGCCGCCCATGCCGGTGCCGGACACGTTCGACCTGATCTATCCGGGCCGTTTCTATTATATCCGCTATTTCCAGGGCATAGGCCCGGCCGAGGCAGAACTGGAGCGTGATCCGCGCGACGCGCTCAAGCGGGTCTATTTTTCGCTGTCGGGCGACGCGCCCAAAAACGACTGGCTGGCGATGCGACCTGTCGAAGGACCGTTGCTGCCCGGCCTGACCCCACCCCCGCCCGGCCCGCTGTCGTTCATGACCGACGCGGTGCTTGACGCCTATACCGACGCCTTCGCAAAGGGCGGTTTCTTCGGGCCGCTGTCCTGGTATCGCAATTTCGAGGCGGATTATGAGGATCTGGCCGCCTATGGCGACAATGTCATCCATCAGCCCTCCGGCTTTCTGTGCGGCGACAAGGAGATCGTGCTGGCGATGGTGCCCGGTGCGATCGAGCGGCAGCGAAAGATGCTGAGCGACCTGCGCATGGAGAGGGTGTTGCCCGACGCCGGACATTGGATACAGCAGGAGCGGCCGCGCGAAGTGACCGACGCCCTGCTCACCTTCCTGCGGGACGTGCGGCCCCTGATATGACGGGCGGCGGCGCGGGAAAACAGGGCCGCCCGAACGAGGGCAGCTCCAGGACGGACAGAAATCAGATGATGGCGTGACGAAAATGGCCACTTTTCGTGGCCCCGGCGCGCGGACTGCTTACGGCAGATGAGCACCGCAAACACGGAAAACCGTGCTTTACAAGCCGCCAGAACCGGAGGCGATACGCCCTAAAGCCGGGTGACGGCGGTGCCCTCGCGCGGGAAGTGGACGACGACCTCCCCCGCGCGGGGATCGTGCCGGCGGATCGCCATGGTGAAGGCATCGGCACGCACCAGTTCGCCCTCGATCACCTCCGAACAATAGGCGGCGTGGGAAAAGCGGATGCGGTCCCCCACCCGATAGCCATTGGCGTCATCCGGCGAAACGTCCGGCTGTGTTTCAGGTGTCGCCGCGCGCGCGATCTCCACCGCCTCCGCCCCGGTCATCGGGTCGAGCGGCCGTTTGTCGAGCGGAGCCATGCGCGCATGCCAGGCGAGCAGATGGTCGCAACCGGCCAATGCCGGCGCGGCCCCCGGCACCAGCGGCGCGGACCCCAGCGGCGCCCAGGCGCTGAAGTCGGCGAGCGAGGGCGCATCGCCCAGCAGATAGGCGCGTCCATCACCGAGTTGCGCATCGAGACGCAGGCAGGCGGCCCGCAGCCGGTCCAGCCGCGAGGGCAGCGACGCGCGGGCACGTTCCAGATCGAAAAATCCTTCCGGCATGGACGGGACGCGATCGGCCAGAAATTCGGGCGGCAGCATTCCGTCGCAGAAAGACACGGTGACGATGTCGAGGAACACCGATTCGATCCAGGCGGACAGGCCCCAGGTCGAAGCGACGTCACGGCCCGGATAGAGCGCGGGATCAGGACGCAGCCGGTCGATCTGCGCGGCGACGCACTTTGAATCGACATAGATGTCCGCGCCGATCTGCAGCACCGGCACCATCCGCCACCCGCCCGTCAGCGCGACCATGTCCGGCTTGGGCATCACCATCGGCACGTCCACGCTGCGCCAGGCGATCCCCTTCCAGTTGAGCATCATCCGCGCCTTCGCGGCGAAGGTCGACAGTCCGTAATGATGCAGGATGATGTCCGCCATAGCCCCTCCCCAGCCCCATCATGTACGTCACCCTCTCGCCCCTCGCCGTTACACGGGAATAGGACGAAGCGGCCCCGCCAAAGCGGAGGCAACGCAGCGTATGGGACTTCCCATGCCGCCTGACTAGCGGCGGAGACGGGACCGGGCATTCACCCGCGAGAGGGACAGGGCGACGTTGGGGATCACTTTCGAGCGAGACCCCCCCTTTGCGAGATCACTCCCGCGCAAAATCACTGGCGCGCAAAATCACTGCCGCGCGAGGAAATCCTCAATCGGTTCGTCCCCGCCCTTATACATGCGCGGCGCGTCCGGCTGGGTCACCGAATAGCGCGGCGCGGGCGCGGGCTGGAGTACCCCGTCCGCCTCGACGAACGTGCCGCGTTCGGCATTATGGGGATGGACCGGCGCTTCCTCCAGCGACAGGATCGGGGCGAAGCAGACGTCGCTATGCTCCATCGCCGCGCACCATTCGTCGCGGGTGCGCGACTTGAACACGGCCTCCATCTCCGCGCTGAGCGCCGGCCATTGCCGCGCGTCCATCTGCCGGTCGAACGCCGGATCGGTCAGCCCCGCCTTTTCCCGCAGCTGACGGTAGAATTGCGGCTCGATCGACCCGATCGAGACATATTTGCCGTCCTTCGTCTCATAGCTGTCGTAGAAATGCGCGCCGGTGTCGAGCATGTTGACGCCACGTTCGTCGTGCCACATGCCGGCCGCGCGGAATTGCCAGACCATCGCCATCAGCACGGCCGATCCGTCCGTCATCGCGCAGTCGATCACCTGCCCGGTCCCGGTCGTGCGCGCGTGCAGCAGCGCGCTGACCATACCAAAGGCCAGCATCATGCCGCCGCCGCCAAAATCACCGACCATGTTGATCGGCGGCGTCGGCTTCTCGCCCTTGCGGCCATAGGCGTGGAGCGCGCCCGACAGCGCGATATAGTTGATGTCGTGGCCCGCCGCCTGCGCATAGGGTCCGGTCTGGCCCCAGCCGGTCATGCGACCGTAGACCAGCTTCGGGTTGACATCCAGCAGCACATCGGGGCCCAGCCCCAGCCGTTCCATGACGCCGGGCCGGAAACCTTCGACCAGCCCGTCCGCCGTCGCGACCAGCGCCTTGACCGCGGCGATCCCTTCCGGCGTCTTGAGGTCGGCCGTCACGATGGTGCGCGACCGCATCAGCACGTCCTTGGTCGGATCGCCGGACAGGCCGTTGCCGTCGAGCGCGCCGGGCCGCTCCACCCGGATCACCTCCGCCCCGTGGTCTGCCAGCATCATGCAGGCGAAGGGACCTGGCCCGATCCCCGCTATCTCTACGATGCGAATGCCCTGCAAAGGTCCGGCCATGTCTCTTTTCCTTCCGTTGGTCGCGACCTCGCTTAAGCGGAAGCGCCATCCTTGCAAGCGTTCATCCGCTTGCGCGATCAATTTTGTTCCTCCAATCAATGAAGGGTCGGCATTCAGACAAAATCCGGATGGAAAGGAGAGGCGCGATGCTCAAACTGTACCACTGCCCCAATGCGCGGTCGTTCCGCGCGCTTTGGACATTGGAGGAAATGGCACTGCCCTATGAACTGGAGGTGCTGCCCTTTCCCCCGCGCGTGAAGTGCAAGGCTTTTCTGGAGCTGAACCCCCTCGGCACGGTGCCGCTGCTGATCGACGGGGACGTGCGGATGACCGAGTCGGCGGCGATCTGCCAATATCTGCCCGTACGCCATGGCCCGTCGGACCTCGCCGTGCGGCCGGACGAGCCGGGCTATGCCGACTGGCTGGAATGGCTGCATTTCTCCGAAGCGACGCTGACCTATCCGCTGACGATCGCACTGCGCTACGGATTTCTGACGCCCGAAGATCAACGCCCGCCGCTGGTCGCGGACGATCACAAGGCGAAGTTCCTGGGGCGGCTGCGCCTGCTGGAGAGCCTGTTTCAGGACCGCGAATATGTCGCGGCGGGGCGGTTCACCAGCGCCGACATCGCGGTGGCGTTCAACTTCACGCTGGGCGATTTCATGAAGCTGACGTCCGATTATCCGCCGGCCGTCGCCGCCTATTGGGAGCGGCTGAAGACACGGCCGGGCTATGAACGCACGGTCGATGCCCAGCGGCGCGGCATCGCCGCCATGAAGGCGCGGCTGGCGGCGGAGGAACCCGCCGGAAGCTGACGCATCAGGAATTGACCAGAATGAACTCGTCGAGTGCGTTCCAGGGCTCAATCTCCCCCTCGCGGTTCGACAAAGCGGGAAGCAGCGCGCCAAAATCGCCATCCTCCACCCCCGGACGGAACACACCGGCGGCGGTGGAGGACCAGATGCGGGCATAGCGTCCCGCACCCGCCGTCATCAGCGCTCCGGTCAGCGTACAATCGGCGTGACAGAGATATGTCACCATCGGCGTCACATGCGATACGTCGTAGATCGACCCATCCAGCATCGGGTTGAGATCGAAGAACCCCTTGCCCATCGCGGTCTGCGCGACCGGTGCGACCGCGTTGATCCGCAGGTCGACGTCCAGATGTTCCTGCGCGCAGGAGCGGGTGAGGCCGATCAGCGCCGCCTTGGCCGCCGAATAGAGGGCGAAATCGGGCGCGCCGAACGCGCCCACCGCGGAACTGGAGTTGACGATCCGGCCATGCCCCTGCGCGCGCATATGGGGAATGGCGGCGCGCATGGTCCAGAAACTGCCCATCAGATGAACGTCCAGCACCCGGCGGAACGTTTCGCTGGACTGGTCGTGCAGCGGCCCCATCGCGCCAACGCCGGCATTGTTGATCAGGATGTCGATCCGCCCGAACCGCTCGACCGTGCGCTCGACGGCGGCGGTGGCGGCATCCTCCGCCCCCATGCTGCCGGTGTCGGCGGCGACGCGCAGCCCCTCCCCCGCGAGCCGATCGGCCAGCGCCTGCGCCCGCGGCGTGCCGTCGCGGCTGACGGCGACGTCGTTGACCATCACGTCCGCCCCGGCACGCGCCAGCGCTTCGGCATAGGCGGCGCCAAGCCCCCGTCCCGCACCGGTGACGAGCGCGACCCGTCCCGAGAAATCCAGTCTGCTCATCGGTAGCTCCCCCTCAGGCGAAATCGAAGTGGCGCGGTTCGAGCTGCATCATCATCTGACGGTAGGAGATGCTCGACCCCGGCCAGTTGGCGTGCGGATAGCCGCTGTCGTCGGTCCACCAGGACGTACAACCCTTGTTCTGGGTCGTCGTCCTGAAACGCCGCAGCACATCGTCGCGGAACAGGTCGATCTCCGCCTGACGGGGCCGGACCTCACGCGCGCCCTGCCGGTCCATCTCGCTAATCATCCGGGCGATCCATCCCGCCGCCGGCTCGATCATCTGATAGCTGGAAGTAAGGCCGGCAGTGTTGGGGCCGAGCAGGAAGAAGAGGTTGGGCATGTCGGGCGCCATGACCGACCGATAATTGGTGATCTGTCCGGCCCATATGTCCCTGAGCGAACGGCCCTGCGCGTTGCGCAGGTCGATTTCGTTCGTGATGTCGAAGGATTTGAAGCCGGTGGCGAGTATGATCGCGTCGGCGCGCACCCGATCGCCGCTGTCGGCGACGACCGCATCGGATTCGATCCGGGCGACGCCGCTGGTGACGAGGCCGACATTGTCGCGCTCGAACATCGCATAATAATGGTTGGAGATGGTCGGCCGCTTGCAGGTATAATTATAGTCCGGCGTCAACGCGGCGCGCAGGGCGGGGTCGGCCACACTGTTCGCGATATTGTCACGGGCCAGCTGTTCGCTCCTGCGGTTGATGCGGCTGCCTTCGGTGACCATCGCCAGACTGGTCGTTTCCCACCCGCGCCACAGTTCCCAGCGCCTTGCGCGCAGCGCATCGCGGTCGCGGCGCAGCAGCGCGATCTCCTCGGGCGGGATCGGCGGATTTTTCTTGGGCCCGACCCAGACCGGCGTGCGCTGGAAGACGGTGAGGCGCCCGGCGATCTCGGCCAGTTTCGGACCGCACTGGACCGCGGTGGCGCCGGTGCCGATCATGACCACGTTCCGGCCCGCCAGATCGACGTCATCGCGCCAGCGCGCCGTGTGGAAACAGGGGCCGGCGAAATCGGCGAGACCGGGGAAATCGGGAATGTTGGGCGTGTGCAGCCCGCCCATCGCCGATAGGAGGATGTCGGCGGTCCATGTCCGGCCATCGGCGGACCGAAGCGTCCAGCGCCCGTCGGCGAAGTCGCCCCGGACGATCGCGGTGTCGAAACACAGATGCTGCCCGATATCATATTTGGCGACGACATCGCGCAGATACTGGTGGATTTCCGCGCCGGGCGGATATTCGCGCGACCAGTCGGGCTTGAGTGCGAAGGAATAGGAATAGAGGTGCGAGGGAACGTCGCACTCCACCCCCGGATAGCGGTTATCGCGCCAGGTCCCGCCGACGTCCGACGCCTTTTCGAACAGGATAAGGTCGTCGATGCCCGCCTTGCGCAGCGTGATGGCGGCGCAAATGCCCGATATGCCGGCGCCGATGACGGCGACCCGATGATGACGCATGGTCATGCTTCCTTTCCGGTCTTGAAGTCCGCGTCATGTTCGCCAAGCCGCGGGGCGGGACGACGCGGAAGGTCGGGCGCGGCGCCGAAGCGGACCGGCGGGCGCATTTCCAGATACGGGCCTTCGCTCGGATGCTCCCTGCGCGCGAAGAAGCCCGATTGCGCGAGGTGCGGATCGTTAACGATGTCGGCAAGGTCGCGCACCGCCATGGCGGGAATGTTCGCGTCCGCTAGCAATGCCGTCCAGTCCGCCGTGCTGCGCGACGGGGTCATCGCGGCGACGGTGCGGTAAAGGTCGGCAATGTTGCGCGCGCGGTCGCGCGGCGTCGCGAAACGCGCATCCTCCAGCAGGTCGCCACGCCCCATCAGCCCCAGCAACGCCACCCAGCTGGCATCGGTATAGGGGACGATGCTGATATGGCCGTCCGCCGTGGGGAAAGGCTGGCGGTCGGGATCGAGCTGCCGTCCATAGCCAATCGGGCCGGTCGGGGGGATGAAAGTCCCGCTGAACAGATGCTCTTCCAGCAGGAAATGGGTGAACGCCTCGAACATGGGCACTTCGACATGCTGGCCTTCGCCGGTGCGCAGGCGGTGGACCAGCGCCGCGGTCATGGCATAGGCGGCATGCAGCCCGGCCACCTTGTCGGCGATGGTGGACGGAATGTAGCGGGGACTGGGATTGCCGTCGACCTTGCTCATCAGGCTGGCGGCACCGCTTGCCGCCTGGATCACGTCGTCATAGGCCTGAAGCCCGGCATAGGGGCCGTCCGACCCGAATCCCACGCAGTGGATATAGAGGATGTCGGGCCGGATCGCCTTCACCGCTTCATAGGAAAAGCCGAGCCGGTCGATGGCGGACGCGCGGACATTGTGGATGAAGATGTCGGCGTCGGCCAGCATCGCGCGCAACGTCTCTCGATCCGATCCGGCCTTCAGGTCCAGTTCGACCGATCGCTTGCCCCGGTTGAGCGTCATGTGGCAACCGCCCATGCCGCGCGTGACCGCCGGTTTTCCCGCCTGGCGGAACTGGTCGCCGCCCGGCGTCTCCACCTTGACGACATCGGCGCCCATGTCGGCCAGCAGCCGGGTCGCATAAGGGCCGAAAACGATGGTCGTCATGTCGATGACGCGAATGCCCTGCAACAGCGCGCGCGGCTCCTCCGCCTGCTCCATCCTCTCGCTCCTTATCCTGTGGATTGGATGGATAGGGCGATCGGCCCGCGCACCATACCCTCATTTTTGAGGGGAGGCGTGTAATCAGTTGCCCAACGGGCCGATCATGCCGAACTGCGCGGCCAGTGCGACCGCGTGGGTGCGGTTCACCGCGCCCAGTTTCCGCACCACATTGTCGATATGATAGCGCACCGTCGTCACGGCGATGCCATTCAGCCGCGCCATTTCGCCATCCCGGCACCCCTGGGCCAGCAGGCGCAGGCAGTCCCATTCGCGTGGCGTAAGGCGCGAAAGCTCCTCCACCATCGCGGCCTGCGGAAAGGCGCGCTCCCAGGCGGCGGCCTGAAGATGCGCGGCGGCCAGCAGGTCGGGCATCCGGTCGGCCAGCGTGGCGCGAACGCCGGCGGCGGGCGCGTTCCCCGCGAAGACCAGCAGCGCGATCCGCCCGCGCGGCAGATGCACCGGCACGGCGAGCAGCACGTCCAGCCCGTGCGCGCGGAACAGCCGGGCCATCTCCCGCTCATCGCCGCGCATCCTCTCGCCACCGCGCGGGCCGATCTCCACGACAAAGGGCAGCGCGGCGAAACGACAGCGGACATACAGGCCGGTCTTGATCGGCCCGCGCCTTTCCCACCACAGGCGCAGCAGATCGTCGGGCCATCCCTGCCGCCGGAAAAAAGCGTCGGCGGCGGGGCTGATATAGGGGCGCGCAATGTCGGGCACGAAACCGACGCGCGACAAACCCAGCACCTCGCCGATCGTCCGCAGCGCTGCTTCGCAGGTCGCGGGATCGACGTCGCCCGCCGCCATGCCGGCGACGATCGCGCGAAGGGGCCAGGCGTCTGTCTGATCGGGCATGCCCGATCGATGCGCCATCAGCGGCGCGGGTTCAATAGACCTCGAACAGGCCCGCCGCGCCCATGCCGCCGCCGATGCACATGGTGACGACGACATGGCGTACGCCCCGGCGGCGTCCCTCGATCAACGCATGGCCGACACAGCGCGCGCCGGTCATGCCGTAAGGATGGCCAACCGCGATCGCCCCGCCATTGACGTTGAGCCGTTCGTCGGGAATGCCCAGCCGGTCGCGGCAATAGAGCACCTGCACCGCGAAGGCTTCGTTCAGTTCCCACAGGCCGATGTCATCCATCTTCAACCCGTGCCGTTCCAGCAGCTTTGGCACGGCGAAGACGGGGCCAATGCCCATTTCATCCGGGTCGGTGCCGGCAAATGCGATACCGCGAAACGCGCCCAGCGGTGCAAGCCCGCGTTTTTCCGCGACCTTCGCCTCCATCAGCACGGCGGCCGACGCCCCGTCCGACAACTGGCTGGCATTGCCGGCGGTGACGATTCCGCCCTCCCGCACCGGCTTCAACGCAACCAGACCATCCAGCGTGGTTTCGGCGCGCAGCCCCTCGTCAGCGGTCAGCAGCACCTCCTGATGGCTCACCGCGCCGGTCGCCTTGTCGGTGACGGTCTTGACCGAAGGCAGCGGCACGATCTCCGCGTCGAAGCGTCCGGCCGCCTGCGCGGCGGCGGTGCGCTGCACCGATTGCAGACCATAGGCGTCGGCCGCCTCCCGGCTGATGCCGTAACGCTTCGCGACGACTTCGGCCGTGTCCAGCATCGGCAGGTACATGCCGGGCACCATGGCCTCCAGCGCGCGATCCTTGCCCAGCCGGAGGTTGGCGTCCTGAACCATGGAAATCGACTCGACACCGCCGCCAATGGCGATGTCGACGCCGTCAACGATGATTTCCCGTGCGGCGGCGGCGATCGCGCTCATGCCCGACGCGCATTGGCGGTCGATCGATTCGCCAGGCACGGAACTGGGGAAGCCGGCGCGCAGCAGGCTGTACCGCGCGATGTTCCACGCCTGCACGCCCTGCTGCTGCGCGCAGCCCATCAGCACGTCGGCGACCTCTCCGCCCTCGACCCCGGCGCGCTGTGCCGCCGCGGCGATGGCGTGTCCGGCCAGCGTGGGCGCGGGCGTGTCGTTGAACGCGCCGCGATAGGCGCGGCCGATCGGCGTACGCGCGGTGGAAACAATGACGGCTTCGCGCATGGGAAAAGCTCCGCACTATGGCCGCATGGGCCCAAGGAACGGCACACATGTGGCGTTTCTATATGCCTGTCAACCATACTTCATGAACGTGACGCGGGGGGCTGGATTTTCACCGGCGCCTCGTTCAATCAGGCATATCTTGATATTCGGGGAGCAGACGGGATGGATGTACGGGAAGCAGTGGCGTCACGCCATTCGATACGCGGCTTTCTGGACCGCGCCGTCGACGGCGACGTGATCCGCCGCATCCTTGCCGAAGCGACCCGCGCCCCGTCGGGCGGCAATCTGCAGCCCTGGAATCTGCATGTCGTGGCGGGCGATCCGCTCGACCGGCTGAAGGCGATCATGGCCGCCCGCACGGCGGAGGCACCGCGCGGGG
>JBFWMJ010000087.1:0-11799 GCA_050251675.1 Sphingobium sp.
TTCGCCGCTGAAAGCGACGCGCGCGATCAGGGTGCGCTGGTCGCCACGCAGGACCTGTCGCGCGCGCGCAGGCACCGCGCCGGCATGGGGTTTTTCCGCGATCGCCGCCCGGACCTGTACGGCCGGATCGCTCAGGACATCTGAGCGCGCAGTTCCACGGCGCGCGCGAAAACGGCCTCGAACATCTCCGCCGAAAGCCGTCCGCTATTCTGGTTGTACCGGGAACAATGATAGCTGTCGATCAGCCGGCGGCCGTCGGGCATGCGATGTTCGGCCAGATGCGCGAACCGGGCCTTGGGCAGTTTCCCGCCAAGCACCTTGACCGCCGATTGGTGCGCGATCTGGCCCAGCGCTATGAAGATGCGCGCATGGGGCAACATGTCGACCGCCTGCGCCAGAAAGCCGCGGCAGGTGCGTATTTCTTCGGGCAGGGGCTTGTTCTGCGGCGGCAGGCATTTGACCGAGTTCACGATGACGATGTCCTTCAACCGGATGCCATCGTCCGGCCGGGCGTCATAACGCCCTTCCAGCAACCCGAACTTCGCCAATGTCCCGAACAGAAGGTCGCCGGCATAGTCGCCGGTAAAGGGTCGTCCGGTGCGATTCGCGCCATGCTTGCCAGGCGCCAGGCCGATGATGGCGATGCGGGCGTCCGAATCGCCAAAGGCGTGGACCGGCGCGTTCCACCAGTCGGGATGCTCTTCCCGACAGGCGGCGCGCAGATCGACCAGACGGGGACAGAGCGGACAGTCATGGGGCGGTTCGGAACCGGATAACGGGCTTTGCTGCGGATAGGGCGGGATCATTGCCGACACATGGCCCTCCACCCTCCCCACGGCAAGATGGGCTTCCCCGCCCGCGTCCGCGCGGGTAGGCATCGCGGCGCATGACAATGCTCTATCATTATGTTCTGGCCATGGGATCGAACCAGCCGCTGACGCGCGCCCTGCCGCCTGCGCGCGTGCTGGATGCGGCGATCGCGCGTCTGACCGATCTCCACGTCGCCATAATCGCCATTTCTCCCACCATCCAATCCGCGCCGCTGGGCCCGTCGCGCCGGCGCTTCGCCAATCTGGCGCTGACGATAACGACGACGGCCGGGCCGGCGGCGCTCCTGAGGCTGGTGAAGCGAATCGAAACGGAGTTGGGGCGCAGGCGCGGACAGCGGTGGGCCGCGCGCACGATCGATATCGACCTGCTGCTCTGGTCCGGCGGCCGGGTGCGCAGCCGACGGCTGTCCATACCCCACCCCGCCCTTGGCGAACGCGATTTCGTTCTGAAGCCTCTTCAGCATGTCGCGCCGCTATGGCGGCACCCGCTTTCGGGCCTGACCATGCGCCACCTGCATGCCCGTCGGCGAAAAGCCCGTCCAAAAGGTTGACCATGCCGCCGCCCCCCTTTAGGGCGGGCGCACCCGAACGGGGGTCCATAGCTCAGTCGGTAGAGCAACTGACTTTTAATCAGTAGGTCGCTGGTTCGAACCCAGCTGGACTCACCACTTCCCGTCCCGATACCGCCGGTCAGATACCGCCGGGCGTGACGGGCCATCCGGCATCGGCAAGGGCCTGGGACAGGTCGGCCATGCACCGCGTCAGCGCGGCTTCGTCCGTGGAGCGGATCACGAAATTCGCGCCGACCCGGCCTTCACGAAAAAAGGGGTAGCTGCCGATCTGGCATCCCGCATGGCTGCGCTCCATGTCCGCCAGCAGGTCCGCGATCTCGCTTTCCGGCACCCAACAACCGATCTGACCGGACAGAAGCGGCAATCCGCCCTCCAGCTTGCCGGTCAGGCTGTCCAGCATGCCGGCCGTGATGTGGGGAACCCCGGCCATGATGAACACATTGCCATGGCGGATACCCGGCGCGCCGGACATGCGGTTTTCGATAAGCTCCGCCCCGGCCGGGACCCGCGCCATCCGCAGCCGCGCTTCGGTCAGGCCGCCGCGCCGCGCGTAATAGCATTCCAGAACCGCGCGGGCATCGGCATGGATGTCGACGCCCACCCCCAGCGCCGCCGCGATCGCATCGACCGTGATGTCGTCATGGGTCGGGCCGATGCCACCGGTCGTGAACAGATAGTCATTGCGTGCCCGCAACATATTCACCGCCTCGACGATCGCGTCATGATCGTCCGGGACGACGCGCACCTCGCGCAGGCGAATGCCCTGCACGTTCAGCCAGCTGGCGATCTGCGCGATATTCTTGTCCTGGGTTCGGCCCGACAGGATTTCATCGCCGATGATTATGAGCGCCGCAGTCCAGACGCGTTGGGGATCAACCATGATCCGCACATAGCCTGTAGCGGTCGGTCTGCCTAGTGGATCGGCTCTTGATCACCCCCGCCTCGACAATGGCGGCCGTGGCGCGATTCCCGTGCCGGAATCCATCGGCTATTCTGCGTTGGCCATTGCGGATCATGCCCCTGCGTCCGTGCGGCACCGGCCCCAAAAAGGGCGAGGAACTTCGGATCCGGGTAGTCACCCGCCCTCGCTTTCCGGCGTACAGGCGCGTATAACCGCGCCATGAACGATTATATGACCATGACGGCGGACGCGCCGATTTCACGTTCCACGGCCATCAAGCTGTATGACGAAGCCGGATTCGCAGGCATGCGCCGCGCCGGGCGGCTGGCGGCGGAGATATTGGACGCGCTGGTGCCCCATGTGGTGCCAGGCGTCACCACCGGGGAACTCGACGACATCGTCCGCCGCATGACGCTGGATGGCGGCGGTGTCCCCGCGACACTCGGCTACCGGGGCTATACGCATAGTTGCTGCATCTCGATCAACGCGGTGATCTGCCACGGGATTCCGGGGGAACAGAAGATCAGGGACGGCGATATCCTGAATATCGACGTCACCCCGCTGGTCGACGGCTGGCACGGCGACAGCAGCCGCATGTATATTGCCGGCGACGCATCGATCAAGGCACGCCGTCTGGTCGATGTCACTTACGAATGCCTGATGCTCGGCATCGAACAGGCGAAGCCGGGCAATCATCTGGGCGACATCGGTCACGCCATCCAGACGCATGCCGAACGCCATCGCTATGGCGTGGTGCGCGATTTTTGCGGCCATGGTCTGGGCAGGGTGTTTCATGACAGCCCGGAGGTCGTGCATGTCGGCCGCCCCGGCACCGGGCCCGAACTGCGTCCCGGCATGTTCTTCACCATCGAACCGATGATCAACATCGGAAAGCCGGGCGTGAAGATGCTGGACGACGGGTGGACCGCCGTCACGCGCGACCGGACCCTGTCCGCCCAGTTCGAGCATTCGATCGGCATCACCGAAACGGGGTGCGAAATCTTCACGCAAAGCCCGACCGGGCTGAATGCGCCGCCTTACGGCGGATGATCAGGACCGGCGGACAAGCTGCCTAAAAATGAGGCAGGATGAAGCTGAAATGCCCGAAATCAGGGCAATATGGACAAAGTTTGCTGCATCGCCGAAAGCTTGAACAGGCGATTCGCCGATTGGCACGGTAGTTGTTTAGCAAGCAGGGCGGCGCGTGCCGACGAGGCATGAGCGACCGTTGTCAGGGAATGGAATCGGCCTTGTGCCGCTTCCCGGATGCGATGGGTTGGGACTGACGAATGAAGAAGATCGAGGCAATCATCAAACCGTTCAAGCTCGATGAAGTGAAGGAAGCGCTGCACGACGTCGGCGTGTCGGGCATCACCGTCACCGAAGCCAAGGGGTTCGGGCGGCAGAAGGGTCATACCGAACTGTATCGCGGCGCCGAATATGTCGTCGACTTCCTGCCCAAGGTGAAGCTGGAGGTTGTCGTCGACGACGCGCTGGCCGACCGGGTGGTGGAGGCGATTTCCACGGCGGCCCAGACCGGCCGTATCGGCGACGGCAAGATTTTCATCTCCGCGATCGAGGGCGCGGTCCGCATCCGTACCGGCGAGCGGGACAGCGACGCCATCTGACGGACGAGACAGGATAGTCGCCGGCGGGGTCGGCGACCACATAACCGACCCCCTTTCGGGGGATAGGATGAGAAAAGGGCAAGCGCACATGGCCAATACGCCGCAAGACATTCTGACGATGATCGAAGAAAAGGAGATCGAATGGGTCGACGTCCGTTTCACCGATCCCAAAGGCGCCTGGCATCATCTGACCATGTGCGCCAACGCCATCGGCGAGGATGAACTGACCGACGGCCTGATGTTCGACGGCTCTTCGATTGCCGGGTGGAAGGAAATCAACGAATCGGACATGATCCTGAAGCCCGATCTGGACGCGGTCTATGTCGATCCGTTCAGCGCGACGCCCATGCTGATCCTGGTATGCGACATCGTCGACCCGGAGAATGGCGCACTTTATTCCCGCGACCCGCGTTCGACCGCCAAGCGCGCAGAGGCGTTCCTCAAGTCCACCGGCATCGGCGATACCGTTTATGTCGGCCCGGAACCTGAATTCTTCATGTTCGACAGCGTGGAATTCGACAACAGCTACAATGCCAGCTATTTCAAGCTGGACGACGTGGAATTGCCGACCAACAGCGGCACCAGCTATGAGGGCGGCAATCTGGGCCATCGCCCGCGCGCCAAGGGCGGCTATTTCCCGGTCGGGCCGGTCGATGTCACCACCGACATCCGCGCTGAAATGGTCAGCACGCTGCTGGAAATGGGCCTGCCCATGGACAAGCATCATCATGAAGTCGCGGCCAGCCAACATGAGCTGGGGCTGACCTTCGGCAAGCTGGTGGAGACCTGCGACCGCATCCAGATTTACAAATATGTCGTGAAGATGGTCGCCCATGCCTATGGCAAGACCGCGACCTTCATGCCCAAGCCAATCAAGGCGGACAATGGATCGGGCATGCACACCCACATCTCGATCTGGAACGACGGCAAGAACACCTTTGCCGGCGACGGCTATGCCGGCCTGTCGGACACCTGCCTTTATTTCATCGGCGGGGTCATCAAGCATGCCAAGGCGGTCAACGCCTTCACCAATCCCACGACCAACAGCTACAAGCGGCTCGTGCCGGGCTTCGAAGCGCCGGTGCTGCTCGCTTATTCTGCGCGCAACCGGTCGGCATCGTGCCGCATCCCTTATGGTGCGGGCACGAAGGCCAAGCGCGTCGAGTTCCGTTTCCCCGATCCGCTGGCCAACAGCTATCTCGCCACCGCCGCGCTGCTGATGGCGGGCATCGACGGTATCGAGAACAGGATCCATCCCGGCGACGCGATGGACAAGAATCTCTACGACCTGCCGCCGGCCGAACTGGCCGAAGTGCCGACCGTATGCGGATCGCTGCGTGAGGCGCTCGAAAGCCTGGCCGCCGATCAGGACTTCCTGCTCAAGGGCGGGGTGTTCACCAAGGACCAGATCGAAGCCTATCTGGAACTGAAATGGCCGGAAGTATATCGCTGGGAAATGCAGCCCAGCCCGGTCGAATTCGACATGTATTACAGCGGCTGACCTTTGGTCCCAGCCGCCTTGTCGAAGGCCCGGCCGCGCTTGCGTCCGGGCCTTCGCTTATAACGTGCATAACATTTTATCACCGGCCAGATATCGGGGCGTATCGATATTGAGAGGATGACAAGCCGACACCGGTGAATTTTTGAGATCCCGGCGCAGCGCGCTTGTGGCGCATCCGCACCCGACGCGCGAAGAGACGCCATTTGCAGGCCGTCAGTACTGAATGTCGACACGTCCCGGAGCGGTAGACATGCCGTTCCGGCCCACCTCTTTCCGCTCCTCTGTGCCAACAGCCGGTTGCCCACATTTTCCGCGGCGCACGGACAGCGGCACGAGCTTGGCAAACACCCGCCGGCGCCGCGGTCAAGGCCGCCCTGCCCGCCGCCCGGCGCATATGGCAACCACAGTTCACCCACGCCCCGTCCCTGACCGATCGACGGGAAACAGACATGAAGAGCGGCGAGGTGCCGACCGGAATCGCCGCGCTGAAACCGGGCTGTACGACAGGTCGAACGGCGGCCCGACCGAGGGGCGATTGCTTACCGCCATCATGCCATAGCGTTTTCAAGTTGACCGTTTACGATCACCGGCTCGGAAAATGCGGCATCAGACAAGAGCGTTTTCGTTCAATATGAAAACGCTCCAGCCAGTTCCAGCCGTGGACAGACTGCATGGCGCGCCATGGCGGCGAACACTTCACCCTTTTTGTAAAATCGATTCGAAAGCGGACCGGTGACGCCGCCCGGCAGTTCATCCGCACGGGATTTCAGCCCGCCCTGCACGATGCCGTGCACCCTGCGACGCGAAATTGCTGATCACCGGCATATGGCCCGACGCGGCAAATTCGGCGAAACGCTATTCGGGTGGAACCATCCTGTCCGACCATCCGGCCGGCATCGACGCGGAAAGAGGATTGCCCTCGCTATAACGGGCGCTCGCGCGGCTGATCGCGCTGATCGCCGGTCAGTCGGGGATCGATGCTCCGAACAGAAGCGCGGGATCGCCCGGCGCGGACAATATGACCTCTCCGCCCGCATGCGTGACCAGCGACCGCGCCATCCAGGCGGCCGCCGTCCGCGCGCCCAGGCTTTCCGGCGGCAGCGTGCCGGCCAGCGCCGCGCGCAATTCCGGGTCCAGCACCAGCTTGGGCCCTTCCGCCCGGACCACGATCTCCGTCACGCCCGGCCGCTTTTCGGCGCCGACGTCCAGTTGACCGCCGCGCACCAGCGCATCCCCCGCGATCAACGCCAGGTTCAGCAGCACCTTGACGGCAAGCTTGCCCAGCATCTCATCCGAAACCATCCAGCCGACCGTCACGCGGCCTGTCCCGGCGAACATGCCCTCTATCGCGACCCTGACCTCATGGGTCGGCACCGCTTCGCCGAAACCGCCCGCCGACCCAAATGCCAGACGAAAGAATTTCAGCTTGTTGGCGGAGGTGCGCGCACTGTCCGACAGCAGATCCAGACAGCGTTGCCGCATGTCCGGGTCGGTTTCGTCCGCCATCAATTCCAGCCCGTTGTTCAGCGCGCCGACCGGGCTCAGAAGATCATGGCACAGCCGCGAACAGAGCAGGCTGGCAAATTCAATGCTGTCGGTCGAATGGGTCATGGCGCCTTGCTGTCTTTATCTCCATCGATCACCGGATTTCCCCCGATCGCTGGTCCGTTCCGGCTAATGCGCTGCGGCGTCGGGCGATGCAACCCCGCTCGCGCCTGTCGCGTCGCACCGTACGACCAGGCGGGCTTCGGTAAAGACCACGCCCCCGCCCCCCGCCCCGGCGATCCACAGCCGCGCGGAGCGGCCAGCCACGATCAGCCATAATGTTCCGTCGGAGACGGCATTGGCCGCATCGGTCGCGGACGGCACCGGATCACCGGACGGGTGCGAATGATAATGGCCCATGACCCGCGGCCCGCCTGTCCGGGCGGCCCGATGCGCGGCGATCAGCACCACGGGGTCCAGTTCGAAATGATGGCGCGGATCAGGCGCCACGTTCGCAGCGGGCAGGACCGTATCGATCCGTCCGGCCCCGCCCAGCAGCAACCCGCAGATTTCCGCCGGGTCCCGCGTGGCCGCGTCCAGAATCTGTTCCATCAGCCGGCTTGCAATCTCCACCATCATTCCTACATCCTGGGCAATGGGTTCGGGGGTGTCCATCCTTACTGCGGTCATTGCCGACGAACAGGCGGGAATGCGTCTGGACAAGGCGTTGAGCGACCTGCTGCCCGATCTTTCGCGCGAACGGATCAAGGCCCTGATCCTGTCCGGCCAGGTGACCGGCGCCGACCTGCCGGTCGTTCCGTCGGCAAAGGTCGTAGCGGGGCAAAGCTTTCAAATCGCGATTCCCGCTCCCGTCACAGCCGAGGCGAGCGCGCAGGACATCCCGCTCTCCATCGTGCATGAGGACGCGCATCTGGTCGTGGTCGACAAGCCGGCTGGCCTGGTCGTGCATCCCGCCGCCGGCAATCTGGACGGCACCTTAGTCAACGCCCTCCTGCACCATTGCAGCGGCCAGTTGTCCGGTATCGGCGGCGTGGCGCGGCCGGGCATCGTGCATCGCATCGACAAGGACACGTCGGGTCTGCTGGTCGTCGCAAAATCGGATCGCGCGCATGAAGGGCTGGCGGCACAGTTCAAGGCGCACACGATCGACCGGCTGTACGCGGCGCTGACCTATGGCGTGCCGGTCCCCGCGTCGGGCATCATCGATAGCTGGATCGGCCGGTCCGACGCCGATCGAAAGAAGATGGCGGTGCAGCGGGAAGGACGGGGCAAGCACGCCGTAACCCATTATCGCGTTATCACCCGGCTGCACGGCGCGGCACTGGTCGAATGTCGTCTGGAAACCGGCCGTACGCATCAGGTCCGCGTGCATATGGCCCATATCGGACACCCCTTGATCGGCGATCCGCTTTACAGTAGAACCAAAAAAGGTTTCAAATCGATACTGGAAACGCTGGGTTTCAAAAGGCAGGCATTGCACGCGAAAAGGCTGGGGTTCATACATCCCGTAACGGACCAACAGCTCTCTTTCGACAGCCCATTGCCTGCCGATATGCAGGAACTGTTAAGCCAGCTCCACGTATAGACTGAACAAGTTTGCGTCGATTGTCGGGATGCCTCGTCCGGGTCCCGCCACGCATGGAAAGGGAAGGAATGCGACATGGCTAACAAGAGCAATGTCCCCACGGTGCCGGCGCTGGGCGGTGAAGCCAGCCTGAACCGCTATCTTTCGGAAATCCGCAAATTTCCGCTTCTGACCCCGGAGCAGGAATATATGCTGGCCAAGCGTTATGCCGAGCATCAGGACCCCGAGGCCGCAGCGCAGCTCGTCACCTCGCACCTGCGGCTGGTGGCCAAGATCGCCATGGGCTATCGCGGCTATGGCCTGCCGGTCAGCGAACTGATCTCGGAAGGCAATATCGGCCTGATGCAGGGCGTGAAGAAGTTCGAGCCTGATCGCGGCTTTCGCCTGGCGACCTATGCGATGTGGTGGATTCGTGCATCCATCCAGGAATTCATCCTGCGCAGCTGGTCGCTGGTGAAAATGGGCACCACCGCCGCGCAGAAGAAGCTGTTCTTCAACCTGCGCCGGATGAAAAACAGCATCGAGGCGTTCGAGGACGGCGACCTGCGGCCGGAGGATGTGACGAAGATCGCGACCGATCTGGGGGTCAGCGAGGATGATGTCATCTCCATGAACCGTCGCATGGCGATGGGCGGCGACACGTCGCTCAACGTGCCCATGCGCGAAGATGGCGAGGGCCAGTGGCAGGACTGGCTGGCCGACACCGATCCTCTCCAGGACGAACGGGTTGCGGATGAGCAGGAAAAAACCCTGCGTCACGACATGCTGGTCGAGGCGATGGACGACCTTAACGAACGCGAAAAACACATATTGGCCGAACGCCGTCTGGCGGAAGATCCCAAGACGTTGGAGGAATTGTCCCAGGTCTACGGCGTGTCGCGTGAGCGTGTCCGCCAAATCGAAGTCCGCGCCTTTGAAAAGCTGCAAAAGGCGATGATGCGTATCGCCGGTGGCAAGCTCGAAAATATGGCGCGGCTGGCGACGGCCTGAAGACAAGCGGCCGATCGACGGAATAACCGAACCCCGGAGCAGCGCTCCGGGGTTTGTTGGTGGCGGCTAGAGATGAGCAAACCGCGTCCAAGAAGAAGGATCGATCCCTGGCGCTCCCGTGTCCTGTGCCATTCCATACCCCAAACCGAATTGGGGCGAAAAATAGTCGGCAAGCGAAGGACAAAGACTGCAAGGGATGCGGTCACGCCGCTTTCGATAATCAGATGCAGCGAACGGACCAAGGCATCAAGCCATGCTTTGCATCAGCGGCGTTTCGTCACGGCGCAAGGTCAGGACATCGACACCATGCTTCGTAACCGCGACGGTGTGCTCGAACTGGGCAGATAGTTTTCGATCGTTGGTCACGACCGTCCAGCCGTCGTCTTCGGTCGAAACCTTGCGGGTCCCCTGATTGACCATCGGCTCGATGGTGAAAACCATGCCCTCGCGCAGCATCAAGCCCGTTCCGGGCCGCCCGAAATTGAGCACCTGCGGTTCCTCGTGCATCTCGCGGCCGATACCATGTCCGCAATATTCGCGCACGACCGAATAGCCGTTTCGTTTGGCGTGCCTTTCGATAGCAAAGCCGATGTCCCCCAGATGCGCTCCAGGCCTTACCGCCTTGATCCCTTTCCACATCGTCTCCTGCGCGACCCGCACGAGCCGTTTTGCGGCAGGCGTGACAGTGCCGACCAGATAGGTCTTGCTCGAATCCGCGATGAACCCGTTCTTTTCCAACGTGATATCGAGATTGATGATATCGCCGCCATAAATGATCTCATTGTGGGCGGGCACGCCGTGGCAGACGACGTGGTTGATCGAGCAGTTCAGCACGAACCTGAACCCATATTGCCCTTTGCTCGCCGGGCGGGCAGCGAGATCCAAAGTGATGAATCGATCGACCAGATCGTTGACCTGCATCGTCGACATCCCGGCCAGATCCTGCCCATCCAGCATCTCGAAGACCAGAGCCAGCAGCTTGCCCGAAATCCGCATAAGCGCCAGATCGTCCGGTGTCTTAACCACCTCAGGCGTCTACCAGATCAGGAAGGCGCACGTCCGCCGCATCAAGCTGCATCTTAACCACATCGTTGAAGCAAAGAGTCGGATTAGCCTCAAGCAGCATACCGATCTTCATCCAGAACTCGGCCTGCGCGTTGATGGACCGGCACATCACCGTGCTGACCCGACGCGCTTCTTCGTGCAAATCGTCGTTAATCTTTACAAGGCCCATATCTGTCTCACAGGCTAAGAATATACGGATCGTATATATACCATATACAATATGGTCAATCGAAAGAATGAGACGGAAAGCAGCCGGCTTTTAAACTGCGTGAAGATGGGAATGACCTGCTTTGGCGGAAAGCGGACCCTCCCGACGATGATCACGTTGATCTGGTAAGGGTGCCGCCGCACACAGCATATGCGGTAATCTGAAAGGCAGGGTTTTCGCCCTCAAATATCCACTGTTGGCTTACGACTATCCGTAAACTGTCAGTCTGCTCGATCATCCGTGGCGTTGCACAAGCCATAGCGCGCTCATCCTGTCCCATCCCGGGATCGCGCCTTCCGCGCAAAGCAGTTGTGGCGTCGGCACGCCTTATGGTTAAGGCTTTGCCAATGCCTCCCGCCCGCGCCCTTCCGCTCGCCTTTCTAACCGCGACTCTGGCTCTTTGGATGACCGTTCCCGTCGCGGCCACGACGCGCACGGCGTCGGGCCGACCGGCTGGCACCCTGGCGCCGGGCGCCTATCGCTGGATCGGCGAAGGCCCATGGACCGGACCGATCCACATGATCATCAGCATCGACCGGCAGATGATCCATGTCTACAGCGGTGACGACCTGATCGGCCTGGCGAGCGTGTCCACGGGCATGAAGGGGCATGTCACGCCAAAGGGCGACTTCCCCATCCTGCAAAAGCGTCAGTTCCATCGATCAAATCTCTACAGCAATGCGCCGATGCCGTTCATGCAACGGCTGACCTGGGATGGGATCGCGCTGCATGCCGGGCATAATCCGGGCTATCCCGCCAGCCATGGCTGCATCCGCCTGCCCCATGCTTTTGCCCAGCGGCTGTTTCAGATCACCCGGATCGGCACCCTGACAAGCGTCACCGCCGACCGCCTGCATCCGCTGCTGAAAGTCGATGCGCTGGCGCTGAGTGACCCGCGCGCCACGATGGTCACGTTCACGCCGGACATGGGCACACCCGCCATCGCCCGCCCGGCGCCGGAGGCGTTGCGCCCGCCAAGAGACATGGGCGGGAACGCACTCATGCTTGCCATC
>JBFWMJ010000088.1:0-11682 GCA_050251675.1 Sphingobium sp.
TGTTCATGCTGGCGGCGTGTGACGGGCGGGAGGAAAGCGCGCTCGACAACCTGGCCGACGGCGCGAATGCGACCATCGTCCGCAATCAGTTGAAGGCGGAGGCGGAGGCCGTGATGGAGCCGTTGGCGCCGCCGCCGCCCGGCACGCCGGGAGGATTGCCGGCGCTGGCGGAGCCGGTGACGGACAAGGCGGCCATCGACCCCGACGGCGCGGGGGGCGCCCGGCAGGTGGTGGAGGATTATTACGGTCTGCTGAAGGAGCAGCGGTTCGCCGACGCCCAGGATTTGTGGGCCGGCAGCAGCGAGATCGGGGCGCAGGATGAGGCGCGCTTTGCGGCGCGGTTCCGGGGCTTTAGCGAAATTCACGCGAATATCGGTGTTCCGACCGATCCCGAAGGCGCTGCAGGGTCGTTATATGTTCAGGTGCCGGTGCAGGTCTATGGCCGCCTCGCCGTCAACGGCAAACCCTGGTATCGCCTGCGTCAGGTCACGCTGCGGCGGGTGAATGACGTACCGGGGGCGAGCGTGGCGGACCGCCGCTGGCATATCGCGGATATCGGCCCCTATGAACCGCCCCAAACGCCGGAGGCGGAGGTCGGGGTGACGGAAAAGGCGAACACCCTTTCCGTCACCGACGCGATGATCAGGAAACCGTCGCCTTGACGATCTTTCCGGGGGTACGCGGCGGCTCACCCTTGGGCAGGGCGTCGACATGTTCCATGCCCGACGTCACTTCGCCCCACACGGTGTACTGGCCGTCCAGGAAGGTCGCGTCGTCGAAGCAGATGAAGAACTGGCTGTTCGCGCTGTTCGGATTGGACGCGCGCGCCATCGAACATACGCCGCGGACATGGGGCTGCCGGCTGAATTCGGCCGTCAGGTCGGGCAGCTTCGATCCGCCCATGCCGGAGCCGGTCGGATCGCCGCCCTGCGCCATGAAGCCGGGAATGACGCGATGGAACACCACGCCGTCGTAAAAGCCGTCGCGGGCCAGGCTGACGATGCGTTCGACGTGGCCGGGCGCCAGATCGGCCCGCAATTTGATGACGACGTCGCCGCCGCTGTCCAGGCTCAGGGTAAGGGTTTCGTCTGCCATGATGTCCTCTTTCTTGGCGAAGGTCGGGTCCGGTCCATATAGAGGGTTGGACCGGGATGGAAGCGTCGCGGTGACACCGGGCCAAGGCCATTGCAATTATAGAGTGCATCGGCGAAAGCGGCAGCATGTCACAGGAACCGGACATAGGGGGGCGCGATGAGCGAGCACGGCGATTTGGCCGATCCCCGGCCGGATCAGGACGAACGCGCGGCCGTTGAGCCGGACGCGGCGGAGGCCCGCCATGACAAGGACGACCGGCTGAAGCCTGAATTCGTGTCCGCCGTGCTGGACGCGGTGGAGGATGGCGACACCGAATCGGCGCGCGACCTGGTGTCGCCGTTGCACCCGGCGGATATCGCGGACCTGCTGGAACTCACGCCGTCGGACCGGCGCGGCGCCGTGGCGGCGGCGCTGGGCGATCTGGTCGGCGCGGAGGTGTTGTCCGAACTCAACGATTATGTCCGGGACGACCTGATCGGCGATCTGGCGCCGGAACAGGTGGCGGAATTCGCCGCCGAACTGGATACCGACGATGCCGTCGCCATCATCGAGGATATGGAGGAGGCCGACCAGCAGGCCGTCCTCGACGCGCTGGACCCGGAAGATCGCGCCGCGATCGAAAATGCGCTGTCCTACCCGGAGGAGACGGCCGGCCGCCTGATGCAGCGCGACCTGGTCGCGGTGCCGGAGCATATGACGGTCGGCCAGGTGATCGATTATCTGCGCGACAATCGCACGCTCACGGCCGATTTCTGGGAAATCTTCGTCGTGGACGAGGCGCACCGGCCGATCGGCACCTGCCAGCTCAGCTGGGTTCTCACCTGTCCGCGCGGCATCGCCATGGCGGACGTCATGAAGCGCGAGCAGACGCTGATCCCGGTCGATATGGACCAGGAGGAAGTGGCGCTGCGTTTCCAGAAATATGCGCTGATTTCCGCCGCCGTCATCGATGGGGCCGGCCGGCTGGTCGGCATGATCACCGTCGACGACGTGGTTCATATCATCTCCGAGGAAGCGGGCGAGGATATTTTGCGCCTGTCCGGCGCGGGGGAAGGCGACATCAACGAACCGGTGATGGACAGCTATCGCGCGCGCGTGCGCTGGCTGCTCACCAACCTTGTCACCGCGCTGGTCGCATCGACCATCATCGGCTTGTTCGAGGGCACGATCGAGAAGATGGTGGCGCTCGCCACATTGATGCCGATCGTCGCGGGGGTAGGCGGCAATGCGGGCAGCCAGACCATGGCCGTCACCGTCCGCGCGCTGGCCACCAACCAGATTACCGGCACCAACGCCCGGCGGACCATCGCGCGCGAGATTCGCGTCGCTTTGCTGAATGGCGCGACGATTGCGGTCGTGCTCGGCATCGGGGTGGGGCTGGTGTTCCAGAACGGCCCGTTGGGCGGCGTGATCGCGGCGGCGATGATGACCAATATCCTGGTCGCGGGTCTGGCGGGCGCGGCGATTCCGCTGGCGCTCGACCGGCTGAACCTCGACCCAGCGGTCGCATCGTCCATTTTCGTGACGATGATCACCGATTCGATGGGGTTTCTGGCTTTTCTGGGTCTCGCCACGGCGGCGGGATTGACGGGGTGAGGGCAGAGCCCATCTACGCCCCATGCCCCTTCACCTCACCAAGATCGCCTTTGGCGCCGAAAGCCCCGCCAGCCTGCGCGCCTGGCTGGAAAGTCATGCCGGTGCGGGCGAAGCGCGGCTGACGACGCGCTATATCCCCAAAAGGCTGGCCGAACTGGATGGCGGTTCGCTCTATTGGATACATGGCCACAGCCTGATCGGGCGCAGTCCGATCCGGGGCTTTGCGGAAACGGGGCAGGGGCGCTGGTGGATTCGGCTGGCGCCCACGCTGATTCCGGTGCGGGCGATGCCGAAACGGGCGCATCAGGGATGGCGCTATCTGGAGGATGCGGACGCGCCGCCGGATCTGGGCTGCGATGAAAGCGACGCGCGTGATGCCATGCCGGCAGCATTGCTGGGAACATTGACGAAACTGGGCCTGCTTTAGGGCGGATCGACATGCAGCGCCGTCGGTCTGCACATGGCGGTTTTTCGCATTTCCGGTGCCCACCTGCCCTAAGCAGACTGCGCTTAGGGCCACGAATAACCGCCATTTTCATCACGCCATCGTCTGAATGTCGATCCATTCCGGGAGGCGGAAGCACCGTTCAGCCGAGCAGGGCGCGGTACAGCAGGGCGGCGGGAATCCACAGACAGGCCGTCATCACGCCGATTACCCAGAAACGCAGCAGTTCGCGGCGGCAGCGCCGAGCGAATGCCTCACGCGGGAGTCCGCCGGCCTCCAGCATCATCCACCGCCGCTCCAGTCGGCGCGCGCCGATCGCGAAGCCGCCGATGGCCATGATCGCGATCAGGTGCAGGGCGAAAGAGCCGCCCAATTTCATGATGACGCCGATGTGCAGCACGGCAAGGCCCAGCAGGGCGGCGGACAGATGCGTGCTCATGCGCTTCGCATCGGCCTTGCGACGCCGATGCGCCGTGCCGCTATCCCATAAGGTGGCCAATTTTCCTCACCTTCAGCAATGACCCGGCCACAGCCTTCCACGAATAAAGGGGGCGGATCAATCCGAAACAACGGTTGCGCGGGAAAAACAGCGCCACGGGGTCAGCCTTGCGCCGCCTGGTCCAGAACCTGCCGCACCTTGTGCGCCAGTTGCGCCAGCGTGAACGGCTTGGCCAGGAAGGCGACGCCGGGATCGAGCATGCCATTGTGGACAATCGCGTTGCGGGTGTAGCCGGTGGTGTACAGCACCTTGATATCGGGCCGCATGACACAGGCCCGTTCCGCCAGGACCCGGCCGTTGATGCCGGGCATCACGATGTCGGTGAACAGCAGGTCGATGTGGGGGTGGGTGTCCAGCGCGGCCAGCGCGTCCTCGCCGCTTGATACCTGGAGGACGGTGTAGCCCAGTTCCCGTAGCGAATCGACCGACATGCGCCGGACCTGCTCCTCATCCTCCACGACCAGGACGGTTTCGCCTTCGCGCGCCTGCGGCAGCGTGTCGGACAGCGGCATGCTCTGGCTGCTTTCCGTGTCCGTGCCATAATGGCGCGGCAGATATATTTTGATGATCGTGCCTTCGCCGGGCTCGGAATAGATTTTCACATGCCCGCGCGACTGTTTGACGAAGCCGAACACCTGGCTGAGGCCCAGGCCCGTTCCCTTGCCGACGCCCTTGGTGGTGAAGAAGGGGTCGAAAGCGCGTTCGGCGACATCGGCCGGCATGCCTTCGCCGGTGTCGGCGACCGACACCATCACATATTGGCCCGCTTCCACATCCGCATGGGTGGCGGCATAGGCGTCGTCGAGATGGGCGTTGCCGGTTTCGATCGTCAGCCTGCCGCCGCGCGGCATGGCGTCGCGTGCATTGACGCACAGGTTGATGATCGCGCTTTCCAACTGGCTCGCATCGATGCTGGCGCGCCATAGCCCGCCCGCCAGAACCGTTTCCACCCGCACCGTTTCACCGATCGTGCGGCGCAGCAGTTCGGACATGCCGCTGACCAGCTTGTTGACATCGGTCGGTTGCGGGGCAAGCGGCTGCTGCCGGGAGAAGGCGAGCAGGCGCGCGGTCAGTTGCGCCGCGCGGCGCGCACTGTCCGCTGCATTGTCGATGCCCTGGATCACCCGCCGATCCACGTCGCCGCCCAATCGCCGCCGCGCCATATCGAGCGATCCGATAATGATGGCGAGCATATTGTTGAAATCGTGCGCGATCCCACCGGTAAGCTGGCCGATGGATTCCATTTTCTGGATCTGGCGCAACTGGGCTTCGGCCGCCTGTCGTTCCTTCGCCTCCTGGATCAGCCGGTCATTGGCGTTGCTCAGCGCCTGCTTGCTGGCGAGCGCTTCTTCCATGCGGCGGCGCGTGGTTTGCAGCGCCAGAAAGCCCAGGATGATGACAAACACCGCGCTGGTCGCCAGGCCCAGGGACACCAGCGTGCTGAACCGCGCCGTTTCCGCGCTGCGGCGATTGAGCAGCGCTTCTTCCCGGTCCTTCATGATATGGACCTGGGCGCGGACACTTTCCATGGCAATCCGGCCGGGACGATAGCGTTCCGGCGCGAACGCCTCCCCCCGGATGCTGCCGTCAATGCCGCGCTGGAGCAGGGTCAGACGCTTTTCGATCATGTCGGCCAGCCGGTCGACCGCCTGCACCTGCACCGGATTGTCCTGGACGGCGTGCCGCAGGAGCCGGATTTCCCGCCGCCACTGCGCCTTGGTCTCCTCGAACGGGCGCAGGAAGTCGCGCTGCCCGGTCAGTATGAAACCCCGCTGGCTGCTTTCGGCCGCCTGGACGCTGGACAGGATCATCGACAGCCGGTTTTCCACCGCCAGCGTCTGGCTGACCCACATGATGCGCGTCTGCTGACTGCGGTACAGCCAGGATGTGCCCGTCACTGCCGCGACCACGACGGCGAACGCCAGCAGCAGGATGGACAGCGATCGTTCGGGACGCGGGCGATGCATGGCATGCCTCATGAGCAAGCGGCGGACAGGCCTCTCGTGTTTCCCGCTGGCGGATGGGTGTCAATGGCAAGGGTGATGGCGTGACCTGCCCCGGCGCCGGCTGTCGTGACTCAGGCTGTGGTCCGTACGCGGGAATTGTCGCGGACAGGCGGTTCGCCGCCTGTGCGAACCGCCTGTCCGTTTATCCGGCGGCGCTGGCTTTCACGATGGCGCGGAAACGATGCAACAACGGCTCCGTATAGCCGTTCGGCTGGTCCAGCCCCTCGAAAACCAACGCCCGCGCCGCCTGGAAGGCCGGGCTGTCATCCGGGGCGGCCGCCATTGGGTGATAATGGGGATCGGCGGCGTTCTGCTGGTCCACTTTCGCCGCCATCTTCAGCAGGGCTATTTCCACCATCGGGGCATCCACCACGCCATGCAGCAGCCAGTTGGCGATATGTTGCGAGGAAATGCGCAGCGTGGCCCGGTCTTCCATCAGGCCGATATCGTGAATGTCCGGCACCTTGGAACAGCCGACCCCCTGATCCACCCATCGCACGACATAACCCAATATGCCCTGTGCGTTGTTTTCCAGTTCGTCGCGGATATCCTCTTGCGACCAGTTGACGCCGTTGGCGACGGGAATGGTCAGGAGCTTGTCCAGAGGCGCGACGGGTCCGGCGGCGCGTTCCGCCTGACGGGCGAAAACATCGACCAGATGATAATGCGTGGCATGCAGCGTGGCGGCCGTGGGGCTAGGGACCCACGCGGTGTTCGCCCCGCTCTGTGGATGGCCGACCTTCTGGTCCAGCATGTCGGCCATACGATCGGGCGCGGCCCACATGCCCTTGCCGATCTGCGCCTTGCCCGACAGGCCGCAGGACAGCCCGATCTGGACGTTGCGATCCTCATAGGCCGCGATCCAGTCGCTGTTCTTCATCGCGCCCTTGCGCAGCATCGGCCCGGCATGCATCGATGTGTGCATTTCGTCGCCGGTGCGGTCGAGAAACCCGGTGTTGATGAAAACGATGCGATCCTTCACCTGCGCGATGCAGGCCGCCAGATTGACCGACGTGCGCCGTTCCTCATCCATCACCCCGACCTTGATCGTGAAACGGTCAAGGCCCAGCAGGTCTTCGATGGCGTCGAACAGGCGGTTGGTGAAGCCGGCTTCTTCCGGCCCGTGCATCTTGGGCTTGACGATATAGATCGATCCGGCGCGGCTGTTGGTCAACGCGCCCAGCCGCCGGAGGTCGTGCAGGCCGATCAGGCTGGTCACGATGCCGTCCAGTATCCCTTCGGGCGCTTCGCCGCCATCGGGCAGCAGGACCGCGGGCGTCGTCATAAGATGGCCGACATTGCGGACGAACATCAGGCTGCGGCCCGGCAGGACAATTTCCGTTCCGTCCATCGCGGTATAGCGGCGGTCCTGTTTCAGCCGGCGCGTCATGACATGGCCGTTCTTCTCGAACGACGCTTCCAGTTCGCCGCGCATGACGCCCAGCCAGTTGGCATAGGCGTCCACCTTGTCCCGCGCATCGACGGCGGCCACCGAATCTTCCAGATCGGCAATGGTGGTCAGCGCCGATTCCAGCACGATGTCGGCGATGCCGGCGGGATCGTCCCTGCCGATCGGATGGCTGCGGTCGATCACCAGTTCGATATGCAGGCCGTTGTGGCGCAGCAGCAGCGTGTCGTCCGCCCGCCCGATCAGGCATTGCGGGTCGGCCAGTTGCGGCAGGGCGTCGTTCGTCCAGTCGGCCCAACGGCCTGTCGCAAGCGGCACGGCCTGATCGAGGAAGCGTTTGGCCCGGTCGACGACCTGGGCGCCACGTTCGGGATCATAGCCCTTGCCCGCCGGCGTGCCGGGAATGGCGTCCGTGCCGTACAGCGCGTCGTACAGGCTGCCCCAGCGCGCATTGGCGGCGTTGAGCAGAAAGCGGGCGTTGAGGATCGGCACGACCAGTTGCGGCCCCGCGCAGGTGGCGATTTCCGCGTCGACGCGGGTCGGGGCGATGGAGAAGGGTGCCGGTACGTCCACCAGATAGCCGATGTCCTTCAGGAACGCCTGATAGACATCCTGCGCGACCGGCTGGCCGGCATGGGCCAGGTGCCAGGCATCGATCCGCGCCTGGATGGCGTCACGCTTTTCCAGCAGTGCCCTGTTTTCGGGGGCGAAGTGGCTGTAGATGCCGGCAACGCCCCGCCAGAAAATGTCGGGATCGATGCCGGTGCCGGGCATGGCCCGGTCTTCCACGAACCGTGCGAGTAAAGAGGCGACTTTCAGTCCCGCCCGATCGAGATAGGTTTCCGTCATCGTCATCAATCCTGAGCCTTGAAGCTGTGCCGCCCTGATGCAGCGCGATCCGGGCCGGCGCACCATGTCCGTCCCGAACGGCATGCGGAGCATCCGGCCCGCCATATCAGGCCGGATGCTCCTTCTTTCGGTTTTTGTTACGGGTTCGTCGATCAGATCCCGCGTTTTGACGCAAGGTCCTGCTGGTGGATGGCGCTGCCCAGCCGATGGTAGAGGTTGGAATATTTGGACCGGGCGGGATCATCCCCACGCTGCTGAACGTAAAAGCGCACGGCTTCCTGCAACAATGTGAAATCCTCGTTCGACAGAACGGCACGCGAACGGGTCGGTTCGGAGGAGGGCATGGTCATCGTAACTGTCCTTTCCTTCTGCCCGCGGGGATGTCAGGCCGCGAACTGGTTCATCGTGTTGGCCGTGCCGCCCGCTTTCAGCGCGGCTTCGCCAGCGAAATACTCCTTATGGTCGTCGCCGATGTCGGATCCGGCCATGTTCTGGTGTTTTACGCAGGCGATCCCCTGACGGATTTCGTGGCGTTGCACGCCCTTCACATATCCGAGCATGCCCTGTTCGCCGAAATATTCCCTGGCGAGATTGTCGGTGCTGAGCGCGGCGGTGTGATAGGTCGGCAGCGTGATAAGGTGGTGGAAAATGCCCGCCTCGCGTGCCGCGTCCTGCTGGAACGTGCGGATGCGTTCATCCGCCTCGTTCGCCAGTTCGGTGCCGTCATACTGGACACCCATCAGCTTCGCGCGGTCATAGGCAGACACGTCCTTGCCCGCTTCCTGCCAGGCGTCGAACACCTGCTGGCGGAAATTCAGCGTCCAGTTGAAGCTGGGCGAGTTGTTGTAGACCAGCTTGGCATTGGGGATGACCTCGCGGATGCGGCGCACCATGCCGCCGATCTGGCCGATATGCGGCTTTTCGGTTTCGATCCACAGCAGGTCGGCGCCGTTGCGCAGCGATTCGATGCAGTCGAGCACGCAGCGGTCCTCACCGGTTCCGGGGCGGAACTGATAGAGATTGGAAGCCAGGCGCTTGGGGCGCAGCAGCTTGCCGTCACGGCTGATGAGGACATCGCCATGGCCCAGCGTCGCTGCATCGACTTCGTCGCAATCAAGGAAGCTGTTGTAGCGATCACCGATGTCGCCGGCTTCGCGGACGACGGCGATCTGCTTGGTCAGGCCGGCGCCGAGCGAGTCGGTGCGCGCGACGATGACCCCGTCGTCGATCCCCAGTTCCATGAAGGCGTAGCGGACGGCGCGGATCTTCGCGATGAAATCCTCATGGGGGACGGTGACCTTGCCGTCCTGATGGCCGCACTGCTTCTCGTCGGAAACCTGATTTTCGATCTGGATGCAGCATGCGCCGGCCTCGATGAACTTGCGGGCCAGAAGGTAGGTCGCCTCCGCATTGCCGAAACCGGCATCGATATCGGCGATGATGGGAACGACATGCGTTTCATAATTGTCGATGGCGCGTTCGATGCGCGCGGATTCGATGTCGTCTCCGCTCTCGCGCGCCTTGTCGAGATCGCGGAACAACATGCCCAGTTCGCGCGCGTCGGCCTGTTTGAGGAAGGTATAGAGTTCCTCGATCAGCGCCGGAACACTGGTCTTTTCGTGCATCGACTGGTCGGGCAGCGGGCCGAACGCGCTGCGCAGCGCCGCAACCATCCAGCCCGAAAGATAGAGGTAGCGCCCCTTTGTGGTGCCGAAATGCTTTTTGATCGAGATCATCTTCTGCTGGCCGATGAAGCCGTGCCAGCAGCCGAGCGACTGCGTGTAGCTGGCCGGGTCGGCGTCGTAAGCGGCCATGTCCTCGCGCATGATCTTTGCGGTGTGGCGCGCAATGTCGAGGCCCGTGTGGAACCGGTTTTGCAGGCGCATGCGGGCGACGGATTCCGGTTCGATGCCGTTCCATGTCGGCTGGGTGCCGATCGTGCGTCCGGCCTCGATGATGGTCTGCTGATAGGTCACGATTTGCCTCTTGGGATGGTGGCTTGATGCCCCTGACCTAGGCGCGGATGTTGCGATGCGAAATGGCGGGCGAAGTGCGCTTGTAAAACTTTACAGAAAGATTTTGTAATATTGTGTATTTGTGACATGATGTGTTTGTATGGCTGAGACACGACCGCTTTATCTGGGCCCGCGCCTGCGCCGGCTGCGTCGCGCAATGGGGCTGACCCAGCAGGCGATGGGAGAAGATCTTGAGATATCCCCTTCCTATGTGGCCTTGCTGGAGCGCAACCAGCGGCCGGTGACCGCCGACCTGCTGCTGCGGCTGGCGCGGGTCTATGGTCTCGACATCGCCGATCTCGCCAGCGAGGACGCGGCGGATTACGCCAGACGCATCGTCGAGGTGCTGCGCGATCCCATTTTTGCCGACATCGATTTGCCGCCGCTCGAAGTCGCGGACCTTGCCATGAGCTTTCCCGGCGTGTCCGAAGCGCTTCTGCGACTGCACGGCGCCTATGTCCGGGAACAGCAGGCGCTGGCCGAACAGCGCGGCGTCGGCCCGGACAGCCGGGACAATGATCCGGTCCGCGATGTGCAGCGCTTTCTGGCGGATCACCGTAATTTCTTCGCCGAGATCGATGCCCGCGCCGAAGAGCTTGCGCAGGAGATCGCCGCCGACCATGGCGCGCAATATTGGATCGCGAAAAAGGGCGTCCGGGTGCGTTTCGTGCCGCCAGACATTCTGGTCGGCGCGGTGCGGCGTTTCGACCGGCATAACCAGCAATTGCTGATCGACGATACGCTCGACGCCGCCGGTCGGGCCTATCAGCTCGCGTTGCACATCGCCTATAGCGCGATGCGCGACCTTATCACGGCGCGGGTGCGGGGGCAGGACTTCGCGCATGGCACGGCCGGTACGCTTTTGCGGCGGGCGCTGGCGGGATATGGCGCGGCGGCGCTGATGATGCCCTATCGCCGTTTCCACCGCGCGGCGGAGGAGCGGGGCTATGATATCGATGCGCTGGCCGGCCTGTTTGGTGCGAGTTTCGAACAGGTCGCGCACCGCCTGACGACACTGGCGCGGCCCGGAGAGGAAGGCGTGCCTTTCTTTTTCATCCGCGTGGATGAAGCGGGCAATATTTCCAAGCGTCTGGACGGCGCGGGTTTTCCTTTCGCCGCGCATGGCGGGGGGTGTCCGCTATGGTCCGTGCACTCGGCGTTTCGCCGTCTCGGCGAGATCATTACGCAATGGCTGGAACTGCCCGATGGTCAGCGCTTCTTTTCGATCACCCGAACGGTCGCGGCCGGCGGGGGCGGGCACGGACGGCCACGGATGGTGCGGGCGGTGGCGCTGGCGTGCGGGGCGGAAGCGGCAAGCCGGCTGATCTATACCCGCGGCCTGGACCTGTCCGCCGTGGCCGCGACACCGATCGGCGTCGCCTGTCGCCTGTGCAACCGCGCCGATTGCACCGCGCGGTCCGCGCCGCCGATCGGGCGCGACATCCTGACCGACGAATATCGCCGGACGGTTCAGCCTTTCCTGTTTGCGGAGAGTTAGAGCGTATCTGCATACAGAACCGCGTGACCACAATTGCGGTTTTCGTGTCCCGGCAACACAGCGTGCAAATGGCAGGCCAGCACCACAAGCGCGACGACCGCCATTTTAGGGTCGGGCCGTCAGAGTGGAATGTCGATCCGTCCTGGCCCCTTGTCACGCGAAAGGGCGCGTGGTCATTGCGCCAGGTCAAAGCTGTCGGCGCGCGCCAGCCGCCACATCCGGTCGTAGAAATCCCGATCGCACCGGTCGTTCAGCAGTTCGCCCGGGTCAA
>JBFWMJ010000089.1:0-11674 GCA_050251675.1 Sphingobium sp.
GTTAGTCCGGTTGATTTGCGATCGCATATGACGGCGGGGATGTCTGTCATGTCCTGGCACGATCCCAGGCTGGAGTTCGGCTGGCCCTTATCCAGCTGAATTTGCCGTTCACGCGCTCCGTCCCATCCGACAGCGGGAAGGAGCGCGCAGCCACCCATATGTCTGGCTTCACACAGCGACCTGAGTTTATGCCTGTTCGGCTTGTGTGTCATTTGAATGGCGGAATGCTGCCGGGTTGGTGAGAATAGCAGGCAATGAGGCCAATGCCCTCTGGCACGTAGCGCACTTCTACATTGGATAATAAGCGGCAGATCGCGCTGGCTCGTTTCGTTGGCAGGGCCGACATGCGGCTGGCGGTATGATGGCCGGTCGCGAGCGGGAATGAAATCGGGCCTCGACCTCATTGTCCCTTAGGATATAGGTGGGGGTCGATGAACCGTTCGTCGGATACCTGACGGATGCGGCGCGCAGTCCTTTCCCGATTCCGTATCGGCTTGGCCTGCCACAGCGTTGGAAGGGGCGTCGGTTTCTACGTTGAGCATTCTGTTTGCCAACGAAGAGATCTTCAACGGTCACTAGTGAAAAGCTGCGGTAGTGATAGGGGAGGGTCGAGATGGGCCATTGGAAAAGCGCCCTACAGCTAGGCGCGGATTGCCGGGCATTGCTTCCACGATATCGCTGAAAATGGCAGGGCTCTGGCCATCGAATTGATTGATGATCAGAGGTCGTGATGCTGTCTGCATCGCTGCGCACGGGATGGGCAGGCGAGGTGGACGTCCGAAGGATGGAAGGTCGGCCTCTGATGGGAGGGGGTCAGTTGCCCACGGAATAGCTGGGGTGGAAACCGAGGAAAGAGAGGCGGCGACCCGTGATCGGCCTCTCTTTCGCCCGCCTCCCTATCACTTTGCCGTTTCGCCGGCCTTGGCCTTGCCGCCCTTCCTGCCTTTTTTAGGCGCGGCCGGCGTGATTTCGAATGCGAGGGCATCATCCTTCATGCGGACATGTACCTCGCCGCCATGGACAAGCTTTCCGAACAGCAATTCTTCGGCCAACGGTTGCTTGATTTTCTGCTGCATGAGGCGGCCCATCGGGCGGGCGCCATAGAGTTTGTCATAGCCCTTGGTGGTGAGCCACGCCTTTGCCCCATCATCCAGCGTGATGTGCACGTCGCGGTCGGCGAGTTGCAGTTCCAACTGAAGCACGAATTTGTCGATCACCCGCGCCACGATCTCCGGGGGCAGATAGCCGAACGGAACGATCGCATCGAGACGGTTGCGGAATTCGGGGGTGAAAAGCTTCTTCACCGCATCTTCCTGCACGTCGCCGCGGGTGATGTCGCCAAAGCCGATGCCTTCCTTCTCCATGTCCGACGCACCGGCATTGGTGGTCATGATAAGGATGGTGTTGCGGAAATCGACCGTCTTCCCGTGATGGTCGGTCAGGCGGCCATTGTCCATCACCTGGAGCAGGATGTTGAACAGGTCGGGATGTGCCTTTTCGATCTCATCCAGCAGCAGCACGCTGTGCGGATTCTGGTCGACCGCGTCGGTCAGCAACCCGCCCTGGTCGTAGCCGACATAGCCCGGAGGCGCGCCGATCAGCCGGCTGACGGAGTGTCTCTCCATATATTCCGACATGTCGAACCGCTGAAGCGGGATGCCGAGCAGATGGGCGAGCTGGCGCGCCACCTCGGTCTTGCCCACGCCGGTTGGACCGGAAAAGAGATAGTTGCCGATCGGTTTGTCAGGATCGCGCAGGCCCGCGCGCGACAGCTTGATCGCGGATGACAACACCTCGATCGCCTTGTCCTGACCGAAAACCACGCGCTTGAGGTCGTTGGTCAGGCTTTCCAACACGCTCTTGTCGTCGGCCGACACCGTCTTGGGCGGGATACGGGCCATGGTCGCGATGACTGCCTCGATCTCCCTGGGCGTGATCGTCTTCTTACGCTTGGACGGCACGACCAGCATCTGCATCGCGCCCACCTCGTCGATCACGTCGATCGCCTTGTCGGGCAGCTTCCGGTCGTTGATGTAACGCGCGCTGAGTTCCACCGCCGCCTTGATCGCGTCGGGCGTGTATTTGACCGAATGATGCTCCTCGAACGCCGACCGCAGGCCAGCCAGAATCTTGATCGTGTCTTCGACCGATGGTTCGTTGACGTCGATCTTCTGGAAGCGCCGGAGCAGCGCCCGGTCCTTCTCGAAATGATTGCGGAATTCCTTGTAGGTGGTGGAACCGATGCAGCGGATCGTGCCGCCAGACAGCGCCGGTTTCAACAGGTTCGATGCATCCATCGCACCGCCGCTGGTCGCGCCGGCACCGATTACGGTATGAATCTCGTCGATGAAGAGCACCGCATGCGGCATCTTTTCCAGTTCGGTGACGACCGCTTTCAACCGTTCCTCGAAATCGCCGCGATAACGGGTGCCGGCCAGCAGCGCGCCCATGTCGAGCGAATAGATGACCGCTTCCTTGAGCACATCAGGCACGTCGCCTTCGATGATCTTCCGTGCCAGGCCTTCCGCGATCGCGGTCTTGCCTACGCCTGGATCGCCGACATAGAGCGGGTTGTTCTTCGACCGCCGGCACAGGATCTGGATGGTGCGGTCGACTTCGGAAGAACGGCCGATCAGCGGGTCAACCTTGCCCCGCGCCGCCTTTTCATTGAGGTTGACGGTAAACTGCTCCAAGGCACTATCCTTCTTCCCCTTATTGTCCTGCCCCTTCTTTTCTTCTTCCTGCGCGCTTTTGTTTTCGCGGTCCTCCGGCATGGGCGATCCCTTGCCGACGCCGTGGCTGATATAGCTGACCGCGTCGAGGCGGCTCATATCCTGCTGTTGCAGAAAATAGACCGCATAGCTTTCGCGTTCGGAAAACAGTGCGACCAGAACATTTGCGCCCGTCACCTCATCCTTGCCGGACGACTGGACATGCAGGATCGCGCGCTGGACCACGCGCTGAAATCCGCTGGTGGGGGACGGGTCGCTCTGGCCCTCGACCTTCAGGCTGTCGAGTTCGGTGTCCAGATAGTGCGTCACAGCATCGCCCAGATCGCCCAGTTCGACGCCGCAGGCCTGCATCACCTTCGACGCATGTTCATCGTCGATCAGTGCCAGCAGCAGATGTTCCAGCGTCGCATATTCGTGCCGGCGTTCCGACGCGTGCGTCAGCGCATTATGCAGGGTGGTTTCCAGGGCGGGCGCGAAAGATGGCATGTGCGTATTACTCCTGACCCCGAACAGGGGTGTCCTTGAACCCTATGTCGGCATTGCTCGACGGCGGATCAAGGATGGAGCCTTCACCGCCGGAATTGCCAGACTGTCCATACCCGATGGAGCCCCTGACCGGGCCGGCTAGGGGCAGGACGCGGTTCACCGTTTGAATAGCGCCTCTGCCGTTGCCTTATGGTTAAGGGCGCTTTCAATCTTTGATCGGGTGCGGGCGATTTCCCCTTCGAGCGTGGCGATGCGGGTGTGAAGATCGCGCAAGGACAACGGATCCAGATCCTGCCCGACAAGCCGGGTGAGGATGTCGTCATTCCTGCGGGGAAGATCGCCGTTCATGTCCATCATCGTAATGTTGACCGCACGAGCCAGTCTGTCAATAAGGTGGTAACACCGCTCGCTGTTCGGGGGAGGCGGCACTGCAATGACCGAGCCGGGGGGGCGATGTGATGACCGACAGGAACGCTCTGCCCAGGGAGATGACGGCGATCGGTATTACCGTGCCGGGCGGGCCCGAGGCGCTGGTCGTCCAGCGGAGGCCTGTGCCGGTCGCGGCAGCGGGGGAAGTCCTGATCCGCGTGTCCGCAGCCGGCATCAACCGTCCTGACGCGATGCAGCGGCAGGGCAAATATCCGCCACCCCAAGGTGCGTCGGACATTCCCGGACTGGAGGTGTCCGGTATCGTCGCGGCGGCGGGTGAAGGGGCGGACATGCTGGTCGGCCAAAGGGTCTGTGCATTGCTGCCCGGCGGGGGGTATGCGGAATATGCGGTGGCGAATGCAGGCTGTTGCCTGCCGGTGCCCGACAATTACGATCTGGTCGAAGCCGCGGCCTTGCCGGAAACCCTTTTCACCGTATGGACCAATTTGTTCGAACGCGCTTATGCGATGGAAGGTGACACGGTGCTGGTGCATGGTGGAACCAGCGGGATAGGGACGATGGCAATACGCCTGTGCAACCTGTTCGGCGTGACGATCATCGTAACCTGCGGCAGCGATGAGAAATGTGCGGCGGCAACCGCATGGGGCGCGGACCATGCCATCAACTACAGAAGCCAGGATTATGTCGCGGAGGTCAGGCGCATCACCGATGGACGGGGTGTTCAGGCTGTGCTCGACATGGTGGGCGGCGATTATGTGCCGCGTAACATCGAATGCCTGGCGGAGGACGGCCGGCATGTGTCGATCGCGGTGCAGGGCGGCGCCAAAGCCACGATTTTCCTGCCCGAAATCATGAGCCGGCGGCTGACGCTGACCGGATCCACGCTGCGCCCGCGCACTGCGGCGTTCAAGGCGCTGGTGGCAGAGGAACTGGCGCGCACGGCCTGGGCCTTCGTGGAGGAGGGCAAGCTGCGCCCGGCGATGGACCAGCGTTTCGCCCTGGCGGACGCGGCCAGGGCGCATGCGCGAATGGAAGCAGGCGAGCATTTCGGGAAGATCGTGCTCGTGGCGTGATTCCGCCGTTACGGGCGCGGGTACGGGCGTGCGCCGTTGCCGGACCGGCTGTGCTCCTCCCCATCGGTGTTCGTTCACCGCGCGGCCGGGCCGGAAATGGTTATCGTAGCACCCACCAGACAGGCAGGACACTTTAGGTGAAAGGGTGTCCGAGGAGTCCCATATTGCGCGGTGCAATGCGGCGGAGCGCTTAATCGCCGGTGACATGCCGCCGGACCAAAGGCCCCTCCCGGTACCAGCGGCATTCCGCGACCTCACCGCCGATTTGTAACATTGGGGCACTATAGGCCGATGCCGAGCACGAACGGCCAGGGGTCATTTTCATGAATGCCATCACGCGCTTGCCCTTTCTTTCTGATCTGGGGGAAGGCACCGGACAGGGGATGGACATCCCCGAGCCGGAGGGGGCACGCCGCCGCTATCGCACCATCTGGATTTCCGACATCCATCTCGGCACCCGCGGCTGCAACGCGGCGATGCTGATCGATTTTCTGGACAGCGTGGACAGCCAGACGATGTACCTCGTCGGCGACATCATCGACGGCTGGCGGTTGCGGAAACGCTTTTACTGGCCCTCCGCCCATAATGACGTCATATGGCGCGTGATGAAGCGGGCCAGACGCGGCACGCGGGTCATCTATATTCCCGGCAATCATGACGAAATGTTCCGTCAGTTTACCGGCATGAGCTTTGGCGGCGTAGAAATCCGGCGCAAGGCGATCCATGAGACGGCCGATGGGCGCAAACTGCTGGTGCTGCACGGCGACGAGTTCGACACGATCATGCTGGCGCACCGCTGGCTCGCCTTTGTGGGCGACGCCGCCTATGCGATGCTGATGCGGATGAACATTGTGGTCAATGCGGTGCGGCAACGCATGGGACTGCCTTACTGGTCGCTCAGCAAGATGGCCAAGCACAAGGTCAAGAACGCCGTCGAATTCATTTCCAAGTTCGAGGATGTTGTCGCGCATGAAGCCGGCGCGCGTGGCGTAGATGGGGTGGTGTGCGGCCATATCCATAATGCGGAAATCCGCGAAATCGGCGGCGTCGCTTATTATAATGACGGCGACTGGGTGGAAGGATGCACCGCGCTGGTCGAACATTTCGACGGACGCATGGAGGTGTTGCACTGGGCGGAAGAGATTGCCGCGCGCGACAAGCCCCGTTCGGCGCGGATGGCGGCCTGATTTGGGGGAGGGGGCCGTGCGCATAGCGATCGTCACCGATGCCTGGACCCCGCAGGTCAACGGCGTGGTTCGCACGCTGCAAACCATCCGGGCGGAACTGGAAGCCATGGGGCATGCGGTCAAGGTCGTTTCCCCCGACCAATATGGCTCGCTGCCCTGTCCGACCTATCCCGAAATACGCCTGGCGATCGTCCGCCCGACGGTCGTGGGACAGGCAATAGCGGATTTTCATCCCGACGCCGTGCATCTGGCCACCGAAGGGCCATTATGCCTGGCTGCGCGCCGATGGTGCCTGCGCAATCAGGTGCCGTTCACGACGGCCTATCACACCCATTTCCCCGATTATGTGGCGCAGCGCACCGGGCTGCCGGCGGCGTGGTTCTGGCGCTATATCCGCTGGTTCCACGGCCCGGCGCAGGCGGTGCTGGTGTCGACCCGGTCGGTGCGTCACCAATTGCGCGCTCATGGCGTGGCGCATGTCCGTCTGTGGGGGCGGGGCGTCGACCTTTCGGCTTTCCACGCCGACGCTCCCCCGCCGGTCTGCTATGCCGGCATGGCGCGGCCCATTCAACTGTGTGTCGGGCGCGTGGCGGTAGAGAAGAATCTGGAGGATTTCCTCCGCTGCGATCACCCCGGCACCAAGGTGGTGATCGGTGACGGGCCAGCGCGTGCGGCGCTGGAGCGGGCCTATCCCGACGCGCATTTTCTGGGGCCTATGTTCGGCGCGGAACTGGCGGGAGCTTATGCCGGGGCGGATGTCTTCGTCTTCCCCAGCCGGACCGACACGTTCGGTCTGGTGATGATTGAGGCGCTGGCCTGCGGGACGCCGGTGGCAGCTTATCCCGTGACGGGGCCTGTCGACATCGTGACCGCCGAAACCGGCGCCCTGTCCGACCGGCTGGCGGATGCGATCACCGCTGCGCTGCTCTGCGACCGGCGGGCCTGCGCTGCTTATGGCCGCAGTTTCACCTGGCGCCGAAGTGCGAGGGAATTCCTGGCGGGACTGCACGCCATCGATCCCCTCGCATTGGATATGGCGGCCTGAACGGCGGCGCAAACCAACGCTTTTGCTTGCTGTAACCATCGTAATGCAGTAACCCGGCATCAGAGCGGCCGCCCTGAATGGGGCGGCCCTTATCGTTTTATGTGCCGGAGAAAATGCGTGTCCCAGCCTCTCATGCCTCACGCGACCGCCAGCTGGCTGGTCGATAATACGGCGCTTGGTTTCGACCAGATCGCCGAATTTTGCGGGCTCCACATTCTTGAAGTGCAGGCGATCGCGGACGACACCGCCGCGACCAAATATACCGGCCGCGATCCGGTGCGCGCGCATGAGATCACCATGGAGGAGATCCACCGGGGCGAAGCGAACCCGGACTATCGGCTTAAGATGCTCAAGGGGCCTGAGCCGGTCCGGCGGACGAAGGGGCCGCGCTATACGCCGGTCAGCAAGCGTCAGGACAAGCCCGACGGCATCGCCTGGATATTGCGCAATCATCCCGAGATTTCCGACGGCGCGATCGGCAAGCTGATCGGTACGACCCGCACCACTATCGCCGCTATCCGCGACCGCACGCACTGGAACATTTCGAACATCGTGCCGAAAGACCCGGTGACGCTGGGCCTTTGTTCGCAGCGTGAACTGGACGCACTGGTCGCCAAGGTCGCGAAGAAGGCCGGGATCGAGGCGCCGACCGACTCGCGACTTGACGGTGATCGCGCGGCGCTGATCGAGGAGTTGCGCCGGGAGCGCGACGATGCCGCCCGCCGCGCTGAGGAGGCTTTGCACGACGAAGCCGAACTGATTTCCTCTGCCGCCCGGATCGTCGATCCGTTCAGCGACAATAAGGGGCGTGTCTAACGGCGCCGCTCCGGTATCATCCTGCACGGACGGGCAGGGCGAGCGGGGGAATTTACGGGGGAGCGCTGTGGCTTTTCCTCTCTCCGTGCCTTGAGCGGGCAAGGCCCTCTGCCCGGAGCGCCGGGTTTACGCTTGCGTAAACTGCTGCCCTGACATAAGCCATTGAACCATGGCAGAGGAAAACAGCTGGAGAGGCCAGTATCATCATCCCGTCGCGTGGGATCAGTCATTCCCGCCGATGTCGATGGTCGACATGGTCGTGCGCAGCGCCACGGCGCACCCCGATGCGATCATGGTGGATTTCATGGGACGCAGGACCAGCTATGGCGCGATGCTGGCGCTTATGCGCCGCGTCGCCAGCGGATTGCAGCACCTGGGTGTGCGAAAGGGCGATCGGGTAGGCCTGTACCTGCCTAACACGCCGCATTATGTCGCCGCTTATTATGGCGCGATGATGGCCGGCGCCACGGTCGTCAACTTCTCTCCCCTTTATACCGCCGCCGAGCTGGAACATCAGGTCGAGGATAGCGGCACCAGGATACTCTTCACCCTGTCGGCCACGGCCTTGCTTCCCACCGCGCACGAGGTGCTGGATAACAGCAGCCTGGAGCGGCTGATCGTGGGCACGATCGCGGAAGTGCTGCCGCCCGCAAAATCGGTCCTGTATCGCCTGTTCAAGCGGGGAGAGACCGCATCGGTCCCGCATGATCCGCGGATTACCGCCTTTGCCGACCTTGGCCGTCACGGGGATCAGCCGACCGCGGTGGACATCGACCCTGAAGCGGACATCGCCCTGCTGCAATATACCGGCGGCACCACCGGTACGCCCAAGGGCGCGATGCTGTCGCATCAGAACCTGACCGCCAACGCACGTCAGGTGCAGATGCTGGACCCCCATCCCGAAGCGCCCGACCGGATCATCGCGGTGCTGCCTTTCTTCCACGTCTTCGCCAACACCTGCACGCTCAACCGCACGGTATTGAACGGCGGGGAAATGGTAATGCTCCCCCGGTTCGAGGCGGTGCAGGTACTGGCCGCCATCCAGCGGACGAAAGCGACCGCCTTGCCCGGCGTTCCGACCATGTATCAGGCGCTTCTGGATCATCCCGCAACGCCCAATATCGATTTTTCCTCGCTGCGGATCTGCATTTCGGGCGGCGCGCCCCTCCCGCTGGAGGTGAAGCAGCGGTTCGAGGCCATGACCGGCGCGATGCTGTCGGAGGGCTATGGTCTTACCGAAAGCAGCCCGGTCCTCTGCTCCAACCCCTATGAAGGACTGAACAAGACCGGCACGGTGGGCCAGCCGGTGCCGGGCACGCGGGTGCGCATGGTCGATCGTGAGGACCCGGGCAGGGACGCGCCGGACGGCGAGCCGGGCGAACTGGTCTTTGCCGGGCCACAGATCATGAAGGGCTATTGGCGGCGTCCCGACGCCGACCGTGACGTCTTCATCGACGGATGGCTGCGTACGGGCGATGTCGGCCTGATCGACGAACAGGGCTATGTAAAGATCGTCGATCGTTTGAAGGATATGATCGCGGTCGGTGGGTTCAAAGTCTTTCCCAGCCAGGTCGAAGCGATCCTCTACCACCATCCTGCTGTCAAGGAGGCGCTGGTCATCGGCGTCCCCGATGCGTATCGCGGGGAGCATCCCAAGGCGTTCGTGACGTTGCGCGACGGCGCCGCGATGGACGGCGAGGCATTGAGGGACTGGCTCAATCCCCAGCTCGGCAAGCATGAGCGCGTGAGCGAGGTGGAGATACGCCTCACCCTTCCCAAGACGCTGGTCGGCAAATTGTCTCGCAAGGAACTGGTCGCCGAGGAGCAGGCAAAAACGCAGGCCCGGCTCCGGGAGGGTGGTGCTTCGGCCTGACCTTTCCTATCTGCGCCATGGCGGTCAGGTGGAAGGAAGACGATATGGCTGAACAACATGCGCGGCAGACGGCAACGCTGGCCGGCGGCTGCTTCTGGTGTACCGAGGCGGTATATAGCGCGCTCAAAGGCGTCGAGGCGGTCGAGAGCGGCTATATCGGCGGCGCCGTCCCTGATCCCAGCTATGAGGCTGTATGTTCCGGGACCACCGGCCATGCCGAAGCGATCCGTATCGTTTTCGACCCCGCCATCCTGTCCTATGACGACCTGCTCGCCATCTTCTTTGCCACGCACGACCCGACCACGCTCAATCGCCAGGGCAATGATGTCTGCACCCAATATCGTTCCGCTATCTTCCCGCATTCGCCGGAACAGGCGGCCGCGGCGCAGCGTGCCATCGATCGGGCCCAGATCGATCACAGCCGTCCCATCGTCACCGCCATCGAAGCCGACGCGCCCTGGTATCCCGCCGAAGAGTATCACCAGCGCTATTGGGAACGGGTGGGCGACCGCAACCCCTATTGCATGGCCACCATCCCGCCAAAGCTTGCGAAGCTGCGCAAGGGGTTTGCCGGCCACATCGGCTGATCGATGCCCGGATCGCCGCCTTATGGAGCATGTATCATGAAATCCGCCTTTGTCCTTGCCGCCCCTTTGTTGCTGGTCCTGTTGCCGGGATGCGTCGCGCGCACCGCCGCCAATGTCGTTACCCTGCCGGTGCGTGCCGGCGCCCAGGCGGTCGACTGGACGACGACCAGCCAGGAAGAGGCCGATCGAAACGCCGGCCGCAAGATGCGCAAGCAGCAGGAGCGTGACGCGCGCGAACGCCGGCAGGCGGAAAAGGAGCGGCAGCGGCAATGCCGGGCGGCAGGCTATGATAATTGCCGCTGAGGACCGGGCCCAGCCGCGGTTTTCAGCACTGGTGCAGTGCTGATATGATCACGCGGCGGCGCGGCGCAGTCTGTCGTTGATGGCCGCGCCGATCCCTTCATGGGGAATGGGGGCGACGGCGATGCGGCGCGCGGTGCTGGCGTCGGCGATGTGAAGCGCTGAAAACAGGCCAGCGGCCGCTTCCGCCAGATTGGCGTCGGCGCTCAGATTGGCGTGACAGGGCATCAGGCCATAGCCGATGAGATATTCGTCCCGTTCCGCCTGCAACGCGTTGAGGCGCACCGGCTTGGACGGGGCATAATGGCTTTCAAGCTGTCCCGGCGCCTGGATGGCCGCGCCGCTTTTCGCTGTTACGACAGGCAGTCCCGCCGCCTCCTCCAGCATCGCGGCGGTCACCGGGCCGGGGCGCAGCAGCGTGATGCGCTCATCCTCCGGCAGGACGATCGTGGATTCAAGGCCTTCGCTGGTAGGGCCTTCGTCCAAAATCATGCGGATCCTGCCGCCCAGCGTCGCGAGCACATGATCTGCGCGGGTCGGGCTGATCGTCCCGCTGCGATTGGCGGACGGCGCAGCCAGCGGCCGGCCGCTCTCGCGGATCAGCGCCAGCATGGCGGGGTGGGCCGGCAGACGGATGGCGACGGTCGGCAGCCCCGCCATGATCAGCGGGGACAGGCCGCTGTCCGCCCGGACCGGCAAAACCAGTGTCAGCGCGCCCGGCCAGAATCGGTCGGCCAGCCTCTGCGCGATCGGGGAAAATGCCGCCAGCCGCTCCGCCATTGCGCGATCGGCGACATGGACGATCAGCGGATTGAAGCTCGGCCGGCCCTTGGCCCGGTAAATGGCGGCGACGGCGTTGGAATCCGTGGCGTCCGCCGCCAGACCATAGACGGTTTCGGTGGGCACGGCCACCGGTTCGCCGGCGCGGATCAGCAGCGCCGCCTCGCGCAGGGATTCGGTGCCATAGCGGCAGGTTCGGGTGGATAAGACTGGATTGGCGATGCTCACGACCCCCACGCTATAGACCCCGGTCGCGCCGGTTAAAAGGTCAATGCTACAACGCGATGACAGGCCGCCGGTCCGGGGAGGGCATGTCTGTGCCTTTCCGGTTTTTCCAGGCAGGAGGGGCGTCGCCTGTTTCGGCAGGCGCGGGAATGTTCTAAGCCGCTGTCGCATGGATGATGT
>JBFWMJ010000090.1:0-11568 GCA_050251675.1 Sphingobium sp.
TGCGCTCGAACAGGATCGCGCCCACCACCTTGTCACCCGAAAAAGCGGACGAGGTGATGATACGGCTGCGCATGTCGTGGATAAGGCCGAACATCTCCTCCTCTGTGGACCATGCGCCTTCCTCCACGCCATAGCCCTTGAGGGCCTTGGGCGTGGAACCGCCGCTCTGGTCGAGCGCGGCGATAAAGCCGTTGCCCTGAGCGATCTTGTTCGACATGTCCTGGAACTGCATGGATATCATCCCCTGTGCTGCAACGCGAAAAGAATCGGGCTTGCCTAGCCTATTCCGGTTTGTGGCTCAACCGCGTCAACCAATCGGCCGTATATCGCGATTGCCGTTCACGCGCACCGCTATTAGCGAGGATGGAACAACAGGGGGCTATGCAAACCATGGGAAGATTTATCGCATTCTTCGCCGCGCTGATGATGACCATCCCGATTACGGTCCATGCAGCCGGTCCGAAAATCGGTGCTCCGGCCCCGGTCTTCGAACTGACCATGATCGACGGCACGAAGATATCGTCGGCCGAACTGAAAGGTGAGGTCGTCGTCCTCAATTTCTGGGCGACCTGGTGTGCGCCCTGCCGCAAGGAACTTCCCACGCTGGACACCTATTACGCGCTACAGAAAAAGCACGGCCTGCGGGTATTCGCGATCACGACGGAAGGGTCAGTGCCGCTGTCCCGGCTGAAGAATCTGTTCGCCGTGATGACCATCCCTTCGGCCGCCCGGATCAAGGGACCTTACGGACCACTGACCGGCGTGCCGACCAATTTCGTGATCGATCGCGCCGGCACGCTGCGTTACGCAAAATCCGGCGCGTTCGACCTTGACGACCTCAACCGGCTGCTCGTCCCTCTGCTCAGGGAAGCGGCGCCGGAATGAACCCCGGCGCCCGAGGCGCGATTCAGCCCATCAGTGCCTTGACGCCGGGAAGGTCCCTGCCCTCCATCCATTCCAGAAAGGCCCCGCCAGCCGTCGAGATGAAGGTGAAATCATCGGCTACGCCCGCCTGATTGAGCGCCGCGACGGTATCGCCGCCGCCCGCCACCGAAACCAACTGCCCTTCATTGGTCAGCGCCGCGGCGGTCTTAGCCAGCGCCATGGTCGCACCGTCGAACGGCGCGATTTCGAACGCGCCGAGCGGACCGTTCCATACCAGCGTGCGGCAGGTCTTGAGCGCATCGGCCAGCGCCTCGACCGCGGCCGGGCCGACATCCAGGATCATCTCGTCCGCCGCGACTTCATGGACGTTGCAGGTGCGGACCGACGGCGGGTTAGCGGCGAATTCCTTCGCCACCACCACGTCGTAGGGCAGATGGATCGTGCAGCCCGCGCGATCGGCGGCATCCATGATCGCATCGGCCGTGCCGGCCAGATCCTTCTCGCACAGCGATTTGCCGATATCGACACCGCGCGCATGCAGGAACGTATTGGCCATGCCGCCGCCGATGATCAGATGATCGACCTTGGTGACGAGGTGGTTGAGCACATCCAGCTTGGTCGACACCTTCGCCCCGCCGACGATCGCGGCGACCGGCTTCACCGGCTCCCCAAGCGCGGCCTGAAGCGCGTCCAGTTCCTTTTCCATCGACCGCCCGGCAAAGGCGGGCAGTTTACGGGCGAGACCTTCGGTCGAAGCATGCGCCCGGTGCGCGGCGGAAAAGGCGTCGTTGACGTATAGGTCGCCAATCGCCGCGATCGCATCGACGAGCGCCGTATCGTTCTGCTCTTCCCCCGGATGAAACCGGGTATTTTCCAGGATCGCGATGTCGCCGGGCCGCATCACCTTGATGCCGTCGGCGGCTGCATCGCCCTGACAGTCGGGGATGAACTGCACCTCACGGCCCAGCACGGCCGACAATGGGCGCGTGATCTTGCTGAGCGACATGTCAGGGTTTTTCCGCCCCTTGGGACGGCCGAAATGGGCGAGGATCAGGACCCTGGCGCCGCGATCGGCCAGTTCCAGGATAGTCGGCATCGCCGCGCGCAGGCGGGTATCGTCGCTGACCGATCCGTCCTGCATGGGAACGTTCAGATCTTCGCGCACCAGCACGGCCTTGCCGCTGATGTCGCCCATGTCGTCGAGAGTCTTGAACGGCTTGGCCATGATATCGTCCCCTGTTCCCTGATGATCGTCATGCCCGCGAAAGCCGGAAACGCCCTTCCCCTGCCACGGCCGAAGGGAATGCGATCCCGGCTTTCACTCAGATAAGGCAAAAGGGAAGGACAGCCATCCGCCCTCCCCTTCATACATTCCTTACAGGAAACGCGCCACGATGCCGGTGGTGTCGATCATGCGGTTGGAGAAACCCCATTCATTGTCGTACCAGCTGAGCACACGAACCAGCTTTCCGTCGATGACCGCCGTTTCGAGGCTGTCGACGATGGAACTGCGCGGATCGCCATTATAGTCGATCGAAACCAGCGGCTCGTCCGAAAAGCCCAGCACGCCGTTCAGCGGACCATTTTCCGATGCGGCCTTCAGCAGGCCGTTGACTTCCTCGATCGTGGTCGCGCGGCCGGCGATGAACTTGAGGTCGACGACCGAGACGTTCGGGGTCGGCACACGCACCGACGATCCGTCCAGCTTGCCCTTGAGGTCGGGCAGAACCTCGCCCACGGCGCGGGCGGCGCCGGTGGTGGTCGGGATCATCGACAGAGCGGCGGCGCGGGCGCGGCGCATATCCTTGTGGATCTGATCCAGCGTGTTCTGATCGTTGGTGTAGCTGTGGATCGTCGTCATGAAACCGCTTTCGATGCCGAGCGCATCGTGCAGCACCTTGGCGAGCGGGGCCAGGCAGTTGGTGGTGCAGCTGGCGTTGGAAATGACGATGTCGTCGGCGGTCAGCTTGTCATGATTGACGCCGAACACGATGGTCTTGTCGACACCGGTCGCGGGCGCGGAGATCACGACGCGCTTGGCACCGGCGGTCAGGTGGGCGCTCGCCTTGCCCTTGTCCGCGAAGATGCCGGTGCATTCCAGCGCGATTTCCACGCCCTGCGCCGCATGCGGCAGCTTGGCCGGGTCACGCTCGGCGGTGACGGCGATACGCTTGCCGTCGACAACCAGGAAATCGCCGTCGACGCTGACGTCGCCGCCCCAGTTGCCGTGAACCGAATCACGCTTGAACAACAGCGCGTTGGCCTTGGCATCGCCCAGGTCGTTGATGCTGACCAGTTCCAGATCATGATCCGTACGCGACAGGATGGCACGCGCCACCAGGCGACCGATACGTCCGAAACCGTTGATTGCTACCTTCGTTGCCACTGCAATAGTCTCCTGGAATTTAGAGCCTTCAGGCGTCAAGCGCCGCCACGATCCGCGGCGCGATATGGGCGGCCGTCAGGCCGAAATGGTCATAGAGCGCTTCCGCCGGGGCGGATGCGCCGAAACTGTCGATGCCAAAGCGCAGCGACGCATAGCGGTCCCAGCCGAAGGTCGTCCCCGCCTCGATCGAAACGCGCAACACGTCCTCCGGCAACAGCCCGGCCTTGTAGCCCGCATCCTGCGCCTCGAAATGCGCCCAGCTGGGCATGGACACGACATCCGCGCCAATGCCCTGCTCTTCCAGCGCTCGGGCGGTATCGACCGCGATCTCGACTTCCGATCCGGTGGCGATCAGTACGACCCGGCGTGCGGCCTGCGCCGCGACGAGCCGATAGGCACCCTTCGCGCACAGGTTGCCGTCCGCCTTCTCCGTCCGCAACTGCCGCAGGTTCTGCCGAGTCAGCGCCAGCACGGACGGGCCGGTCCGGTCTGCCAGAGCTAGGTCCCAGCATTCCGCCGTTTCGACGATATCGGCGGGGCGATAGACGTCGAGATTGGGGATCATGCGCAGCGACATGACATGCTCGATCGGCTGGTGCGTGGGACCATCCTCACCCAGGCCGATGGAATCATGGGTCAGCACATGAATGACCCGCTGCTGCTGGAGCGCGGCTAAGCGGATGCCCGCGCGCATATAATCGGAAAAGACGAGGAAAGTGCCGCCATAGGGAATGACCCCGCCATGCAGCGCCATGCCGTTCATCGCGCAGGCCATGCCGAATTCGCGAATGCCGTAATAGACGTAGCGGCCGGCATAATCATCCCGCGTCAACGGTCCGGTCGCCTTGGTCCGGGTATTGTTGGACCCGGTAAGGTCGGCCGAACCGCCCAGCGTTTCGGGCAGCAGGTCGTTGATCGCGCCCAGCGCCAGTTCGCTCGCCTTGCGGGTCGCGACCTTCTGCGGATTGGCGATCAGACTGTCGATATAGGGAGTCAGCGAAAAATCAACGGGCAGGTCGCCCGCCATCCGGCGTGTAAATTCAGCCGATTTTCCGTTGCTTGACAGCCTGCTTTCCCACGCGGAGCGAACATCAGCACCCCTGGCGCCGATCGCGCGCCAGGCGGCGGCAATATCTTCGGGGATGAAGAAGGGTTCGGCTTCCCAGTGCAGGAATTCGCGCGCCGCGGCGATTTCCGCGTCGCCGAGCGGCGAGCCATGGACGCCCGACGTTCCGGCCTTGTTGGGCGAACCATAGCCGATGCGGGTGGCACAGGCGACCAGCGAGGGGCGCGGGTCGGCCAGCGCCGCGTCAATGGCGCGGCGTATGTCGGCGGGATCGTGGCCGTCGCACGACACGACATGCCATCCGGTCGCGGCATAGCGGGCGCGAACATCCTCGCTGCTCGACAGGTCGACGGCGCCATCGATGGTGATCTTGTTATCGTCCCACAGCACGATCAGCCGGCCGAGGTTCAGGTGGCCCGCAAGGCCGATCGCCTCATGGTTGAGCCCTTCCATCAGGCATCCGTCGCCCGCGATCACCCAGGTGCGGTGATCGACCAGTTCATCGCCGAACTGCGCATTCAGATGCCGCTCGGCGATCGCCATGCCGACCGCGGTGGCCAGCCCCGACCCCAGCGGGCCGGTCGTCGCTTCCACACCCGCCAGTTCGAAATTTTCAGGATGACCGGCGCACGGGCTGCCCAGCTGCCGGAAATTGCGGATATCCTCCATCGTCGGCCTGGCATAGCCGGTCAGGTGCAGCAGGCTGTAGATCAGCATCGATCCATGGCCAGCTGACAGGACGAAGCGATCGCGATCGGCCCAGCCGGGCTGCGTCGGATCGAACTTCACATAATCCTTGAACAGGATGGTTGCGACATCGGCCATGCCCATGGGCATGCCGGGATGTCCACTGTTGGCAGCCTGTACGGCGTCCATGGAGAGAGCCCGGATCGCGTTGGCGAGCGACTGTTCAGCGACGGTCATTGCGGTTAGGTTTCATTCCTGCTTGAGGCGCCACTGGAAAAGTCGCGCGAATCGCGTTGCGGCCTCCTTTGTCGCGTCCCGTTCAAGGCGTCAACCGCGGCGGGACAGTCTGCTTCCGCCCCGACGGGCGAAGGACGGCTTTTGCATCGCCCAAAGTTCGACTATTGAAGGGTGATGGCAAGCGAGCGGATGATGCAGGCGATCGGCGCGATGGAGCGGACGGTAAGCCGGCTGGAACAGCAGATATCGGCCCTGATCGACCTGGCGCAGGCGCCGGAACCGGAGGAGCCCGAACCGCAGGAGTCGGGACCGCAGGTGGAGGCCGGGCTTGATCTCAATGAGGAAAAGCGCGCAGCGGCGCGGGCGGCGCTCCAGTCGCTGGACGCGCTGATCACGGAGCTGAAGGACAGGACGGATGGCTGAAACGACGCTGCACATCGCCGGGCGGAGCTATGACATATGGTGCCGCGACGGTGAGGAAGCGCACCTCGCCCACCTTGCCCAGCTGATCGAATCGAAGGCGCGCGCCGCGCAGCAGAACGCGCCGGGGCTGACCGAAGTGCGCACATTGCTGTTCGCCGCGCTCTTCCTCGCCGATGAGGTCAACGAACTCAAGCGCGAGGTGGCCGGCAATCAGGCGCGCCTTCCTTTGGAAGCGGAGGATGACGAGCCGACCGCCCGCGCCATCGACGCGCTGGCGGGGCGGATAGAAAGGCTGTCGCAAAGACTTGCCGATGCCGGTTCCCCGGCCTAGATTGGGGGAGGCGGGCACTGCCTGGTACGAGCTTTAGCGAACATCCCTGAGGCGATAATCACATCCACGGGGGCTGTCCCTGGGCGGGCTCCGGCCCGTTCTACATGGTCCCCACCTGACGTTGAGGCGTCAGAGGATATTCCGGCACACGGCCGAGGTGGTCCCGCCACCCCCTCTTCCCCCGGCAGCGTTGCTGGGGAAGGCCGCGCGCCAGTTCCGACGGGGGCCAGATGACAGACGATCTTTCCGACAAACACGCCCTGCGCGCACTCACGCGGCAGCGGCGGCACAGTTTCGTTGCCTCTGTCGACGCGCTCGCCCACCGTCTGGCGTTCAAGGTGCTGCCTTCTCCGCTCACGCGGCGGATCGACGGTGCGCAATCGGTTGCGCTCTATCTGGGGATCGAATCCGAAGCGCCGGCGCAGCGCCTCGCCGCGCCGCTGCTGGCGGCGGGCAAGACCGTCGCCCTGCCCCGCGTGCTCGATCGGCTGGGCAGCATGGATTTCCTGACATGGCCGCCGGACGGCGCGCTACTCCCCGGTCCGTTCGGCACCAGCCATCCCGATCCGTCAACCGCCACCATCATCACGCCCGATGTCATCATCGCCCCCCTGCTGGGCTTCGACCGGGCGATGAACCGGCTTGGGCAGGGCGGCGGCTATTATGACCGCGCCTTCGCGCGGCATCCCGACGCCGTGCGCATAGGCCTGGCCTGGTCCGTGCAGGAACTGGACACCGTGCCCGCCGATCCGTGGGACCTGCCGCTGCATATGGTGATGACCGAAATAGAACTGATAGAAGGGACGCCCGCATGAGCATCGACCCCCGGCACATATATCAGCCCAGTTGGCGAAAGCCGGTCGGCATGTTCATCATCATGCTGCTGATTCTGGCATGGGGGGTGATGGTGGCCAGTGCATCGGCGCTGATCGGCGCGCTGCCCGTCATGGCGCAGGTGCCGATCTATGTCATATTGGGCGTGGGGTGGATCTGGCTGCTCCCGCTCAAACGCCTGCTCGCCTGGATGGAAACCGGCCGCTGGCGGCGCTAGATCGGCTTTTGAACGGCCCCTGAAGCCAGCAGGGAGGATGCGATGCCCATCCAATGGCGGGCATGCCGCACCGCGTTTACCCGACAGCCTTGCCAGAACGGGTAAAGTTCAGGGGCGCATCGAAACCGATAGCCCACATAACTGCTTTACCACGGTTCCAGAGACACAAGCCGCATCGGCAATATCTTCCCCCGACAAAAGGAAATATCGCCTGCAAAGCCATGGAAACACCCAATTCCCCTAACGGCGAAGATCGAGCATTCGATCCCTGGGAAATGGCGCGAGTGACGGGGCTCGAACCCGCGACCTCCGGCGTGACAGGCCGGCGCTCTAACCAACTGAGCTACACCCGCGTTCGGTGTGGAGCGGCCAGATATGCCCCTGTGCCCGCCCTGTCAACCGTCCGTTGGCGCAGATTCGTCTTTCTCGCCTCTTTCCCTGCGTGAAGGCATGGTCAACGTGCCCTGTTCAAACAGAAAACCGGCGATATCGGGCGTTCCCGCCGCGGCTACGATCGTCTGGATGATGATGAGCAGCGGCACCGCCAGCAGCGCGCCCGGCGTGCCCCATACCCACCCCCAAAAGGCGAGCGAGACCAGGATCAGCAATGGGTTCATGGTCAACCGCCGCCCCAGCACGGTCGGCGTGATCACATTGGCCTCGACCAGATGAAAGCCGACCTGCACCGAACCCGGAAGGAACGCCATCCATACATCGTCGAACACCATCAACCCGCCCAGCCCCAGCAGCACGGCGGCCAGCATCGGACCGAAATATGGCACGAAATTCAGCAGCGCGACGATACCGCCCCACATCAATGGTGACGGCATCCCGATCAGCCACAACGCCAGCGCGACCGCAATCCCCAGGCACAGGTTGATAGTGGCGATGGTGATGACATAGGCCGATGTCGCATCCACGACGTTCTGGATGACCCGCGCGATGGCCATGGCGCCGTCGAAGCTTCCGCGGCTGTTGATGGTGCGGCGGCGCAGCCGGGTCCAGCCGGCGAGGAAAAAATAGATGATGAGCAGGGCGAACACCATCTGGATGATGGCCGAAGGCGCCGATGTCGCGGCAAATTGCAGCAGCGATCGCGGCGCGTCCACCGCCGCCGTCTGCGCCGCGGCGACCGGCCCGCTTGCCAACATTTGTACGGTTTCATCCACAAATCGTTGAAGCTGCGAGTAAAAATCAATGAGTGGCGCCAGATTTGCCTGAATCTGCGGCAAGCGTTCGGGCAATATGCGGAACCAGTCGGTCGCCGGCACGACGATCAGCACCAGCGCGCCGTTGGCGACCAGCAGAAAGGCGACGACCGCCAGCAGAGCCGCCAGCGCCGAAGGCAGGCGGTGCCGTTCCATCCACTCCAACAGAGGAACCAGCGCGATCGCGATCACCAGCGCCGCCGTCAGCGGCAGGAAAAACTCCGCCCCCGCCTTCAACGCGAAGGGCAAGGCGATCAACAGGCCAAGTCCCGTCGTCAACGCGACCGACGCGAGCAGCCGGTCACGGCGGCGGTAGATTTCCTCCTGTTCCCTGGGTGTCACGCCCGCATTCCCTATCGCCGGCCTTCCCTCGCCGTATCGACGGCATATTCGCACGCGGTATCGGCCATTGGCAATCCACGCGGCGCGGGGAAAGGAAGGAAAGCCGCGCTTTAACCAATTCTTTTTCCCTCCGCGCTAAGGATTACCCCATGCAGGGAAAGCGGGGGCTTTATCACATGGTGCCTGGGCGCCTGTCTTGGCTGATCGGGATAATGGCATTGTGCGCGCCGCAAATGGCCACCGCACGCCAGATATACTGGGACACGCAGATTTTCGTTGAACGCGTCCGCACCGACATTAACGGCCGCGAACTGCGGATGCTCGCCAATCCCGACCGGCTGGCCGCCGGCGACCAGCTCATCTTCGTCGTCAACTGGCGCAATATCAGCAATCAGGAAGTCCGGGGCGTTGCCGTCACGAACAGCGTGCCGCGCGGCACGCACATCGCCCCCCATGACCCGCGCATGCAGCTATCGGTCGACGGCGGCCGGAATTGGGGACGGCTGGACCAGATCTGGCTGCCGACGCCGCTGGGCGGGACGCGCCGCGCCGTAGCGGCCGACGTCACCCATGTGCGCTGGGCTCTGCCGTCGGCGATATCACCCGGCGAAACGGGTCGGCTCAGCTATCGCGCGACAGTACGGTAACGCCGCGCGCCTGCCGGCAGCGTCGCGGCTTGTAACCGCGCCGTAATCTCCATAGAGCGCAGGCAAGCGGTGGGAGATCCATTAATGTCGAAAGAGGGCGAGCACGCCTATCTCGCGAATATTGGCGAGCTGGGCCGTCAGCATTCCTTGTACAAGCCCTTTTCCGATCCCCTGTGCGGCATCAACCTGATGTCGATCGGCGCGATCATGGCGCTGTTGCCGCCGCGACCCGCGGCGGTACTGGACCTGGGGTGCGGCGGCGGGTGGACCAGCGTTTTTCTGGCCCGGCATGGCTATGACGTGGTGGGACAGGATATCGCGCAGGACATGATCGACCTGGCCGAGGAAAATCGCCAGTTGCACGCGCCGACCCAGCAGTTGCGTTTCATATGCAACGATTTTGAGGACATGGTTTTCGAAAACCAGTTCGATGCCGCGATCTTCTTCGATTCGCTGCATCATTCCGATGATGAGGCGCTGGCGATCCGCGCGGTCTATCGCGCACTGAAGCCGGGCGGTATCCTCATCACCCATGAACCGGGCAACGGCCATTCAACCAACCCGCAATCGATCGAAGCCATGCGCCTGTACGGCGTGAACGAACGGGACATGCCGCCCGAACTGATCATGCAGCGCGGCCGGGAGGCAGGTTTCACCGACATGCGTATCCTGCCGATGCCGCATGACCTGTTCGACATATTCTACAAGAAACGCACGTTTCCCAACAGGATGATCAGCAAAAGACGCTGGCTGATCATACGCCGCCTGCTCAAACTGATGTTCGACCCCGATCCGGGCGCCAGCGCCATCGTGGTGATGACGAAATAACGCATTTTCGTCGGTCCGCGCCGGACGGCACATATTCCCATACGGACGCCTGAGGCGGGGTCAGTCGGCGAACAGGAGCGCCGGCATTTCCAGCAACGCCTTGACCGCCTGCACGAAACTGGCCGCGTCCCACCCGTCCACGACCCGATGGTCGCAACTGATCGACAGGTTCATGAGCCTGGCTGCCACCACGTCCCCACCGCGAAAGACCGGCCGCTCGATCACCCGGTTAGGGGCGATGATAGCCACTTCGGGCCGGTTGACGATCGGCGTCGTGGCAATGCCGCCCAGCCGCCCCAGCGACGTGAGGGTCAGGGTGGAACCGGACAGTTCCTCCGATTTCGCAGTACCGGCGCGCGCCGCATCGGCCAGTCGGCTGATCTGCTGCGCCAGTTGCCAGACATTGCGGTCCTGCGCATCGCGGATGACCGGCACCATCAGGCCCGCGTCCGTTTGCGTCGCGATACCCAGATGCACGGCGCCGTGGCGTGTCACCACCCCCGCGTCGTCGTCATAGCGCGCATTGAGCATCGGGAAATCCGGCAACGCCTTGCACAGCGCGACGATCAGCAGCGGCAGCATGGTCAGCCGGGGTCGGTCGCCGCGCCCGCCATTCAACTGCACGCGCAGGGCCTCCAGCGCCGTGACGTCGATTTCTTCCACATAGGTGAAGTGCGGGATATGGCGTTTGGCCGCCGCCATATTCTCCGCGATCCGGCGACGCATGCCGATGACCTTCACCTCCTCGTCAGGGCGCGGAGCCGGCCGGGTCGCGGAGCGATAGCCCTGCCCCGCCCCATAAAGCAGATAGGTGTCGAGATCGCCGTGGCGGATGCGTCCCCCGTCCCCCTTCACCAGCGCCAGATCAATGCCAAGCGCCCTTGCCCGCGCGCGCACGGCGGGGGACGCAAGCACGGAACTTCCCGCACCGCCGCTCCCTTCACGCACCGGCGGCGGCAATGGCGACATCGCGTCAAGCACCGCATCCGTCGGCGTTTCCGCATCGCTCGTTGCTGTATCCCTACTGTCCACGTTATTCGCCTTCACACCGGGCGGCGGCGTGCCCCCGGACGGCGCAACCTCATCCTCGCTTTCGATCTCGCTGTCCGTTTCGATCTCGAACAGCGTCGCCCCGATCGCGATCTGGGCGCCCGGCTCGCCCGCCAGACGCGTGATCACTCCGGCGACAGGACTTTCCATCTCCACCGTGGCCTTGTCGGTCATCATGTCCGCGACCGGCTGGTCCTCCTCCACCCGGTCCCCGATCTTCACATGCCAGGCGACGATCTCCGCCGTCGCGACGCCTTCGCCGATATCCGGCAGCCTGAATGTGAAAAGCGCCATGAAAACTCCGTTCGGACGAAATCGAGATTATGACCGTTCGCGCTTCCGTCTCTCGATTTCGTCCGAACCGAACGGAAGGGAGAAAGTGTGATCGTCAATCCGTCATGATCGCCCTGATGGCGTCGCCGAGACG
>JBFWMJ010000091.1:0-11516 GCA_050251675.1 Sphingobium sp.
AGGATGAGGATTTCGGCAAGCCGATCATCGCCATCGCCAACAGCTTCACACAGTTCGTTCCCGGCCATGTGCATCTTAAAGACCTTGGCCAACTGGTCGCGCGGGAGATTGAGGCGGCGGGCGGCGTCGCCAAGGAGTTCAACACCATCGCCGTGGATGACGGCATCGCCATGGGGCATGCCGGCATGCTCTATTCCCTGCCCAGCCGTGACCTGATCGCCGACAGCGTCGAATATATGGTCAACGCCCACACCGCCGACGCGCTGGTGTGCATCTCCAACTGCGACAAGATCACGCCCGGCATGCTGATGGCGGCGATGAGACTCAACATCCCGGCGATCTTCGTTTCGGGCGGCCCGATGGAAGCGGGCAAGGCCGATATTCACAACAAGACGATCGCCCTCGACCTGGTCGATGCGATGGTCGCCGCCGCCGACGATAATTACACGGATGAGGAGGTTGCGGTCATCGAACGGTCGGCCTGTCCGACCTGCGGCTCCTGTTCGGGCATGTTCACCGCCAATTCGATGAATTGCCTGACCGAGGCTTTGGGCCTGTCGCTGCCGGGCAACGGGTCCGTGCTCGCCACCCATGCCGATCGCGAAAGGCTGTTCCGCGAAGCCGGCCACACCATCGTCGAGCTTGCGCGACGCTGGTACGAACAGGATGACGCTACCGCGCTGCCGCGCACCATCGCCGGCTTTGCCGCTTTTGAAAATGCGATGAGCCTCGACATCGCGATGGGCGGCTCCACCAACACCGTCCTGCATCTGCTGGCCGCCGCGCACGAAGGCGGGGTGGACTTCACCATGGCCGACATGGACCGCCTCTCGCGTCGCGTCCCCTGCCTTTGCAAGGTCGCCCCCGCCAAGCAGGACGTGCATATGGAGGATGTCCATCGCGCCGGCGGGATCATGGCCATATTGGGCCAACTGGAGCGTGCCGGCCTGCTCAATGCCGATGTGCCGACCGTCCATGCGCGCACCATGGCCGAGGCGATCGCCCTGTGGGACATCAGCCGCACCAGCAGCGAGCGCGTACAGACGTTCTACAAGGCCGCGCCCGGCGGCGTGCGGACGACCGAAGCGTTCAGCCAGAGCAACCGCTGGAAGGAACTCGACACCGATCGCGAGGCCGGCGTGATCCGCGATGCGGACCATGCCTTCTCCCGCGACGGCGGGTTGGCCGTGCTGTACGGCAATCTCGCGCCTGAAGGGTGCATCGTGAAGACAGCGGGCGTCGATGAAAGCATCCTGACCTTCCGGGGCACCGCCCGCGTGTACGAAAGCCAGGATGCGGCGGTGGCCGGCATCCTCGGCAACGAAGTGACGGCGGGCGACGTCGTCGTGATCCGGTACGAGGGGCCGAAGGGAGGGCCGGGCATGCAGGAGATGCTGTACCCGACCAGCTATCTGAAATCAAAGGGGCTCGGCAAGGCGTGCGCGCTGATCACCGACGGGCGGTTTTCCGGCGGCACGTCGGGCCTGTCGATCGGCCATGTCTCGCCGGAAGCCGCTGAGGGAGGCCTGATCGCGCTCGTACAGACGGGGGACGCCATCCTGATCGACATTCCCGATCGGGCGATCCGGCTGATGGTGGACGACGCGGAACTGGCGAAGCGACAGGAGGAGATGGCGGCGCGCGGTTCCAAGGCGTGGAAACCGGTTGGCCGCAAGCGTGAGGTATCCGTCGCGCTCGCGGCCTATGCGGCGCTTACGACCAACGCCGCCAGAGGCGCCGTGCGCGATGTCGGGCAGTTGTCGCGATAGCGGCGGGTAAGGACGGAACGGCCGGCAATCGGATCATCGGCACGCACCGTCGGTGCAGGGCAGGCGCATGGGGGACCGGCATCCGGGAGGGGCTGGCATCCAGGGAGGACTGGCACACTGGGGGGCAGCTGCCGTCCGTCCGGCCATGATCGGGGATGAAGACGGTCAGGCGATATGTGCCGCCCGACCGCCGCTTATCTCCGCTTACCGGCCCGCCCGGACCATATGGGCGCGGTAATCGCCCTGACGCTCCAGCATCCAGCCGGGATATTCGGCGGGAAACGCGCTGGCCCCGGCCAGCGTGGCAAGCTCTTCCGATGAAAGGCGCACATCCACGGACGCCAGATTGTCGGCAAGCTGATCCGGCCGCTTTGCGCCCACGATCACGCTGGTGACGACATGCTGATGCAGTAACCAGGCCAGTGCGATCCGGGCCATGCTGACGCCGTGCCCTTCGGCGATCGGACGCATCGCTTCGATCACGCCATGCCCGCGATCCCGGTCGACCGGCGGGAAATCGAACGTCGCGCGCCGGCCACCGTCAGCCTGCGCGCCGACGGCGCCATATTTGCCGGACAGGTAGCCGCCGGCAAGCGGGCTCCAGACCATGAGGCCAAGCCCCTCCGACCTGAGCATCGGCACCACCTCGCGCTCCAGATCGCGGCCGACAAGCGTGTAATAGGCCTGCAGCGACAGGATCGGCGCCAGCTGGCGCGCCTGGACGACACCGATCGCCTTGACAACCTGCCACGCCGCCCAGTTGGAAAGGCCGATATAGCGGACATAGCCATGCCGCACGAGCGTATCCAGCGCCTCCAGCGTCTCGACGATCGGCGTGGCGGCGTCGAAGCCGTGGATTTGATACAGGTCGATATGATCCAGCTGCAGCCGCTCAAGGCTGGCCTTGCACTGATCGAGAATGTGCTTGCGCGAACCGCCGCGCACATTCGGCCCCTCGCCCATCGGGCCGAACACCTTGGTCGCGATCACCAGATCTTCGCGCGAAAGGCCCAGATTGCGGATCGACTGACCCAGGATGCGCTCGCTCGCCCCGGCGGCATAGACATTGGCGGTATCGATGAAATTGACGCCGGCATCGACGGCCGCTTTCACCAGTGCGTCCGCCTCATCCTGCTGCAACCGGCCGATCTGGCCCCACATGCCTTCACTGCCGCCGAAGGTCATGGTGCCCAGGCAGAGTTCGGAAACGAAGAGGCCGCTTGGGCCTAGCTGACGATATCGCATGAAGGGTCCTTTCTTCCAGGGGGTGCTGTGCAGTTAGGCGCCACCGGGTCGCGCCGCCACGCGGATCATCGCATAGTCTTGCCCGATCCTCTCAATCGGGCATGGAATCATTTCCGCCATGGCGACAGGCGGGTAAAAGGCCGCATGGACGCATTCCTTCTTGAACGGCTCCGCCTGCTGCTGCACGGGCAATGGCAGCGGTTCGGCCGCAATCCGCCCCTCGAAGGCCTGACCCTGACGGTCGCGGACCATCCGTCCGACCTGATCCACGCCGTCTACCGGGCCTCCTTCTGCGGTGTGGTACAAGGGGCCAAGGTCAGCATGCTGGGCGATCAGGTCTATCGCTACGATACCGGCAAATGCCTGATCGCTTCCATGGACGTGCCGGTTACGGCGCAGATCGTCGAGGCCGCACCGGAACGGCCCTATATGGCCTTCAGCCTTGCCATAGACCCGGCCGTGGTGTCCGATCTGCTGCTGGGGCAAGCAGGGCTGACGCACACGGATAGCGTGCTGACGACGGTCGCCGTCGGCGAAATGGGCGCTGACCTGCTCGACCCCCTCTCCCGGCTGTTCGCGCTGCTGGATTCACCGGACGACCTTATGGTGCTCGCGCCGCTTATCCGTCGGGAGATGGTCTGGCGCCTGCTCAATGGGCGACACGGCGCGATGCTGCGCCAGATCGGGCTGGCCGACAGCCGGATGGCCCGGATCGCGCGCGCGGTTGCGTGGATCAGGGACCATTTCGACGCGCCGTTGCGGGTCACCGATCTGGCGGCCCTGGCCGGCATGAGTCCCGCCAGTTTCCATCGGCATTTTCGCGCCGCGACCGCCATGACGCCGATCCGCTATCAAAAACAGATACGCTTGCAGGCCGCCCGACGCATGCTTCTGGCCGAAGGCGTGGAGGTGGCCGCCATCGGATATGCGATCGGGTATGAAAGCGCGTCGCAATTCAACCGCGACTATCGCAGACTGTTCGGCGAACCTCCCGGCCGCGACGGGGCGGCCATCCGGGCGGGCATCTCGGTTGCGATGGCGTTTTGACATCCCCCGGCGCGTTTGCAATCGGACGTCCGACGGCGACAAAACGGGGATCGCAGCGACGAAATACACCAACCCGCAACCATCACTGCTTCAGCCTTTCGCCGGCATCGATAATCGGCCGGGCACGCACAGGGGTGCGCCGGACGCGCCGCTGCTTGTCGCGATGGTCCTCACCGGTGTATGCGTAAGGGCATCATGGTCCACGCCCTGCTGATCCTCCTCCTTCTCGCCATCCCCGGCGCAGCCAGCGCAAAGCAGGCGCCGCCGACCGTGACACGCATCGCAGGCGGCGCCGCCGACGGCAGCGATGTCGCCCGGCTGGTCCGCGCGATCGAGCAGCAGCGTCAGGCGCGGCGCCCCGGCCGCATCCTCCTGACCGGCACCTTCCGTCTTGAACAACCGATCCGCCTCACCGCGGAAAATTCCGGTCTGGCGATCGAAGCGGCCTATCCGCGTGCCGCCCGTCTGGTCGCGGCCGGCGGCACGGCGCGCGGCATCGAAATCCGCCGGGCGAATGACGTCCGCATTGCGGGGCTGCGCCTGCATGGCTTTTCGCAGGACGCGATCTACGCCGTAGATACCGCAAGGATCACGATCGAACGGAATATCGTCGAGGAAACGCGCAGCACGCGCTGGAGCGAGGGTGCCATCCATCTGACCGGTTCCGCCACGGATGCGGTCATACGCGACAATATCGTCAAGGGCGCCGATTATGCCGGCATCATCATCGACACCCATGTCAGATCCGATATCAGCCGCGCGACCATAATCGGCAATCAGGTGCGCGACACATGCCGCCGCGTCCATGATTGCGGCGCCATTTACGTCAACGATCGCGGGCGCAAAAGCAGCAATATCCTGATCGCGAACAATGAGGTGGCGAATTTCGGACCAATCGCTGTGGGCGGCCGCGCGATCTATATCGATGATCTGGCTTCGCACGTCACCGTCCGGCGAAACCGTATTGCCGGACCGGGCAGATATGCGTTCCAGATCCATGGCGGTCGCAACAATATCATCGAACATAATCGGGTCGATATGAAGGGTGTCGACACCTTGCTGAGATATATTCCCCGGTTCGACAGCAAGCGCGAGGAGATGACCGGCAACCGATTTGCCGATAATGTCGTCGTTTCCTTCGCCCGCAAGGAGCCGGCGATCGCACCTCCCGATCGCGAGGGGGCCGGCGCAATCGCCGCCGCACGCAACCGGATACATGCCGGGCGCGGCGACCGCCCCTAACACCGTCAGGGCCGGCCCGCCCCGTATCCGGCGGGCGCATCGACCTCATGCCGTTTCAGGGCAACAGGCCGGCGGGCACCCGCCGCCCGCCGGCATGGGAAATCCGCCGACTTGTCCGTGATGCGGGCGTGCCGATATTCCAGATAGCCCTTGCCTCCCCCCCCGGTTCGCCTGCCGATGACCATGGCCGGGACGCCTCCCCCTCCCCCGGCACGCCTTCATTTTCCTTATCATTGCCCTTGACCTTCCTACCATGGGAAGGTCCATTCCGGCTTCAGTCATGATATGTGAGGTGCCGCCCAATGATGGCCGCAAAAATCCGGACAACCCCGGACAGTTTCACCGATCGCGCGATCAGCATCCCGATCGAGGGGATGTCGTGCGCGTCCTGCGCGGGGCGTGTGGAGCAGGCGCTAAGCAAGGTGGAGGGTGTCCAGGCGGTCAGCGTCAACCTCGCCACCGAACAGGCCATGGTGCGAGCGAACGCGGCCGTCGACCGCGATGCGCTGGTGCGGGCGGTCGAAGCCGCCGGATATGGCGTGCCATCGGCACGCATCGAACTGGCGGTGGAAGGCATGACCTGCGCATCGTGCGTCGGGCGCGTGGAACGGGCGTTGAGCGCCGTGCCCGGCGTCACCGAGGCCAGCGTCAACCTGGCGACGGAGCGGGCGACCGTGCGCGGAACCGCCGCCGTTCAGGCGCTGGTCGCCGCGATTGCGGACGCAGGCTATGACGCGCGGCCGATCCTGTCCCGCGCATCCACCGATGAGGAAACGACCGCGCGGAAGGACGCGGAACGGCGTGCCCTGAAACGCGACCTCATCATCGCCGTCCTGCTGGGGCTGCCGGTGTTCCTGCTCGAAATGGGCGCGCATATCGTGCCCGGCGTCCACCATCTCATCGCCCGCACGATCGGCACGCAGGCAAGCTGGTATATCCAGTTCCTGCTGACGACGCTGGTGCTCGCCTTTCCCGGAATGCGTTTTTATCGGGTCGGCCTGCCCGCGCTGGCGCGGCTGGCCCCCGACATGAACGCACTGGTTTCGGTGGGGACGCTCGCCGCCTACGGCTATTCGCTGGTCGCGACATTTGCGCCTTCGCTGCTGCCGGCGGGAACGGTCAATGTCTATTATGAGGCCGCCGCCGTCATCGTCGCGCTGATCCTGCTGGGCCGATATCTGGAAAGCCGCGCGAAAGGCCGCGCATCGGACGCCATCCGGCGCCTTGTCAGATTGCAGCCCGCAACCGCCCGCGTCCGCCGCGACGACACCGTGGTCGACATCTCCATCAGCGATGTGATGGCCGGTGACAGTATCGAGGTGCGGCCCGGCGAACGCATCCCCGTCGATGGCGAAGTGACGCAGGGCGAGAGTTTCGTGGACGAATCGATGATCACCGGCGAACCGCTTCCGGTGGCCAAGGTCAGGGGCGCGACGCTGGTGGGCGGGACGGTGAACCAGCAGGGCGCGCTGACCTTCCGCGCGACGGCGGTGGGCGACGCCACGATGCTGGCGCAGATCATCCGCATGGTCGAACAGGCGCAGGGCGCCAAGCTGCCGATCCAGGCGCTGGTCGACCGGGTCACGATGTGGTTCGTTCCCGCCGTCTTCGGCGTGGCGGCGCTGACCTTCGCCGCATGGCTGTGGCTTGGCCCCTCGCCCGCGCTGACATTCGCACTGGTCAATGCCGTCGCCGTGCTGATCATCGCCTGCCCCTGCGCCATGGGCCTTGCCACGCCGACCGCGATCATGGTCGGCACCGGGCGCGGCGCCGAACTGGGCATATTGTTCCGCAAGGGTGAAGCGCTGCAATTGCTGAAGGACGCAAAAATCGTCGCCGTCGACAAGACCGGCACGCTGACGGAAGGACGCCCGGCTCTCACCGACCTTCACGTCACGGACGGGTTCGATCGTGCCTATGTGCTCGGCCGGATCGCGGCGGTGGAGGACAAGTCCGAACATCCCATCGCGCGCGCCATCGTGGACGCGGCAAAGGCGGACGGCATCGCTTTGCCGGCGGTCGGCGATTTCGCGTCGATAACCGGATTCGGGGTGAACGCCACGGTGGACGGCGAACCCATCCAGATCGGCGCGGACCGCTATATGCGCGACCTGGGTCATGATGTGGGCGTTTTCGCCGCGACCACCGAACGTCTGGGCAAGGAAGGGAAGTCGCCGCTTTATGCCGCGATCGACGGCCGCCTGGCGGCGATCGTCGCGGTCGCCGACCCGATCAAGGCCACGACCCCGGCGGCCATCGCGGCGTTTCATGCGCTGGGTCTGAAGGTCGCGATGGTCACGGGCGACAACGCCCGCACGGCCCATGCGATCGCCCGCCAGATCGGCATCGACGACGTGATCGCCGAAGTCCTTCCCGACGGCAAGGTCGCCGCTGTGCAGCGGCTGAAGGCGGAACATGGCACGGTCGCCTTCGTCGGTGACGGCATCAACGACGCCCCCGCGCTGGCGCAGGCCGATGTCGGGCTGGCGGTGGGCAACGGCACGGACATCGCGATCGAGGCGGCAGACGTGGTGCTGATGTCGGGCCATCTGAACGGCGTCGCGACCGCCATCGCGCTGTCCCGCGCGACGATCGCCAATATCCGCCAGAATCTGTTCTGGGCCTTTGCCTACAACACGGCGCTGATCCCGGTCGCCGCGGGTGTGCTGTATCCCGTCAGCGGCCTGTTGCTGTCGCCGGTCTTCGCCGCGGGCGCCATGGCGATGTCGAGCGTTTTCGTCCTGGGCAACGCCATGCGCCTGCGCGGATTTGCGCCTTATGAAGAGGCCGCGCCGACCGGGCGGCACCATTGAGACAAGAGGGCCGACGATGAACATCGGGCAAGCCGCCAAGGCGTCGGGCGTTTCGGCCAAGATGATCCGCTATTATGAGCAGACCGGCCTGATCCCCCCGGCGGACCGCACCGGGTCGGGCTATCGCGATTATTCGCCCGCGGATGTGCACAGGCTGCGCTTCATCCGCCGCGCGCGCGACCTTGGTTTCGCCGTCGCGGAAATCAACGATCTGCTGAGCCTCTGGCGCGACAAATCCCGCCAGAGCGCCGATGTGAAGCGGCTGGTGGAGGCGCATGTCGCCCGGTTGCGCGAACGGATCGAAAGCCTGGAACAAATGGCACGCATCCTTGGCACGCTGGTGGAATGCTGCGCCGGGGATGACCGCCCCGACTGCCCCATATTGGCCGGTCTGGAGGAGCCGTCGGACGCGCGGGAGCTGACCACCCCACTGGCGGAGCGGCGACCGTTCCGATAGTTATGAGCGCGTGACCGCGACGCACGGCATGACGCGCCGGCTCCCGCGGCCAACCCGGGGGCCTGCGGCGAACATGCCCCCTTCTATCGCCAGCCTCTTATATTGTCGGCACTTTCCCTGCGAAACCTGTCCAATGCCTGGCGGAGCGTCGACAGCCGTGCGGGATGCTTCGCCGAAACATCATGCGCCTCACCATCCTCTCCCAGCACATAAAGGGACGAGCGGTCCCCTGCCCCGCCACCGCCCGAGCCTCTGGCGCTGACCAGCGTGTTGTCCACCACCGGATCGCGATATTTGAACGCGCGGTCGCGAATGCCCTCAAACCGCCCGCTCCAGGTGGTCACATAATAGAGATAGTCATGGGGTGAACGGCCCCCGGTCAGCATTTCGCCCAGATCGCGGCCGTCGATGACCCTGTCCTGCGGCGGCGCGATATTGAGTGCGGCCAATATGGTGGGCACTATGTCGATATTCATCGCCATTTCCCGACTGACGGTGCCGGGTACGATTTTTCCCGGCCAGATCACGAACGCCGGTACGCGCATGCCGCCCTCGAACGTTTCGGTCTTGCGGCCGCGCAGGGCGCCAGCGCTGCCGGCATAATCGGCGCCATTGTCGCTGGTGATGATGACGATGGTGTCTTCGTCGATCTTCAGGTCCGACAGGGTCTGGATAAGGCGGCCGACATGGGTGTCCAGATCCTCGATGACATCGCCATAGGCACCGCCTTCGGACACGCCCTCATGCCGGGGATGGGGATGGTGCGGCCAGTGTGGCGCGGTGTAAGGAACGTAAGCGAAGAAGGGGCCGCCCGCGTTCCGCCGGATGAATGCCTGCGCCTCGTCCGTGATACGCTCGGCCAGCGTACGCTGGTCCACATCGGCCTCGGGCGTTTCGATCCTGTCATTGCGCCACAGGTTCGTCGGCTTCATATCGTTGCTGTAGTGCAGGCCGAAATAATCGTCGAAGCCAAAATCATTGGGCCGTCGGCCGGCCACGTCGCCCAGATGCCATTTGCCGAAGGCGCCGGTTCTGTACCCTGCTCGGGACAGGATTTCCGGCAGCAGGATTTCATCGAGCGGCAGCGCGTTGGTCCACCCACGGCTGGCGCGAAGCGTAGCCGAAGGGGTGCCGGTGCCCATGAACACATGGTTAGAGGCTCGTGCGCGAGTCGGATAACGCCCGGTAAGCAGGCCCGCACGCGACGGCGAGCAGACCGGCGCGCTGGCATAGAAATGTTCGAGCTTCACGCCCCGCGCACCGGCGGCATCGATATGGGGCGTGCTGATGAGGCGGTTGCCATAGGAAGACAGATCCCCATATCCAAGGTCGTCAAACAGGATCAGCAGGATATTGGGCGTCCTGCCCCTGATCGGCCTGATGGAATCGAGATAGACCTTCTTCTGCGGCAGATGTTCAGGTGCCGGTTCGATGTAAAGGGCGGCGGCCCGCGCGACCAGATCGTTGTTTTTCAGCCTGACGGGCAATTCAATCGCCCCTGTCGCCGGCGCGGCTATGGCGACATGTTCGCTGGCCATCCCCGGCGCCGTGACCGTGATACCGACCGCACCCTCAGGCAGTTGCGAGAGCCGGAAACTGCCGTCCTGCGCCGATATGTCACCCCGGCCCAGATCGTCGACCAGCACACGAGCTCCGGCCAGGGGCTTGGCATCCGGCCCGGTGACCACACCCCGGATTTCCCCCGCAAAGGCGGTTCCCGCCAGGGACAGCGCGGCGGCTCCCGCCAGATATCGAAGTGCCCGCATCGTAAACTCCCGTCTGGGCGGCCGGTCCTTATGAGACATGCCCATAGGTCCCGCGGCCACGGTTCCTGGTTCAGCATCCTGGGTGGAAAGCCTGGCGCCGCCGCCTCGGCATGACGGCAGCGCGCAACGGCCGCCGTGACCCACGGCTATGCCAGCATCACGCGTCATACAAGCCGTGCTCGTCCCATCGTTGGTTGAACGGGGCGTAGAAAAACTACGTTGAACAATTCTCAACCATAGGAATAGAGAACGGCCGACACAGGACAGGACCACCTGACTGCCGAAACATCAAAGCAGTCAAAAAAGGGGTTTGGTCCAATGTTCCACGGCATCGCAACACGCGGTGGCATTTCCCGCACGGCGCTGCTTGTCGCCTGCCTTGCATCGTCGACGGCTGTGCTTGCCAACGAACCGGCCGACACATCCGCCGGCTTGTCGGACCACGCGACCGGCGTAGACAATGCCGATGCCGGTCCCGAGATCATCGTGCAGGGCATTCGCGCCGGGCTGGACAGGTCGCTGTCCGTCAAGCGCAACGCCGACAGCGTCGTCGACGCCATCAGTGCGGAGGATATTGGCCACTTCCCCGACGTGAACATCGCCGAATCCGTGCAGCGGATCAGCGGCGTCCAGATCAATCGCGTGCGCGGCGAAGGCCGCAGCGTCAACATTCGCGGCCTGCCGTCCGACTTCACCCAGACCACGCTCAACGGCCGTGTCCTGCCCAATGCCAGCGGCGATTCGGCAGGCAGCCGCACTTTCGATTTCTCCATCCTCCCGCCCGAATTCGTGCGGACGCTGTCGGTCTACAAATCGCCTACCGCCGACCTGGACGAAGGCGGTCTGGCCGGCACCGTGGATGTGCGCACGCCGCGCCCGTTCGACATCAACAAGCGCGTCCTGTCCGCGTCGGCACAGGCGGAATATGAAACCAATTCGGGCAAGGCCTCGCCGCGCATCTCCGGTTTCTATTCGGACACGTTCGCCGACGATCGGCTGGGCGTCTCGCTCGGCCTGTCCTACACGCGCCGTCGGCCCCAGACGCAGAATGCCAGCCTCGGTTACACGACCGCGCGGGAAGGCAGCGGCGTCGCGCCCGCCGATCTCAATGGCGACGGGACGATCGACAACAGCCTGACCGTGCGGTTTCCCAACCAGATCAACTATTATCAATATG
>JBFWMJ010000092.1:0-11300 GCA_050251675.1 Sphingobium sp.
AATGCCGATCCGACCTAGGACGTGCGGGTCATCGTGAAAATCCCGGTTGCATTGCCGGTGTCGAAGGCCAGGTCGATCTGGCCTGTTGCCGGGTCGATGTCGCGGCTGATGAATTCGTAGAATGATCCGGGAACCGTCCGCGTTTCTCCACCTGCAAACCGGCGGGCCACGCTGTCGGCGCGCAGCGCGGTCTGGCGGACGCGGCCCGTGCGCGATATTTCCAGCCGTTCCTTCATCGGTCTGCCCTCTGCCCTCAGGCGCGCGGACAGGGCGGCGACGTCCGCGACCCGATCGGTTGCGTGGTTGAACGCGTTGCCCTCCGTCGCGATCCAGGCGGCTTCGGCGGAGCGCGACAACAGCAACAGATAATCGTCGAGCGACGGCGGCGCATGGTGGCGGCCGAATGCGGCGACGATCACCGGCAATGCCGCCGCCGCCGCCGCAAAGGACACGGGGATGCCGGCGCCATAGCTGTGGAGCACGGCTTTGGCCCCGCCGTCCAGCGGATCGCGTGATGTCTCGAAAATGCGCGCAGCGGCCGCCGCGAAGTCGGGATCGAACCGGTCGACATGCAGTTCGGACAGGAAGAATTGCGGGATGGATAACGGCATGTCCGCATGGGCATAGGCCCGTCCCGTCATCTTCAGGCGGTCCAGCGGATACACGCCCGCCATCCGATAGCCGAGCGGCAGGAGGATGCGCGTAAAGGCATCTTCACCGCCGGGCAGAGCGCCGGTCGGGCCGTGGGGCATCCGTACGGTACGCAGCGCGCCATGGTCGAACACCACCCTTTGGCCGCGCGCGCGCGTGTCGGCGACGTAGGCGGCGCCGCTGGGCACGCGTTCCAGCAGGTCGTGGAACAATAGGACATTCATGGCCATGGCGAACACCGCCCGCGACACGGCGGGGCCGGTATCGGCCGTCAGGGGCGCATCGATGGACAGGACCGACAGAACATGATCGCCAGCGTCTCGTCCAAGCGCGGCGGTGACGAGCGATGCGAGCATTGCGTGCGGATGGGGCGACATGGGCTGGTTCCTCCAGACCGTTCCTTATCGCAATCGGCGCGGGTTCGGGTAAATGCTCTCCAGCCCGGACGTCATTTCTTCCTGGGAATGCAGTCGGCCCCGGCGGCCTTGACCGCGCCGCACAGCCGCGCGGCATCGGCGCTGCTGGCCAGCGGGCCGGCTTGCAGGCGGGTGACGGCGCCGCTCTTGACCAGATAGGGTTGATAGGCGGACAGTCCGTTCACGCGGCGGGACAGGCGGGTCCATAGCGCGCGGGCGTTGCTTTCATCTCCGAACGCGCCCAGCTGTACGCGCCAGTTGCCGGACGGCGCCGGCGCGGGCGTGCGTTTGGAGGGCGCGGCCTGCGCACTGGCGGCCGGCGGCGTCGCACGGACCGGCGCGGGCGGCGCGGGGGTGGGAGCGGGGCGGACAGGCGCTGGCGTGGCGGTCATGACGGGCCTGGCGGTCTGTGCGGGCGCGACCGGGGGCTGGTAGGGACCGGACGGCGGCACGTCGGTGGTGCGCACGCTGGACGGTCCCTGCCGCACCGCCGGCGCATCGGCGCCCACCGGCGACTGAGCGGCGGCCAGGGCGACCGATCTTTCCGTGTTTTCCATGGTTGCCGCCAGCGCCAGGCCCTGTTTGCGCTGGTCTTCGGGGATATATTTATCCATCTGTTGCAGGCTGGTGGCGGCCTGCGGCAGGCCGGACGCGGACGCCCGCGTCATCATCGCATAGGCGCGGACCCAATCCTTCGACAGCAGATCGCCGTTGAACAGGGCGGTGCCCACAATATATTGCGCGCGGGCTTCTCCGCGCCCCGCGGCTTTTTGCAGATAGGGCAGGGCGTTGGTGCGGTCGCCCTGCTGGAACATGACAAGGCCCAGATTGTCTTCGGCGCGCAGATGGCCCTGCGTGGCGGCGCGGCGATACCAGTCGATCGCGCTGTTGAGGTCCGGCTGAACGCCGCGCCCCAGCTTATAGGCCTGGCCCATGTTGAATTGCGCATCGGGATCGCCGGCCTGGGCCAGCGGGCGCCATTCGCCGATCGCCTTGGCATAATCCCCCTGCTGCCAGGCATCCACGCCGGTTTTCACATCGGCCAGAACCGGCGTTGCGACGACCAACGCCGTTCCTGCCGCCCATGCCCCCAATACCCGCCTCATTCGTCGTGCTCCCGCCCTTGATCGCCTACATTCGTTTCCGCCCGCGTCTGTCCTCGCGTGCCTTTCGTTAACGGCCGATTAGCATAAGCCCGTGATCCTTCACACCCGGTTAACCCCGTTGACCCCTGCGCGTGGAAACCGGTTTCTAGGTTAATCAAATTTTAGGTACGTTCATGGCAAGTCGGGACGACTGATTTCGCCGGGGAACGTGTGGGGTATGCTGATATTGGCATCGCGACAGGGGCAGGTAAACGGACATGGCGCGCGCGCCGATGCCGTCCGGCCATCCCGTCCGGCCGGGGCCGCCCGCCGCTCCCGCGGTGATGCCGGCCGTTTCGGGCGGCCGCGCGACAACGGGATGAGGGCTGGCCTGCGCGGTGGAGCGCCGCTCCATCCCCCGGTGCGTCAGACAGGTTCCGACAGATTTCTGGCGGGCAATGCGAAGATCACTGGTCCCAGGATCGGGCGGTCCAGCGAATGCCGCGCGACAACGGCGAATGCATGAAGGGTGGGTAGGATGATGAAGCGCATGACATGGGGGAAGGCGGCGATATCTTCGCTGCTGGTCGCCACGACGATGGCCGGCTGTAACGGAGCGGCTTTTCGCCCGTCCACGGCGGTGGTCAAGGACAGGCAGAACCCCGCCGCACTGTCTGCCACGGCCGAAAAGGCGCTGGACCGCCGCGATGTGCCGCGCGCCATACAGGCGGCGGAAGCAGCGGTCGCGCTGGCGCCCGATAATGCCGCCTATCGCCAGATATTGGGGCGCGCCTATGTCGCGGCCGGTCGGTTCGGTTCGGCTGAAGCCGCGCTGGACGATGCGGTGACGCTGGGCGCCGCCGATGGCCGCACGATCGTCAATCTGGCGCTGGTTCGGATCGCGCTGGACAAGGCGGGTGAAGCCCGGACGATGCTGGCCACCCATGCCGATCGGGTGCCGGCCGCTGATTACGGGCTGGCGCTGGCGATGGCCGGCGATGTCGAGGAGGGTGTCCGCATCCTGACCGGGGCGGTGCAGGACCCGTCGGCCAACGCCCGCACGCGCCAGAATCTCGCTTATGCCTATGCCCTGTCGGGCCGCTGGAAGGATGCGCGGGTCATGGCGGGGCAGGATCTCGATCCGCTTGCCGCGAACCGGCGCATTTCCCAATGGGCGGTCATGGCGGACCCGCAGCGCGCGCCGCAGCGCGCCGCCGACCTGCTGGGCGTCACCCCGGCCGATGCGGACGAAGGGATGCCGACCCGTCTGGCGCTGAACGCCGGAGCGGGGGCGCAGGTCGCCGCCGCCGATCCCGCAGCGGAACCGTCCACGATCGTCGAAACCGCCGCGCCGGTCATCCGTGCGCCGGAAGCCCCGGTGCGCACCGCCGCCGCGCCTGTCCCGGCGCGGGCGGACCCCTTCATCGTCGAGAGCGTGCGCCAGCGCAAAGCCGCGCCGGTCGCCCGCAAGGCACCAGCCGACGCGGTCGCGCCCGCCCCGGTTGCGAGGATGCGTCAGGTTGCGCTCGTCAGGCCGGTGGCCAGTGGCGCAAGCAATTGGGTCGTCCAACTCGGCGCTTATGACAGTGCGGCTGTCGCGAAGGAAAGATGGATGACCATGGCCGGCCGCAACGCGGCTCTGGCTGCTTTCCCGGTGATGACCAGCCGGGTGACGGTGAACGGCAAACCGTTCCATCGCCTCGCGGTCGGCGGGTTCGCCAATCGCGCCGATGCGATGACGCTGTGCCGGTCGATCGAGGCCCAGCGCGGTCGATGCTTCGTCCGCGAAGGCGCGCCGGGCGCCACGACCCAGCGTTGGGCGGTCGCGTCCAAAAAGCAGCAACTGGCGTCGCGCTGAACCGTGGCGAGGGGGTTTCCGATTGCCGCCTGTCCCGGTCCGATCGGATCGGGGGAGGGCGGCGACGTCCCTCTTTCCCTGTACCCTGAGCGTCCCGTAGAGGCGATCTGACCTTCGATCACGCCAGGACGGATCGCCGTTCCTATGGTGGCGTGACGAAAATGGCGGTTTTGGTGAGTCGGAGCACGGCTTGCTAACGGCAGATAAGCAGCGGAAGCGCGGAAAACCGCCATTTGCAGTCCGGCACGGCGGAATGGCGATCCGTCCTAAAGGAATACGCCGCCCTTCATGATCCTGCGCACGCGCCCCTGAACCGGGAGGCGGTGGAAAGGGGTGTTGCCCGCGGAGGCCGCCATCCTGCCTGAATCCACGATCCATGGCGTGTCGGGATCGATGAAGATGAGGTCGGCGGCGCTGCCGGCCGCGAAGCTGCCGGCATCCACACCTAATATCCTGGCCGGATTGGCGCTGAGCAGCGTCATCAGCCGGTTCATCGAGATATGGCCGTCGCGAACCAGATTGAGCGAGAGCGCGAGCAGCGTTTCCGCGCCGGCCATGCCCGGCGCCGCATCGGCGAAGGGAAGGCGCTTGTCCTCCGGCCCGCGCGGGTCGTGGCCGGATGTGATGACGTCCACCGTGCCGTCGGCGACGGCCGCGATCGTCGCCTTGCGGTCATCCTCCGACCGCAGCGGGGGCGAAAGGCGTGCGAACGTGCGGAAATCCGTGATGGCCTGATCGGACAGGAACAGATAGGCCGGGCTGGTGCCGCAACTGACCGCCAGCCCTTCCGCCTTGGCCGCGCGGATCAGGTCGAACCCGGCCTGCGTCGTCACCAGCCGGAAATGGATCGCCGCGCCGCACTGACGCATCAGCATGAGGTCGCGCGCGATCGCCATCGCTTCGGCACAGGCGGGCGCGTGCGACAGCCCCAGCCTGGTTGCCGTCTCTCCGCTGGTTGCGACCGCGCGGGCGGTCAGGCCGCTGTCTTCCGCATGGCTGATCACGGTCAGGCCCAGCCCCGCAGCATAGGTCAGGATGCGCAGCATGACGCCGGAATCGGCGACCCACTGCCGCCCCGTGCCGACCGCCTTCGCGCCAGCGGCCTGCATCATGCCGATCTCTGCCAGATCCGTGCCTTTCAGCCCGCGCGTCGCCGCGGCGATGGGATGGACCCAGAAATCGGGCTTTCCCGCTCGCGTCGCCTGCCGGATGAGCGCCGCGTCGTCCAGCAGGGACGACTGATCGGGCATCAGCGCCGCGCGCGTGATGCCGCCGAAATGAAAGGCCGGCTTGTCCGTGGCGAAGACGCCAAGGTCGATCAGGCCGGGCGCGACCACCAGCCCGCCCGCATCGACCCGTTCCGCCCCGTCGGGCACGACGATGTCGCCGGCCGCGACGATATGATCGCCCTCGATCAGGACGGTCCCGGGGGCAAGGCCGGTGCCGGCCGGGTCGGCCAGCTGGCCGTTGACGATCGCCAGCGTCGCCGTCATGCCCACCCCTCCACACCACGTGCGGCGCGGGTCAGGACGTCCAGACAGGCCATGCGGATCGCGACCCCCATCTCCACCTGTTCGGTGATCGCCGAACGTTCCGGGTGATCGGCCACGGTGCTGCTGATCTCCACGCCGCGGTTCATCGGGCCGGGGTGCATGATCAGCGCGTCCGCCTTTGCCAGCGCCAGCCGTTCGGGCGTCAGGCCGTAGAGCATGTGATATTCCCGCGCCGACGGAATGAAGGCGCCATCCATCCGCTCATTCTGCAACCGCAGCATCATGACGACATCGGCGCCGTCCAGCCCCGCATCCATGCGGGTGAAGGGGGTCGCGCCCAACATCTCCACCTGCGGCGGCATCAGCGTGGGCGGAGCTACAGCCCGCACCTGCGCGCCAAGTGCGGCAAGGCACAGCATGTTGGACCGTGCGACCCGGCTGTGCAGCACGTCGCCGCAAATGGCGACGACCAGTCCTTCGAACCCGCCCTTGCGCCTGCGGATGGTCAGGGCGTCCAGCAGTGCCTGGGTCGGATGCTGGTGCCATCCGTCGCCCGCGTTCAGCACCGGGCAGTCGACCTTCTGCGCGATCAGCCGCACGGCACCCGACGACCCGTGGCGGATGACGATGACGTCGGCGGCCATGGCATTGAGCGTCATGGCCGTGTCGATCAGCGTTTCGCCCTTTTTTACGCTGGACTGTCCGGCATGCATGTTGACGACGTCCGCGCCGAGCCGTTTGCCCGCGATTTCGAAGGACAGCAGGGTGCGTGTCGAATTTTCGAAGAAGGCGTTGATCTGGGTCATGCCGGCCAGCCGGTCGTCATGTTTGCGCGCCTGCCCCTTATTCGCCTTCACCCATTGTTCCGCTTCGTCCAGCAGATAGCGGATTTCCCAGGGTTTCAGATCCGCGATGGACAGCAGGTGGCGATGGGGAAACAGCGCCCGGCCGGTCAGATCGGGCGAAGCGGGCGCGGCGGGCGTTTCGGGCATGGCATGCGCTTTAGGCGAGGGAGGGGGAGAGGGCAAGGCGGCCATTGCGCGGTGTTGGCGGGTGCGCGATCATTCCCTCATGTCCGGCCGTCACGGTGCTGCTGCTGTTCGGCCCGGTCGGCCTGCGCGCCATAATGACGGGCAAGCATGGCGCAGACGATGAGCTGGACCTGATGGAACAGCATGAGCGGCAGGACCATCGGCCCGACCATCGCCGCCGGGAACAGGACACCGGCGATCGGCACACCCGACGCCAGGCTCTTCTTCGACCCGCAAAATTGCAGCACGATCGCGTCCTCACGCGGCAGGCCCATCATCCTGCCCATCGCCCATGTCAGGAGCAGGATGATGGCCAGCATGGCGCAACTGAGCGCCGCCACCAGCACCAGTTGGGGTGTCGACACGGTCTGCCACAGTCCCTCGACGACGGCGGCGCTGAACGCGGTATAGACAACCATCGCGATCGATCCCCGGTCCACGCGGCCTACCAGCGTCTTGTGCCGGTCGACCAGGCCGCCGATCCACGGGCGCAGCGCATGGCCCAGGGCAAAGGGCAGCAGCAGTTGCAACACGATGCCTTTTGCAGCCCCGGCCGACAGCCCCGCCATGCCGCCGGGCGCGATCAGCAACGTCACCAGCACTGGCGTCAGGACGATGCCCAGCAGGTTGGAAAAGGACGCGCTGACGACCGCAGCCGCGACATTGCCCCGCGCGATGGCGGTGAAGGCGATCGATGACTGAACGGTGGATGGCACGAGCGCCAGGAACAACAGGCCGCCGCGCAGCGTCGGAGGTATGGCCGACACCTGCTGGATAAGCAGCCCCAGGACAGGAAAGGCGATGAAGGTCGTCATCAGCGTGGCGATGTGCAGCTTCCACGCCTTGGCGCCATGCCAGATCGCCTGCCGCGACAGTTTTGCGCCGTGAAGGAAGAACAGCAGCATGACCGCCGCCGTCGTCACCCCTTGCGCGATGCGCGCGCTGTCACCGCGCGCGGGAAGGATGGTCGCCAGCAGCATGGTGACGAGAAGCACCAGCAGGAACGGATCGAAAAAGGCCTTTATCCGCCGCACCCTCTATCTCCGCTTCGCCGGCATTGCATGGATGGTAGGGCTCTGCATGGCGGGCCTCATAGCGCCATTGCTTCACAACGCAAAGACGCGTGCAAACGGTCAAGGATGCCGGGCAGCCTATGGAGCGCAGGCGGCCACTGGCGGCAGACCAGCCGTGTTAGGCGGACGGAACATTGCAGGCGCTTCACCCGTTAACCTTCGGTAACGACCGCAATTCACGCAGCAGGAGGGATTTATGGGCAAGGGGATTTTGTTGTGGCTCATTGGCGTGCCGATCCCGATCATTCTCCTCCTCTGGCTGTTTTTCGGCTGACCCCAGACTGATCGGCTATTGCCCCGGCGCAGATATATGGCCTGACACAGATTGACGCCAAACGGGCTTGCCCGTTAAAGGCCGGGCGTCGGGGAGTAGCGCAGCCTGGTAGCGCATCTGCTTTGGGAGCAGAGGGTCGCAGGTTCGAATCCTGTCTCCCCGACCATTTATTCCGTCAGGAATAATGACGATATTTGAGTGGCTTGTGAGATGTCCATTAAGGCCCGAATGGTGGCCTGAAACTCACCTGGAATAAGATAATGAAAACATTAAATTATTTTTGACATTGGAAGTTCGAATCCAGTCTGGGTTCCAACCACCCAAATCTCGCAAATGTGACGGCTTATCCATTGGGATGGCGATGCCGTTCGCTGGCGGGCATTGGGCTGTGACCGGGCCGGGTGGTTCGGGTAGCGAAGATCAAATAGTCCCCTTCCCGACGTCAGCGCAGCTGTCGCCGCCATTCACGGGTTCGTTCTGGACTTGCGAGAACTGCCTTACGTTCATGTTCCTTTTGACTCGCGGTCATCTTAAAAATTGAGGGAAATCCCTCATTTCCATGTTAGTCTCTGAACTGCATTTTCCGTCGACATTCAGACTGGAGCAGTTCCGATGGCAGACAACGCATCGAGCAAGGAACCGACGCCGGATGCGGCGGAGTTCAACGCTTTCTTCCCCTCCCCCTTCTCTCTTACGGAATATACCAGCCCGAAGACAGATATCGACGGGGACGATTATCCCACACCTTATTCCGGCGGGCACAAGGTGCTCGTGATCGCTGCGGACGAGCGTTATCTGCCGACAGATACGGGCAAGCTCTTCTCCACCGGCAACCATCCGGTGGAGAGGCTGGTGCCGATGCATCACATGCACAAGGCAGGGTTCGGCTTCGACATTGCCACGGTGTCGGGCAATCCGGTGAAATTCGAGTTCTGGGCAATGCCGAACGAGGATGAGCGGGTCACCGGACTGCATCGCGCCTATCTCGATCAGTTCCAGAAGCCTCTGAAACTGTCCGATGCTGCGGACCGGCTCGATGCGTCCGATTATATCGCTGTTTTCATCCCCGGCGGTCACGGCGCGCTGATGGGGCTGCCGGAAAGCGAAGATGTCGCCCGTGTGCTTGACTGGGCGCTGGCGAAGGACCAGCACATCATCTCGATCTGCCATGGCCCGGCGGCGTTTCTGGCGGCCGGGCATGGCGGTAGGCCATCGCCGCTCAGCGGCTATTCCATCTGTGCCTTTCCCGATGCCGCCGACCGGCAGACACCAGATATCGGCTATATGCCCGGCGGGCTGACATGGTTCTTTGGCGAGAAGCTGACCGCGCAGGGGCTCACCATCGTCAATGCCGATATCAGCGGCGCCACCCACCAGGATCGCAAGCTCATCACCGGCGACAGCCCCTTTGCCTCCAACGCGCTCGGCAAGCTGGCCGCCAAGGCCCTGCTCGATGAGGTATCCAAAGCATAACATGGACGCACTGACGCGCACGGTCACCGCCATCGAACGGGGAGACACGCTGGATGATATCACCAGCGCCGTGCGCGCCTTTGCAACGCCCCATGGCTATGACCGTTTCGTTCTCTATTCCTCGCAACCGTACCGTGATCGGGTGATCGACACGCTCTATTGGGTCGAGGGGGACTGGTTCGGCGATGGTCAGGACATGGACGCGGAGATCTATCTGCGCCGTTGCCCGGTCAACCAGCATATCCTTGAGACTGACGAGCCGTTCTTCTGGACGAAATCCGGCAGGCCCGGCAAAGAAACATATCGCGTCGTGCGCAGCCCGCACGGGACAGGCATCCATGGATTTCAGGTGCCGATCTTCGGCACACAGGGCCTGAAAGGTGCCGCCAGCTTTGGTGGCAGGCAGATCGACAGTTCGCTGCCCGTACACCTGTCCCTCGCCCAGATTGCCGGTATCGCCTTTCGGGCCATCACCCGGATGACACCGCCTGAAAGATCGGGCCGAACAACGCAGCTTTCCGCCCGCGAGCGGGAAGTAATGCGCTGGATGGCCGCAGGCAAACGGCAGGCGGAAGCCGCGCTTCTGCTCGGTCTCTCCGAGCGCACCATCGAGAACCATCTGCGCCGTATTCGTGGCCGCCTTGGCGCCTCGACCACCGCAGAAGCCCTGCGCATCGCCATCCGGTCAGGTGAAATCACCGCCTGACTTTCACACACGGCCGCCAGAGACGCAGCAAGTCTTGGGAGACAGAAATGCCTGGAACAATCCTCATCACCGGAGCAGGCTCGGGCTTTGGCCGCGGCGTGGCCCTCGGGCTGGCTCGCGCCGGACATGATGTGATCGCCGGTTGCCATATCTGGCCGCAGGTGACCGACCTGCGTGCAGAAGCAAAGCACGACGGCATCGATCTGCGGGTCATCAAGCTGGATGTGCTCTCCGAGATCGATCGCAATCACGCTCTCGGCATGGAATTCGACATATTGTTCAACAATGCCGGCATCATGGAATCCGGGCCGGTCGCCGAACTGCCGATGGAAGTCGTCCGCGCCAGTTTCGAGACCAATGTCTTTGCCGCGCTGGCAATGGCGCAAGGTGCGGCGCGCAAATTTATCAAAGCGGGCAAAGGCCGCATCGTGTGGACGTCATCCGTTGCGGGTCTGGTTAGTGTAAGCTGGGACGGCGCCTATTCCGCATCCAAATTCGCGGTCGAGGGGTTTTGCCTCGCCATGCGTGAGGAACTCAAGCCCTATGGCGTGGAGGTCTGCACGATCAATCCCGGAGCCTATCGCACGGGGTTTAACGACACCGGCATGGAAGCGCAGGACCAATGGTGGGCGCAGGGTGAGCGGGTTATGGATCACTGGCCCGTGCGCGAACTCACCAGGCAATCCGATCCCGAAGAGATGATCACCGCGATGATCGATGTGATCACCAGCGCTAATCCGCCATTCCGCACCGTGCTCCCCAGCGCCGTTGCCCGACGGGTCCAGGCTGAGCAGGCAGAGGCGTGGAACTGGTCGATCTGACAGACCCGGCTTGCGCTGTCCTAGAGATGAATAACCCCGCTGATCTATGCTGGGCTTTCGATACTTTCGCGAACATAACGGCGGTTCCGATGGGGCTCTCACGGGCTCGGTAGCCGCCCTTCATTCATTGCTGCCCCAGTGCTATTGACGGGCATCGGGGGGCACATGCGCATTCTTCTTCTCGGGGCTGGCGGGTTCATCGGTCGGCACCTTCTGGCGGACCTGTTGGCGGCCGAACATGATGTGATCGGCGTTGCCCGCTCTACAGCTTTGCTCGCCGAGGCATTCCCCGTGGACTTGTAACGGTTTTGTGCCGGTCACCTATCTCATTATGCCACCTTGGCTTCGAAGGCGAGCGGGCTGATGCCACCCAGATATGAATGTCGGCGGCGGGTGTTGTAGAACCCGTTGATGTACTG
>JBFWMJ010000093.1:0-11233 GCA_050251675.1 Sphingobium sp.
CGCTTTCAGAACCCGACTGGGCGATCGCCACCGCCGGCACGCAGGCAACGGCGCCCGCCATGAGCGAGCGCAAGAATACTGCTTTCACGTTCATCCTCCCCATTTTTGCTTGCTTAAAATCGGCTAGCTGAGGAGCGTTATTACGAAAACGATCAAAGTTCTGTCAACGGAACTTCATGAAATTGGCCGGACGTTCATAAATCGGCGAGAAACCGTGCTCATAATACAACAGTCGCGGCGTCAGGCGACGCTGCGCTCCTGCCCTTCCCAATAGGGCGCGCGCAAATCGCGCTTGAGCACCTTGCCGCTGCCATTCCTCGGCAAAGCGTCGACGAAATCCACCGATTTCGGGCATTTATAGCCGGCAAGCTTCGTGCGGGCATGGGCGATCACCGATGCCTCGTCGACCCTCGCCCCGGCGGCCGGCACGACCACCGCCTTGACCGCCTCTCCCCAAACCGGGTGGGGGACGCCGATGACAGCGACATCGGCTATGTCGGGATTGCTGAACAGGACCCGCTCGACCTCCGCCGAATAGACATTCTCGCCGCCCGAGATGATCATATCCTTGATGCGGTCGCGCAGGAACAGATAGCCTTCCGAATCAAGATAGCCCGCATCACCGCTATAATACCAGCCGCCGACGATGGCCTTCTGCGTATCGGCGGGACGCTGCCAATAACCCTTCATGATGTTCTCGCCGGAAAGCAGCACCTCGCCCGACTGGCCGGCAGGCAGGTCCGCGCCGTCCGGGCCGACGATGCGCAGGCCCACGCCCTGCGCCGCCTTGCCGACCGACAGCATCTTTTCCGCCCGTTCCGGCACATGGTCTTCCGGCGGCAGAAAGGTGGCGAGCGAGCAGGATTCGGTCATGCCGAACATCTGAACCAGGTTGCAGGCGAACACCTGCTGCACCTGCGCCAGCAGTTCCTGCGAGATCGGCGAGGCGCCATAGGACAGGGTATCGAGACGCGAGAAGTCGATGTCGGCGGCATCGGGATGATCGATTACCATCTTCATGACGGCCGGCACCATGCCCGCCTTCGTCACGGGAAAGCGACGAAAGGCCTCCACGATGACGGGGGCCGACGCTTCGCGCAGGAGCAGGTCGGCTTCCCCGTTGTACAGGGCGTTCAGGCCCCAGCAGGCCCCGCCGACGTGAAACAGCGGCAGCGGCACCATCACCAGCGTGCCGGGTCCATAAGGACCTACCGGACTGACCGCCATCTGCCGCAAGTAGAACATCATCGTCCGGTCGGTCAGCATCGCGCCCTTGGGCAGGCCGGTTGTGCCAGAGGTATAGAGTTGCAGCACATCGTCCTCAGGATCGCGGGCGAGCGAGAGCGGCGCGTCGGACTGCGCGTCGAGCCATTCGGCATAGCCCTCGTCAAAGACGATAACATCGCGGACCGCGGGGAGATCGGCGCGGATCGAAGCGATCAAAGGCGCATATTCCGAGGAAACGAAGACCAGCGGCGCCTGCGAATCTTGGATGACGAAGGTCAGTTCCTCCGCGGTCAGCCGCCAGTTGGCGGGGGCGAGCGCCATCCCGGCACGCGCCGCACCGAAGAACAGTTCGAAATAGCGGGGATCGTTCTTCGACAGCAGGATGACGCGGCTCTGCCGGTCCAGCCCCATGGCGCGGAGACCGTTGGCGACGCGATTGGCATTGCGATCCAATGCGCCGTAGGTCAGCTCTCCATCGAAATGGAGAATGGCGGCCTTGTCCGGCGTCGCTGCGGCATGGACGGCGGGAATGTCCGCAACGCTGCCGATATTCGCAACATTGCCGGTGTTCGCCCGCTCAGACATGTACGCTCCCCATTTCATGGCCGATACCGCCACCTTGGCCTGTATTCCGTCCATTAATATTACTTGTCATCTGTTAGCGCCGCGGACTACGCACGGCAAGCCCGTCCGTCGTCGGCGACGGACGGCCCAACGCTAAAAAACGGGAGAGACGCATGGAGTTCGTGGAGTATTCGGTCGACGATGGCATCGCGCATATCGCGCTCAACCGCCCGGCCAAGATGAACGCGGTGGTGCCGCAACTGCTGCTCGACATCGAAGCGGCCTGCGACGCGGCAGGCAAGGACCGTACGGTGCGCGCCGTCGTTCTTTCGGGCAACGGCCGCGCCTTCTGCGCCGGGCTGGACATGAGCGGCTTCGAGCAGATGGCGGGCGACGGCGAGCGCTATGCGACGCTGGCGCCCCGCACCCGCGGCCTGGCCAATGAGGGCCAGATCATCCCACTGCTGTTCCGCGAGTTGCGCGTCCCGGTGATCTGCGCGATCCATGGCGTGGCGCTGGGCGCGGGGTTACAGATGACGCTGGGCGCGGACATTCGCTATGTCGCGCCGGACGCACGGCTGGCGTTCCTGGAGATGCGCTGGGGACTGGTGCCGGACATGGGCGCCTTCACCCTGCTGCGCGACCTGGTACGCGGAGACGTGGCCCGCGACCTGATAATGTCGGGCCGGATGGTCGAAGGCGTCGAAGCGGTGTCGCTGGGCCTGGCCACCCGTGTCGAACAGGACCCGCTGGCCGCCGCGTTCGAGACCGCCCGTAAACTGGCCGGGTACAGCCCGGATTCACTGGCATCGGCCAAGCTGCTGCTGAACGCGATGGCCGATTCCGACGCCGCGGCGCTGCTGCTCAACGAAAGCGTGCGGCAGGACATGCTGATCAGCAGTCCGAACCAGAAGGAAGCGGTGAACGCGACGCTGGAGAAGCGGCCGGGGCGGTTCGCGCCGCGCAGCATCGACTGGTGACACGTTTCACCGGGGGTGGCCGGCCGCCGCTATCGTGTGGCGGCCGGCATCACCCGGCTTCAGGGAAGCCGCCGGCCTGGCACGCCATGACAGCGGCCCGGGCCGGCGCGGCAATCGAGCGATCCGCCGACAGGCAAGATGCCGGATCGCCGCGGCGATCCGCGGCTCGCAAAAACGGGCATTGCCTGCCGTCGAACGCTAGGCCGCAACGGCGGCCGGCTCACTCTCCAGTTCGTAGCGGATCGGCAGGTGCTTCAGGCCGTTGACGAAGAAGGACTGCGTCATCTCTATGTCGCCGTCGATCGACACCGACTTCAGCATCGGCACCAGCCGCTCGAACAGGGCGATGATCTCGCGCCGCGCCAGATGCTGGCCCAGGCAGATGTGCGGCCCGAATCCAAACGCCATATGTTCCTTGATGGTCCGGTCCATATCGAACAACTCGGCATCGGGGAAATAGTCCTCGTCCCGGTTGGCCGACGCATAGCACAGCATCAGCCAGTCGTTCTTGCGGAACTGCATGTCCTTATATTCGACATCCTCGACCGGCGAGCGCATGAATGTCTTGACCGGCGTCGACCAGCGGATCGCCTCCTCCACCAACCGGGGGATCAGCGACAGGTCCGCCTTCACCCGTGCGAAGGTTTCCGGCTGGGTCGCCAGCGCATACATCGCCGCCGAAGAGGTGCTCGACGTGGTGTCGTGGCCCGCCGTCGCGATGATGACATAATAGCCGAGCAGGTCGAAATCGGGCATCGGCGCGCCGTTGATCTCGGCAGTGGCCAATATGGTCGCAATGTCGTTCTGCGGGTTGGTCCGGCGGTCGGCGGTCAGGCCGCTGAAATAGGCGTCCAGATTCGCGATCGTCGACTGCATCGCCTTGCCGAACGCGGCGGGATCGTTGGGATCGACACCTTCGGGCATGGAATCGGGATCAAGCGGCGCAAAGATTTCCTGCGTCAGCCGCAGCATGAACGGCAGGTCCTTCTGCGGCACCCCCAGGATCGACATCACCACTTCCAGCGGATAATAAAGCGCGATATCATCGACAAAATCGACGCTCCCCCGCCCCAGCAGCTTGGCAGCGGAACGATCCGCGATTTCCGCGATCTGCGCGTCCAGCGTCTTGATATGCTTGGGCATGAAATATTTCTGCGTCAACAGGCGGTATTTCATATGGTCGGGCGGGTCCATGTTGACCAGCGAACGGCCGAAATTGGGTTTGCCGCCCGTCAGCGACCTGATCATGGTGTCCGACGCCTTGTCGGTCAGCATCGAATTGCGATCGCCATAGGGGAAACGCTTGTTGTCCATGCTGATCGCGCGCACGTCCTCAAAGCGCGACACCACCCAGAAAGGATCGAACCCCTCGGGGCTTGCCAGGCCGATCGGCCGGTTTGCCCGCAGCCAGGCATAGGTTTCGAAAATACGACCATCGGCATAGGCGCTCGGGTCGACCAGGGTCGCCACATGATCGGCGGGTATCGCGTAATCCGCGCTGTTCATCGGTCACTCTCCACATGAATCGTGGCCGCGCAAACCTGCGGCCATACAAATTATATGGACAACCAATAACATGAATCGGCGGCTTGGGAACACCCTTAATTCAGGGGCACGTCCTCAAGCGGCGCTCTGCTCCCGGCCACGGGCCAGCACCCCGGCCCGGCGCGCCTCTATCTCCTGCGGCGTCAACGTCGCGGCATGCCGTTCCGACTCGGCCTTCTCATACGTCATCGCCGCGCCGAAGGTCATGGCGAAGCCCTCGTCTATGGTCCGTTTATAGGCCGCCACCATGTCGCCCGGCGCGGACGCGAACTGGCCGGCCAGTTCATATGCCTCCGCCATCAGCCGGTCACGCGGCGTCACCCGATTCACCAGCCCCCATTGCGCCGCCGTCGCGGCGGATAGGAAATTGCCGGAAAGGGACAGTTCCTTCGCGCGGTAGACGCCGATCGCGCGGGACAGTCGCTGCGACAGGCCCCATCCCGGAATGACCCCCACCCGGACATGGGTGTCGGCAAAGCGCGCCTCCTCCGCCGCGAAAATCACGTCGCAGGCCAGCACGAGTTCGAACCCGCCCGTGATGGCCAGGCCGTTGACCGCCGCGATCACCGGTTTGGGACATGCCTCGATCGAGCGTACCGGGTCCTTGTCGCCATTGATCGTGACACCGCTGCTGCCCAGTTCCTTAAGGTCCACGCCCACGCAGAACGCGCGATCGCCCGATCCCGTCAGGATGACGGCGCGCACCTGCGGGTCCGCGCCCGCCCGGTCCACCGCATCGGCGATCGCATCGCGCAACGCGGCGTTCAACGCATTGAGCGCCGCCGGCCGCCACAGCGTTATCAACGCGATTCCATCGGCAACCTCGTACCGGATGACTTCGTCCGTCATGCCAAGCCTCCTATTTTACGATCAGAAGCCACCGGCGCTCCTCCCGGAGCGCCGGCGAGCCATCCATCATGCCGGATCGAGGAAGCCGGTCAGCTTGTAGCGATCGTGCGGGCCGAAGATCGACTGCTCCAGCACGCCATGACCGACTTCACCCTCGCTGGTCGCGCGCACCACCGTCTGCATATGCTGATACTGCGTCGCCAGCGGGTCGAAGTCGTTGGTATTCCAGAATTCGGACGTATATTCTTCCTCGCCCTTGTAGAACCCATGCCCCCACGTCTCATGGTGATAGCCGGTGCCCACCATGTGGTAGCGCAGCAGCATCTCCATCTTGATGGTGCGGATCTTGCCGTCCTCGATGATATCGATCTCGGACGTATCGGCAAAACGCGTCCCCTTCTGGAAGGTCAGCCGATGCTGCCCGGCCTGAATGTCGCGGAAACCCTCGGCCGACAGCGTGTCGAACTTGCTGTCATAGGGGCGCAACGGGAAGATATGCGAAAATTCCTTCCAGCGCTTGCCATTGGCATATTCGAACAGGCCATAATGGGTGGCGTGATCCTTCCACTGGATCGGCGCCCACAGCCAGAACACCTGCTCGGGCACCTGGCGCGACACGCCCTGCTCCGGCTCGCCCGTCCAGCGCCAGCCCCAGCTGCGATCACGAGTCGCGTAGATTTTCGCCGGATCCATCTCCGTCTTCTTGTCGCCTACCGTGATATGCCCGCTCCACCGGCCGAACTGGGTAAAGCGGGTGCTCTGCATCACGACCCGGATGCCCTGCCGCATCAGGTCCAGCGGCTCTTCGTGAACGGGGCTGGTCGCGTGGAATGTCAGGTCGGCGGTGATGCCGGTCTTGTTCTTGTCGATCGTGACGCGCAATGTCCGCATCGGATCGCTGATATCCATCGTCATCGGCCCGACGCGCAGGTCGGTGCGATCGCCCCGCATCCGGCGCGACGCGCGGAAACTGTGCTGGTCGCCATTTTTGTGCACGATCGACAGCGCGCAATCCATGACTTCCCGGTTGGGGTAAACGGCCCAGGCGATGCCGAAATAAAATTCGCCGTCGGGATCGTAACCGTTGAACCAGTAACGGCCATAGGCATTGCGCTCGCTGGTGGCGAGATGCGCGATAGGCTCGCATGTCTGCTGGATAGGAAAATCGTCGAACTTCGTCAGCATGGCTTTCTCCTAGGGGGACGGGGCACCGCGCACGATGCCCCGCCTTGTGCTTCAATCAACATTCATTGTCAGAGGCGCACGGCCATCTTGCCGCTGTTAGCGCCGGTAAAAAGGCCCAGGAACGCGTCGCAGGTGCGGTCCAGCCCGTCGAACACCGTCTCGCAGGAGCGCACTTTCCCTTCGCGCATCCATCCCGCCATCACCTCCCGGAATTCGCCCAGCCGGTCGAAATAGGCCGGCAGCAGGAAGCCCTGCATGGTAACGCCGCGCTGCACCGCCAGCAGCAGGTGGCGCATGGGCGTGGGTTCCGACGTGTTATACCCCTCGATCATCCCGCACAGCGAGAAACGCGCGCCATATTTGGCGTTGAACAGGGCGGCGTCGAGATGGTCGCCGCCGACATTGTCGAAATAGACGTCGATCCCGTCGGGCGCGGCCGCCTTCAGCTTGTCGTCCATGCTGCCCGGCGCCTTGTAGTCGATGACCGCATCGGCCCCCAATGACCGCAGGAAGTCGCATTTCGCGGCGCCGCCGGCCGATCCGATCACGGTCATACCCAGCACCTTGCCGATCTGCACCACGGCCGACCCTACGCCGCCCGCCGCCGCCGACACGAACATCACATCGCCGGCCTTCGCCTTTGCCGCTTCCAGCAGCCCGAAATAGGCCGTCGCGCCATTGCCGTGCATCACGCCCAGCCAGCTTTCCGGCGGCACGCCCAGATCCGGCAGTTTCTCAAACGCCTCGGCCGGGCCGACCGCCTCATCCCGCCAGCCCAGCATATGCAGCACCTGATCCCCCGGTTTCAGTCCCGGTGCGCGGGATTCGACGACCGTGCCGACCGCCGTCCCCTCCATCGGTTCATTCAGCGTGAAAGGCGGAATATAGCTGTCACCCGGGTCCATCCGGCCGCGCATATAGGGGTCGACCGACAGCCACTGGTTGCGGACATGCACCATGCCCTCCTCCAGCGGCGGCAGGGCCATATCGACCAGAGCGAAATTCCGGGGCTGCGGCATCCCCTCGGGATGCGAAACCAGATGCCAAGCGCGCGCCATTTACCATCCCCCCACCTTGCGTCCGCGCCTGTCGCGCGTGATCTGAAAGGGAGGCTAGAGTGTCCCGCCAGGCAACGCAAGGCGCAAGGCCGGATTTTAATACTAGGCCGCAACCCGCCCGATCACGATCCGGCCAACGCCCGGTTCGCCGCGTCGTTCAGCGCCCGGATCACCGCATGGTATAGCCGCCGTCCACCACCAGTTCGGTCCCGGTGACATAGCATGCCGCGTCGCTCGAAAGCCAGGCGATCGCCGCCGCCATGTCCTCCACCGCGCCCGGCCGTCCCATCGGCAGCAGGGCGAGCCAGGCAGCCGCCGCATCCTCTTCCGTGATCGGATTGCCCGCCGCGTCCTTCAGGTCCCAGTCCTTGCCCAGGTTCGTCGTGGTCGGCCCGGGATGCAGCGAATTGACCCGCACCCCTTTCGTCACGAATTCATTGGCGACCGCCTTGGACAGTGCGCGCACCGCTCCCTTGGAAGCGCTGTAGGCCGCAAAGCTGGCGCCCGCGACGATGCCATAGACCGACGACACGTTGACGATGGAGGTAGAAGTGCCGTGCGCCGCCGCCGTCTCGCACATCAGCGGCAGGGCGCTGTGCATCCCCAGATACACGCTTTCGACGTTTACCGCCTGCTGATGCCGCCACTGGTCCAGCGTCGTGTCCAGAAAAGCGGCGTTGGTCATGATACCGGCATTATTGACCAATATGTCCAGCCGCCCCTTAGCCGCGCGCACCGACGCGACAATGGCGCGCCATTCGTCCTGCGATGCCACATCATGACGCGCGGTCGCGCCACGCGGGCCGAGTTCGCCGGCCAGCGCGGCCAGCCCCGCCTCGTCCCGGTCGGTCGCCCACACGAACGCACCGATCGACGCCAGCAGCAGCGCGGTCTCCCGCCCGATACCCGATGCCGCGCCGGTCACGACCGCCACCCTGCCCTCCAGTGCATCCGCCGCGAAGCTCTGCCGCATCCTCTTCTCCTTAAGATCCTAGTCGCGGGCCTGTTCCAACGCCCGTCGGTAAGCGGGATATGACGCCAGAGCGGACAACACCGCAACCGGAAACATCAGCATCGCCACGAGAGCCACGCCATTGCGCAACGCGTCCGGCCCGCTGAACAGATGCGTGCCCAGCGCCGCGCCGAGCGGCGGGCCCACGGTAAAGCCGACAAGGCTGATCGCCATGACGTACAGCGCGATCAACCGCGCGCGCAACCGCGCGGGCGCAACCGCCTGAATGGCCAGCACCGATGGCGTGCCGCTGACCGAAAAGCCCAGATTGGCGACGGTCGCCAGCAGCAGCACCGTCGGCACGTCGCCCACGAAGCGATAGGCCGTCAGGGACAGACCCCCCATCAGGAAACCCGATCCGACCAGCAGGATGATGACATCCCCCCTGCCCCGCCGGGCGAACCAGGCATGGATCACCGGCCATAGCAGCGCCGCGCCCGCCCCGCCGATCAGGCTGGCCGATCCGAACGCCAGCCCTGCCTCCCCCAGCGGCGTGCCGAAGCTGCGCCTCAGGATCGTCGCCGACCAGGTCATGTAGGAAAAGTTGGCGATGGACGATGCGCACAGGCCCAGGAACAAAAAGCCATAAAGCCGCAGATTGGCCATGAAATAGGCGATCGCGTCGCGCATCGGCAGCGGCTGGTCTTCTCCATCCCCGCTTCCGCCACGTCGCGGCTCCGTGACGGTGCACAGCCACAGCGGTGCCACCAGCAGCCCCGGCACGCCCACGAACAGCATGGTCAGCCGCCACGCCTCCATGCCCGCCGCCAGTTCCATCCCCTGCGCCACGCGGAAAGCCGCCCCGCCGATGATAAACGCGCCCGATCCCATCAGGGCAGCGATGGCCATGAATACCGACGTCGGCAGCGTCCGCCGGTCACGCGCGAAACAGTCGGCGATCAGCGACACCGCTGCCGGCGTCAGCGCGGCCTCTCCGATCGCCACGCCCGCGCGGAACAGCGCGAGCCAGCCGAAATTGGGGGCAAAGGCCGACGCGCAGGTCGACACGCTCCAGATGACGACGCTCACGGCGACGATCCGTACCCGTGATCGCGTATCGAGCAGATGCGCGACCGGCACGCCGATCAGCGAATAGAGGACGCCGAAGCCCAGCCCCATCAGCAGGCCGATCTGGGTGTCGTCCGCCTGCATGGCCTGGCCGATCGGTTCGGCCAGCAACGCGATCACATAGCGATCGAGATAGGAAATGACCGAGAGCAGGCACAGCAGGCCGACGACATACCAGGCCCGCACCGGCCCGATTCCCCCCGCTGACGCCATCGCCGCTCCTCCCTCTCCTGTTTATGCCATTACAGGCTATAATCGTGATCCGGCCCGGACCGGCCCGTCCATCGCGCGCTGCCACGCTTCTGTGCGCACGGCCTTTCCGACCATCGCGCGCGGGCGCTTGTACATCGCGATTTCTTCAGGCGCGGCCCGGACGGACTATCGATGCAATCTAAGCGGACAGGACGTCAATCTCCATATGGTCCCGGTGATCGCGCAGCGCCACCATCGTCCGGCGCACCTTGGTCAGGAACAGTTCCTTGCCGCGCCCTTCCAGGGGGATCGTCGCCATACCCAGCAACCCGCCGTGCAACCCCTGCAACAGCGAATAGCGATAATCGTCCAGCAGCCGGTCGAATCCGTAGTCGGTCACGCCATGACGGGCGAGCGCCTCCTGATAGACGCGCAGCATCGGGATTTCCGCTTCCCGGCGCAATTCGGTGTCGATGCTGGCGGCAAACAGCTGCCCCACGTCGCGCAGAGGGAAGGACAGCTGCAACGTCTGCCAGTCGACCACGACCACCTCGTCACGGTCGTCGAAGAACAGCAGATTATCCAGCCGGTGGTCGACATGCACGATCGACCGGGGTCGGCCTTCCGCCCGCTGCCATTCGTCATAACGGTCGGCGAAGCGGGAGAAGGCTGCAAACTCCTCCGCATCGAAATAATCGGCCCACCGTTCGGCGTTGATCTTGCAGGCGGTCTGGACATGCGACTGCATGGTCGCCGCATTGGGACCGCGTGAATCGAAAATCATCGGGTCCACCCGATCGGCTGCGATATCCCAGCTGGGGCCATGCAACCCGGCGATGTTGATGACGGCCATTTCCAGCCGCTGCATGGAACAGGGGGTCAGGTCGTTGCCCGGCGTCGCCGGCTCGATCGCTTCCAGCAACAGTACGAAGCGGCTGCCATCCTCGCTGACGGCGGCGGCATAGCAGTCCGGCACGCGGATCGACAGGCTCGGCGCCAGTTGCTGATAGAAGGCGGTTTCGTTCGCGTAGAAACCGTAGACCCCCTCGACCCGCACGCCATAGCGCGCCAGCTTGCGCGACCGCGGATTGTCGACATGCATCTTGACGACCAGCGCGGGAAGGCCGCTCGCGCCAGCCGCATAGCGCAGTTGCAACCGATAGCTGCCACCGAGCAACCCGACGCCGATGGGTTTCAGCGTCACCTCTTCGATCGGGCCGGTCGCATGGCCGCCCTCGATCAGGATCCGGCTCAGCACGGCCTTGTCGAGATCAGCGATCCCCTCCATCGCCAGCATCGGCGTGGCGTCGACAGGCCTCGCCCGCTGCCCTGCATTGGCCGACATCAACCCTCTCCTTCCTGTCTTAGGTCGCCGGAGGATCACCCGATCCCCCGGCCGGCTTCATTATTTCAGTCGAAATAGAGGTAAATCAGGTCGGCAACCATCGCCGGCCGGTCCGAACCCTCGATCTCGAAGCTCGCCTCGGCGACGATCTTCAGGCCGCCATTCGCCGGCTCGCTCGACTTGACGGTCATGAACAGGCGGATGCGCG
>JBFWMJ010000094.1:0-11229 GCA_050251675.1 Sphingobium sp.
TTCGTTCGTGCCGCCAAATTTGATCGAGTTTAGTGCACGCCGCGAAAATGCAGCCAAAACGGCGCTGGGGCGTTTTGCCATCGTAACGACAAGCATGAAATAAGGTGTTTTGGTGGCAACAAGTTGATTTTCCGATAGATTAGAAAAGCATGCGACACTGTCGAAGCCCGAGAAGGACGCGCTGGCCAAGCTCGAGGAAAATCCTCGCAAGGTAAAACGCGGCGCGATGATTCAGCGGGTTAACGAGACGGTAACCGAACTTTTCGTTTTGCGTGAAGGCAGGGTGATGAGCTTTGTCATCATGCCGGATGGAAGCCGGCAGATATTACGCGTCTATTTTCCCGGTGACTTCATCGGTTCAGCCGGAACGATCTACAAAAAGGCACCGGAATCGCTGGTCGCCCTGTCAGACGCGATCATCTGCCCGTTCGATAAACATGCGCTGCGCCGATTGCTGGAGGCACATCCCCGCGTCGCCGCGCTGCTTTTCCTGCTGTCCAATTCGGAACGGGTCTCGCTGACCGACCGCGTCGCCTCGCTCGGCCGCACATCGGCCAGGGCGCGAGTCGCGTCCTTCCTGCTCGACATGTTCGACCGGCTGCGGATGACCGATGACGGCATCGTCGACAGTTTCGACCTGAAGCTGACACAGGAAGAGATTGGCGACGCGATCGGCCTGACGTCGGTCCATGTGAACCGGATGATCCGGCAAATGGAGCAGGAGGGCCTGATCAGCCGCGCGCAGGGACGTCTGAAACTGGTCGATATCGCGCGGCTGGAGGAAATCGGCCATTATACCAACCGGTACAAGGACATCGACCTGGACTGGCTGCCGGCGGCGTCCTGACGCCCGGCCGGATGGGCCTCAGGCCAGCAGTTCCACATCCCAGTACAGCCAGTCGCGCCAGCTTTCATGCAGATAATTGGGCGGGAAAGCCCGGCCATGTTCCTGCAATTGCCAGGTCGTCGGGCGGATCGGCTGGACGTGGAGGCGCATGCCTGCCTCGCGCGGGGTCCGCCCCCCTTTCCTGAGGTTGCAAGGCGAACAGGCGGTCGCGACATTTTCCCATGTCGTCCGCCCGCCCGCCCGGCGCGGGATCACATGGTCGAAGGTCAGGTCGTGGGGCGCCCCGCAATATTGGCAGGTGAAGCGGTCACGCAGGAACAGGTTGAAGCGCGTGAAGGCGGGATGCTCCGAGGGCCGCACATATTGTTTGAGCGCGATGACCGAGGGAATTTTCAGGCGCAGACTGGGGCTGTGCACTTCCCGCTCATAACTGGCGACGATGTCGACCCGTTCGAGGAATACCGCCTTGATCGCGGTCTGCCATGGCCACAGGCTGAGCGGATAATAGCTGAGCGGCGTATAATCCGCGTTCAGCACAAGCGCCGGACAGTTTTCCGGGTGCCGTATCAGGTCGGGATGGTACATAAGACCCCTTCTGTCCCTTGCCGACGCCCTGATCGATCAGAAACGTGACGTCGGCATGACAGCATCAACCCCGCTTCCTCGTCAAGAGACTGTATGCGCCGCCTCTTTCCACCACAACCCATGGTGACCCGCTTCGCGCCGAGTCCCACCGGCCGCCTGCATGTCGGCCATGGCTGGTCGGCGCTGCTGGCGATGGACATGGCGCGCGCGCACGGCGGCCGGTTCCGGCTGCGGATCGAGGATATTGACGGGGCACGCAGCAGAGCGGAGCATGTCGCCGCGATCGAGGAGGATCTGGCCTGGCTGGGCGTCGCATGGGACGGGCCGGTCGTCCGCCAGTCCGCCCGGATCGGCCTTTACGCCGCCGCGCTGGATCGGTTGCGGGGGATGGGACTGCTATATCCCTGCTTCTGCACGCGCGCCGACATACAGGCGCAATGGGCGGCCAGCGCCGCCGCACCCCACGGGCCGGAGCCGGTCTATCCCGGCACCTGCCGCGCCCTGCCCGCCGCGGAACGGGCACGGCGCATGGACGCGGGTGAAGCACATGCCTGGCGGATCGACATGCACAGGGCGGTCGACCGGGCGGGGTCGCCGCGCTGGACCGCGCAGCCCTGTCCACCCGGCACCGGGCAGAGCCACGTGGTCACGGCGCATCCCCTGCGCGCGGGCGACGTCGTTCTGGCGCGCAAGGATGCGGCGGCCAGCTACCATCTGTCGGCGACGATCGACGATGCCGATATGGGCGTGACCCATGTACTGCGCGGCGACGACCTGATCGCCGCGACCGACATCCATGCCCTGTTGCAGGCGCTGCTGGGCCTGCCCTCTCCCTGTTACTGCCATCACCCGCTGCTGGTCGGCACCGATGGGAAGAGGCTTGCCAAACGCGACGGCGCAATCACGCTGGCGGATCTGCGCGCGTCCGGCGTCGCACCCGAACAGCTGGCCGCCGATCTGCGCGCAGGGGTGTTTCCGGTTGGCATCCGCCTGTCACACGCCTAGATAAGGGCGATGAACGCCATCCTTGTCATCGCCCTCATCCTTGCCATGGCCGCGACCCTGTTCGCACTGATCCGGGGCCTCATCGCCTTCATGCGCACCACGAAGGAGGAACTCAACCTGCCCGAAGGCGTGGTGCGCCCGTCCAGCGTCCGACAGAACAAGATGATGTTCAACCGCATCCTGTTCCAGGCGATCGCGGTGATCGTCGTCGCCCTGTTGCTGTTGATGAAGGGCCAGGGCGGCTGACGGGGAAGGCGCAATGGTCAAGCTGAACAAAATATATACCCGCACGGGCGACGGGGGCACCACCGGGCTGGTCGACGGCACGCGCGTGCCGAAACATGCGCCGCGCATGCAGGCGGTAGGCGATGTGGACGAAGCCAACAGCACCATCGGCCTGGCCGTCATCGCCATCGGCGGCCGGCCGGAGGCCGCGTGGCTGACCACCATCCAGAACGACCTGTTCGACCTGGGCGCGGATCTGGCGACGCCGGTGCCGGACGGGGAGGACGAGCCCTGGGCGCTGCGCATCGTGGAAAGCCAGGTGAAACGGCTGGAGGATCAGATCGACATCATGAACGCCGATCTGGCCGCGCTGGACAGTTTCATCCTGCCGGGCGGATCGGCGGCGGCGGCGGCCGTCCACCTGGCCCGCGCCGTCACCCGCCGCGCCGAGCGCAGCGCCACGGCGGCCAGCGCCGATGTCGCGCTCAACCGCCACGCGCTTGCCTATCTCAACCGCCTGTCCGACCTGCTGTTCGTGCTGGCGCGCCGATTGAACGGCAACGGCGCGGGCGACGTCAAATGGGTGCCCGGCGCATCCCGATAATCGATCTGGACGGATCGCCATTCGGATGATGGCGTGACGAACATGGCGGTTTTTCGTGCTCCCGGAGCGCAGCCTGCTTACCGCAGGTGAGCAGCGGAAGCATGAAAACCACCATTTGCAGGCCGTCAGAGCCGAATGGCGTTCCGCCGTGCCGCCAATCCGGCCCGGCACGCACCCCGTGCTGACCGGCGACGGAACCCAACGCCCCCATCATGCGCTTCCGACAGGAGAACGGTCGACCGTATCGGAAGGGGCCCCACATGATCGAACGCCCGGCACCATGGCGGCAGGACGGCATCGCCGCCCGTTTTTCGGCGGTGCGCGCCCTCAGCGAAGCGCTCGCCGCGCCGCTGTCCGATGCCGACGCCACCGCCCAGTCGATGCCCGACGCATCCCCGGCCAAATGGCATCTGGCCCATATGAGCTGGTTCTTCGAAACCTTCATCCTGCGCGATCATGTCGCGGGCTATCAGCCGTTCGACGATCGCTTCGCCTATCTGTTCAACAGCTATTATGAAGCGGAAGGCGCGCGCCTGCCCCGGCCGCAGCGTGGCATGCTGACCCGGCCGACGCTCGACCATGTGATGGCCTATCGCGCCCATGTCGATGGGGCGGTGCTGGACGCCCTGCCCAACCTGCCCGATGCGGCGCACGCCCTGCTGCTTGTTGGGCTGAACCATGAACAGCAGCATCAGGAACTGATGCTGACCGATATTCAGCACCTTTTCTCGCTCAATCCGCTCGAACCGCCGCTGTTCGACGCACCGGGCGCCATGCCCGCGCCGCAGCCCGGTCCGATCCGCTGGGTCGAGGGGCGGGAGGGACCGGCGGAGATCGGCGATGACGGGAACAGCGGCTTCGCCTTCGACTGCGAAACGCCGCGCCACCGGGTCTGGCTGCATCCCCATATGCTGGCGCACCGACTGATAACCAACAGCGAATGGATCGCTTTCATCGAGGATGGCGGATATCGCGACCCGGCGCTGTGGCTGTCCGATGGCTGGGCATGGGCGCAGGCGGAAGAGATCGCCGCGCCGCTCTACTGGCGGCGGTCGGACGATGACGGGTCCGGGGGCTGGACCCGGTTCGGGCTGGATGGCCGGCGTCCGGTCAATCCCGCGGCACCGGTCGCCCATGTCAGCCTCTATGAGGCGGACGCCTATGCCCGGTGGGCGGGCGCGCGATTGCCGACCGAGGCCGAATGGGAAAGCGCCGCACAGACCATCGCGCCGCATGACGGGGTGCAACTGGACGGTGCGGCCTGCCCCCGCCCCCGCGCCGCACAGGAGGGGACGGCGCAGGACCGTGCGGCGCTGACCCAGATGTTTGGTGACCTGTGGGAATGGACCGGCTCCGCCTATCGGCCACATCCCGGATTCCGGGCCGCGGCAGGGGCGATCGGCGAATATAACGGCAAGTTCATGTCCGGCCAGTTCGTGCTGAAAGGCGGGAGTTGCGCCACGCCGCGCGGACATATGCGGGCCAGCTACCGCAATTTCTTTCATCCCCATCAACGCTGGCAGTTCACCGGCGTGCGGCTGGCCCGCGATGCGTGATCCGGCCCATGCCGATATCGTCCCGGCGCCGTCCGCCCCGGCCCGTGACGCCGCCTTCATGGGGGACATCATCGCCGGCCTTTCCCGCACGCCCATGGCGACGCCGCCGGTCTGGCTCTATGACCGGCGCGGATCGGAATTGTTCGAGGCGATCACCGAACTGCCCGAATATTATCCCACCCGTACCGAAACCGCCCTGTTGTCCCGCCACGGCCCGGATCTGGCGACGGCGATAGGCCCCGGCCGCGCCGTGGTGGAATTTGGCGCGGGCAGCGCACGCAAGACGCCGCACCTCCTCCGCGCGATCGATCCCGCCGCCTATGTGCCGATCGACATCAGCGGTGATTTTTTGCGCGCCAGCAGCGCAGATCTGGCGGCCGCCTTTCCGCGCCTGCCGGTCATTCCGCTGGTCGGGGATTTCACCAGCGACCTGACACTCCCCTCCGCCATTGCGGCGATGCCGCGACTGGGCTTCTTCCCCGGATCGACCATCGGCAATCTGGAACCACGCGATGCCGTCGACCTGCTGCGCGCGATGCGGCGCATATTGGGCGACGACGCCATGCTGCTGATCGGCATGGATCGTATCAAGGACCCGGCCAGGCTGATCGCCGCCTATGACGATCCGGCCGGCGTCACCGCCGCGTTCAACCGGAACCTGCTGGTCCGCGTCAACCGCGAACTGCACGGCGACATCCCGCTGGACGCCTTTTCCCACCGAGCGATCTGGCATGACGGGAAGGGGCGGATTGAAATGCATCTGGAAGCCACCCGTCCCATGCGTTTCCAGGTGGCGGGGCACGATTTCGCCATGGCGGCGGGGGACAGCATCCACACCGAAAGCAGCCACAAATATGGCATGCGCGACGGCGCGATGCTGCTGCGCGCGGGGGAATGGGAACCGGTCAGGGAATGGACCGACCCCGACGGGCTGTTCACGCTGGTGCTGGCCGATGCGGGATAGGGCCCTTCACGCACAGACCGTTCAAGCACGGGCAGGGACGCACCGCCGCCCCTTAGAGCATGCTGCGTTAAATCGGACGCAAGCGCGGGCTCTAATTCTTTGTTGTCGCATCGTTTTTGCGCAAACCCGGTGCCCACTTTTGCGCACGAGGCCCTAGTCGATAAGCTGCGCCTGCCATGTCCTGATCCAGCCCCGCGCGCCCCGGCATTGCGCCATGGCCGTCGCTTCGACAAGGCGGAAGCGCGCACCGTCCCAGACGTAGGATTCGCTTCCACCGCAATCGCCCAGCCCCCGCCCCTTGGCGAAGCTTTCCAGCCGCGACGCGTCCGGCCTGAAGCGCGCATTGACCAGCAAGGGAGGCCCGCCATCCCCGCCCCAGCCCGGCTGATAGTCGAACGCGGCGAAACGAAAGGCGCGGCGACCGGCGGCACCAGTCGCGATCACCGGCGAAAAGGTGGCATTATAGGCGCCCGCGCCGCACGGGATGAGGATGAGCGTTTCCGTGTTCGACAGACGGTGCTGCTCGGGCGCGCTGGCGTCCCTCATCTCATCGGCGCATCCGGTCAGTTTGCCCAGCTCGGCCAGTTCCTCCCGCCAAAGCGCCGCCGGCGCACGCGCGGCGACCGGCACCGGCGCGCGCCTGACCGTCGGGCCGGCGGGAACCGGCCGGACCGCGCCGGGGCCAAGCGCGCCGGTCGCGACGAGCGCCGTGGTCGTCCCGGCCCGTCCCTGCTTAGCATCCATATAGCGCAGCGCCGCCGCCGAGCCGGAGAGCGAAGGACGCCCCAGCGTTTTCGTCCCGCCGCGGACCTGCATACCGGCGCCGCGCGCCATGGCCAGCGCGAGGGCCGACGCCTGCGGGCCGCGCAGGCGAACGTCACCGTCCACGGCGGCAGCGGTCGCGATCCTGCGGCCATCCACGAAGAAGGCGACCTCCCGCCGCCCGCGACCGGGCAGGCCGACGCGAACCTCCACCTCCGATTGGGCGCCGGCATTGCGGACGATATGCAAGGACAAGGGATCGTCCGGCGATGCCGCACCTTCCGGCAGGAGGGACACCGCCTCGCACCGGCCGCGATTGTCGCAACCGATGGTCCAGTCGCGATAGGTTTCGAGCGTGCCCGGCCTGGGCGCAGGCGCACGCGCGGACACCGGCGTGGCCAAGCCCGCCACAGCCAGGGCCGCGACCAGCGCGCCCGCAAAACAATATCCTGCCCCCATGCGTTAACCATATGCCATTTGCCGGGGCGGCGATAGCATTTCTGTTACGGATGCGGAAAGATCTGCTCCATTCTGGGGGGACGCCGATCAGTCGTGCCGCGAATCGCCGTCCTGCTCTCCCCCGTCCAGCGCCAGCCGCAGCCACGATGTCATCGCATCGACCGCAAGCGGCGACAGGCGGACCGGCGCATCCGTCGCCCGCTGTGGCTCGTCCGGCGGCAGCAACAGGCCCCGGCGATCAAATCCAAGGATATGGGACAAGGCAACATCCGGCGGCACGCCGACATCCTGCGCGACATCGTCCACCGTCACGCCGCGCCCGTCCAGTTCCGCCTGATAGAGAAACAGCAGCATGTCCCATGCCGCATCGGCGGGCCGTTCGTCCGCGATGATGAGATGGCGCAACCGGCGCGCGCGGCGGTAGCGGTCGAGCCGGGCGGACCAGCCGTCGGCGGCAGGCAACAGGATCGGGCTTTCATGCCGCCGACCATGGAAATTGGCCAGGCACCGCTGGAGCGCGACGACCAGGTCCACCGCTTCCTGATTAGGCAGCGCCCGATCCGGGAGCATATGCACGGTCATTCGTACGTTTCCGATCCAATTCTATGCCGATGATGGTGAACAGCATCAGGGGAATGACCCAGACCGTGCTGAGCCCTTCGTAGATGCGGTCGGAATAGTTGCGCAGGACGAACGTCGCCACATGGGTCAGCACCGTCATCAACTGACAGGCGGCCGCCCATACCGGCCAATAGCTCGTGCTGCGCAGCATCAGCCACACCAGCGCGGCAAAGAACAGCACGTCCACCAGCATCAGCCATAAATGCGTGGTGCGCCAGTCATTGTCTTCCTGCGCGACATAGGTCGCCAGAACACCCACGAAGAACAAGAAGGCGAAACATCGCCCATCTTTCCCCCCGAAGCCGGCCGCAAAGGCGCAGCCGCACAGTGTGAGAAGCCAGAAGGAAGCCGCCAACATCATTTTTCCCGAACAAATAGCCGGGTTCCAGCGTCAGAACCCGGCGAGACGGCTTCCAACCGGATCAGGCCACCAGCGTCAGATGGCTGGTCGCTTCCTCTTCCGAACGATCGGCCATGCCACGCGGGCAGCCGAGCACGGAGAAATCGAACCAGCTGTTCTCGACAGCCTGGGTGAGCAGCGCCGTGGCCCGCACCATTTCGCTGCGGCCGGCGATGATGCGGGCGGCGCTTTCGTGGATACGCTGGATGATGCGCTGGCTTTCGCTGGCGGTCATGCCGGAACCGTCGGCAGCGGCAAGAAAGGCCGTAGTCAGCCGCGCGGTGTCGACAATCGCGGAATCGAAGCTTGCGAAGGCCTGCGTGGTCTGCGCGGCGACAGCCTGGGTTTTGGATTCGTCGAGTTTGAGCACGAGTTCACTCCTTCGCACACGCCGGAGCGGTGCGTTATCTGGTGCGGATGTCGGAAGGATCAGCCCAGCGCCTTGAAGGCCCCGGCAACGAACAACAACAAGGTGATGACACCGATGGCAGTCAGGACTGCCGCGCGCACCATCGCCAATATGCGTCCATCGACACTCAGTTCATTGATCGATCCCCCTAGCGGTGGGCCGAAGGCAAGGACCCGACGAAGCAGCGCGAGCCACCCCGGTCGCCATCCCTGCTGGTCCGGCTGCCCCTTGGATGGCGCGGGATCGGGGGTCGGGGCAACCACCTTTGGCTGATATATCAAAGGCTGATATGTCCCGGAATGGGGCTTTTCCCCCTCAGCCGCCTTCTCGGCGCTGACGAACAGCCGCGCCGCTTCCTTGCGCGAAGGGACGTGCATCTTGCGCAACACGATGCGCACGCGCTGATCCACGGTATGCTCCGAAATATGGAGCTGCCGCGCTATTTCCTTGGAATTGAAGCCCTGCGCCACAAGTCGCAGGCACTGCTTCTCCCCCTCGCTAAGAGCTGCCACGCTCTCCTGCACGTACCATTCCTCCTGCGCGGCGCTGCCGGCCATCGATCCACTCCGCGCGACCGGCCAACCAGCGACCGCCGCCATTGTCGATCATCATCGGGTTGCCGTAAAGCCTTGGATTGGCATGCGAAGACACCATCGCGCAACCGCCGGCGCCATCCGACTCGCGACCTGCCCCGACGATACGACGCGCGCGCCGCAAAAAAAGGGCCGGAGTCGATCGACACCAGCCCCTTCTTATATATCGGCCCTTCGTCTGGACTGGGTTCAGGCCGCAGCTTTGGCGCGGCTCATCCGCTTGCGTTCATTGGGGTCGAGATAGCGCTTGCGCAGGCGAATGGTCTTGGGCGTCACCTCCACCATCTCATCATCGTCGATATAGGCGATCGCCTGTTCCAGCGTCATCTTCCACGGCGGGGTCAGGCGGATGCTGTCATCCTTGCCGCTGGCGCGGAAGTTGGTCAGCGCCTTGGACTTCATCGGGTTGACTTCCAGATCGTCGGGCTTGGCGTTCTGGCCGATGATCATGCCTTCATACAGCGTTTCGCCCACGCCGACCATCAATATGCCGCGCTCTTCCAGCGGGCCAAGGGCATAGGCCACCGCCTCGCCCGCGCCGTTGGAAATCAGCACGCCGTTCTTGCGCCCTTCGATCGTGCCCTTGTGCGGGCCATATTTCTCGAACAGCCGGTTCATGATCCCGGTGCCGCGCGTGTCGGACAGGAATTCGCCATGATAGCCGATCAGCCCGCGCGACGGCGCGGAGAAGGTGATGCGGGTCTTGCCGCCGCCCGACGGGCGCATGTCGGTCAGTTCCGCCTTGCGCTGGTTCATCTTGTCGACGACGGTGCTGGAAAATTCATCGTCCACGTCGATGACGACGGTTTCATACGGCTCCGTCTTGTTGCCATGTTCGTCTTCGCTGAACAGCACGCGCGGGCGCGAGATGCCCAGTTCAAAGCCCTCACGGCGCATCGTTTCGATCAGCACGCCCAGCTGAAGCTCGCCGCGACCAGCGACCTCGAAACTGTCCTTGTCGGCACTTTCGGTCACCTTGATCGCGACATTGGATTCCGCTTCGCGCATCAACCGGTCGCGGATCATGCGGCTCGTCACCTTGCTGCCTTCCCGGCCCGCCATCGGCGAATCATTCACCGCAAAGCGCATCGACAGGGTCGGCGGATCGATCGGCTGCGCCTTGATCGGCACGCTCACCTGTGGGTCGGCGATGGTATTGGCCACCGTCGCGACGGCAAGGCCGGCCAGGCTGATGATATCACCGGCCTGCGCTTCTTCCACCGGCACACGGTCCAGCCCGCGAAAGGCGAGGATTTTCGACGCGCGCCCGGTTTCGATAACCTTGCCATCGGCATCGAGCGCGTGGATCGGCTGGTTCACCTTGACGACCCCCGATTGGACGCGACCGGTCAGAACACGGCCCAGGAAATTGTCGCGGTCCAGCAGCGTGACGAGGAAACTGAACGGCGCGTCCCGGTCCAGCGACGGCGGCGGCACATGATCGACGATCTTCTGGAACAGCGGTTCCAGCGTGCCGGCGCGCAGCGCGGGGTCTTCATTGGCATAGCCGTTGCGGCCCGAGGCATAGAGCACCGGGAAATCGAGCTGCTCGTCGGTCGCTTCCAGCGTGACGAACAGGTCGAACACCTCGTCCAGCACTTCCTGGATACGCTCGTCGGGGCGATCGACCTTGTTGACGACGACGATGGGGCGCAGGCCCAGTGCCAGCGCCTTGCCGGTCACGAACTTGGTCTGGGGCATCGCGCCTTCGGAACTGTCGACCAGCAGGATAACGCCGTCGACCATGGACAGGATGCGCTCCACCTCGCCGCCGAAATCGGCGTGGCCGGGGGTGTCGACGATGTTGATGCGGGTGGCGACGCCATTGGCGTCACTCCATTCGACCGAGGTGGGCTTCGCCAGGATGGTGATGCCGCGTTCCTTTTCGATGTCGCCCGAATCCATCGCGCGTTCGTCGATGCGCTGATTTTCGCGGAACGTGCCGGACTGACGGAACAGCTGGTCGACGAGGGTGGTTTTGCCGTGATCGACGTGCGCGATGATGGCGATATTACGCAGGGACATGAAAAGGGTGCCTTCGGGATCTGATGCCCGGACGACAGGGTGCCTCACCGGGGAATTGCGCGCGCCCTTACAGGAAATGACGCGGTGCGGCAAGGCGGTGATGGCTGCGCGGTTGTCGCATCGGGGGTAAACCCCTATCCTGCCCATGATCGACCTTGCAGCATCGGTGTTATA
>JBFWMJ010000095.1:0-11219 GCA_050251675.1 Sphingobium sp.
CCTATCCGCATGGCGGACGGCACATGATAATCCGCCGGGAAGGTGTTGGTCGTGACGTTTTGCAGCCCGGCATAGATCACCCAGCCATTGTCATCCGGCGTGCGCGCCGGTTCGGCAAAGCCATCGGTGATGGAGCCGAAGATGTTGAGATCATCGCTCGCGCGCACCAGCAGCACGCCCGGCTCGCCCGAGCCATATTCGCCCGTGCGCTGCGTATCGGCGTTGAGGCTGGCATAGCGATAGTCCGCGAGGTTCAGGTCGCCCGAAACGGAAAGCGACTCGTCCGGCGCGCTCACCAGTTCGACGCCGGGGCGCAGATGGAAAGCATCCGCATAGGCGGTGAGGCCCGCCATCCGGCCGAGCAGTGCGCCATTGCCGATGGCGGCATTGATGAAGGCTTCACTCTCGGCATGAATGCCGTCCATCAAGGCCTGGTTGATGATGCCGTTCTCCGGCTCATAGGTGCGGAAGGCGTTGACCGAGATGCTGTCCGCACCGGTGATGGTCAGCGTCTGCGCGGCGGCGATGGCCACGTCATCCGCGCCGACGCGCTGGGCGTTCAGTTCCACCTGTCCGCGCGCCACATCGTCGGCGGAAGACAGATCGATGGTCGCGCCCTGTTGCAGCGCCAGCGTGCCGCCCGCCGAAGTCAGTTCGACGAAGCCGCGATTGCTGGCCTCGACCGGCGCGCCATAGCTGTCCACCCAGAGCGTGTCGGCGCTGGCGTCCAGCACCGCGCTGCTGGCGAGCGTCAGGTCGTCGCGCGCCGACAGGCGGATCGTGCCCGGCTTCGCGCCGCTGGCGTCGATCCGGCCATTGACGGTCAGGCTGCCGCCATCGGCGGAGACGGTGACGTTGCGCGCCACCATTTCATCACCGATCACCAGATCGCCGGTCTTGATGATGAAGCTGCGCGTATCCGTCACGCCGCTATCCGTCAGCCGGGTGTTGAGGTTCGTGAAATCGGCGATGCTGCCCGCGCGGATGTCGATGGAACTGTTACGCAATTCGGGATCGGGTTCGTCCTCGGCGCCCGTCGCATGGCCGTTGATCACCCCTGCGAGCGTGACCGCGCCTTCCACCGCCGTCACCTTCAGCATTCCGGCATGATTGTGCTGCGCGCCAAGCTCGATCGCTGCGCCTTCAGCCAGCGAAACGTCGCCATGGGCGCTTTCCAGTACCACGTCGCCGCCCCAGCTATAGCGGGTCTGGTCGAAGAATTCCGTCGCGCGCCCGGCCATGTCGAGCACCGCGCCGTCACCGAGCGTGATATCGCCCTCGGTCGCGGTCATCACCAGCCGCCCGCTGGGCAGCGCAATCGCGGTGTCGGCGGCGATGCTGGCCGCGTTCAGCCGGATTTCGGCGCCAAGGGCCGCTTCCATATTCGCGACGGGGGCAGCGCCTTCCGGCGCGCGAAGCGTCAATTCGCCGCCCGTCCGATAGCTGAACACCGAACCGGCCTTGCCGGTGACGACAGGCGCTACAAGATTGAGCGTGCCGCCCGTGCCCGCCTCGCCATGAACAGCTTGTGACTGCCAGACTGAAAGGCTGCCCTTCTCGCCCGAGATGATCTGCTCGCTTGCGATGAGATTGACGGCGGAGAAGCCCAGCGCCAGCCGGTCCAGCGTCTCGTTATGATAGACGGCGACCCCATCCTGATAGCCAAGCACCAGCGTGTCGGCGACAAGGTTCAGCGTGCCGGTGCCATAGCCCGGCCCGCCGGCGATCGGCGCGCCGGGCTGGATGCTCCCATAGCTTGCCGACGCCGACGAACCGCTTTGTGTGACGATGCCGTTCCACACCAGCGTTCCGGCACTGATCGACACCGCGTCGCCATCGCCGCCATGGCCGTAGAGCGCCGGGGCGTTCAGCACCAGTTGCAGCGATTTCCCGTCCGCGCCCGAACCCGCGTCCATATCGACGGAGCCGTAGAAGTTGATCTGCTGGCTGGCGGTCAGGATCAGCCGTTCCGCCGCCGGCACGCCGCTGGCCGTGCTGCCGGCCATCAGCCGTTCGATCACGCTCTGGTTGAGGGTGATGCCCGAAGGCAGGATGCCCTGCGTTTCGGCATCCGTCAGCGCCTCGCTGCCGCCGATGTTGAAGTTGCCGGTGGACAGGTTGATATATCTGCCGCCGTAATCGGCCTCGCCGCTCAGCTTCACCGCGCCGTTGGAGACAAAGGCCAGCGCGCCTTCCGAATGCAGGCTGGCGCCATCCGCGACGGTGATGGAGCCAGCGCTGGTGGTCACGGCGCTGGTCGTGATGTCCAGCATGCCGTTGGATACCGCCAGCACATTGGCCCCGGTCTGGCCGAAATAGCCCGAACTGGCGTCATAGGCCGGCGCGCCCATGCCGATGCTGCTGATGCGCGCGCCGGCGTCCACCACGACATGGTTGTTGGTGCCGGCGATCAGCATCACCTGCGGCGCTTCCAGCACCGCGCCGTCGCGCACGGCGACGGTGGTGAAGCCGGTGCTGTCGATGGTGTAACTTCCGGCTGCGCCCGTCGTCTGGACCTGCGGCAGCGTGCCGCCGCCGGCGCGGATGTTCAGGATCGGCTGATAGCCCGGCAGCACGAAGGCAGGGTCCATCTCGCCGCCGATGGTCATCAGCGATGCGCCGATGGCGTTCAGGTCGGAAGCATTGATGGCGATGAAGCCTTCGGTGGCCAGCGCGCCATCCGCCACGATTTCCAGCCCGCCGTCGAACGCGGTGCTGCCCACGCCCTTCACCACGGCGACCGAGCCGCCGCGTCCGTTTTCCCCGGCGCCGAACAGGCCGGTGCCGTTGAAACTGAGCAGTGGCCGGTCGCTGCCGTCCTTTTGCGGCGTTACCGCCAGCAGCAATTGCTTGCCGTCCTGGGGCAGCGACGGCAGCGGATTGTCGAACAGCGACGCGCGCGGTGCCTGCGCGAAATAGGTCGCCAGATCCATTTCATTATATTGCGCAAAGGTCCGCACCACGTCGGCGGGCGTCAGGATGGCGGCCAGCGGCTGGCCACTCCGTTCCCCGGTCAGCGCATTGGCGCTGCCCACGGCGGCAAAGAAGGAACCGTCGGCAAGCCGCGACACTGCCGCACCCGGCGATACGGCCGCGCCTAGTTCCACGCGGAACGCGCCCGGCAACAGCGCATATTCGCCCGGCAACAGCGTATAGGCCCCGGCAGGAAGCCCGGCGACGCCTTCCGGCACGATGATCTGCTGGCCCGCGCCCGGCTGGTTGCGCCCGGCTTCGGGCACGGGCGCAGTAGATGCGCCATAGGACGGGACCAGCGCATAGACCTTGTTGTCCGGGCTACTCAGGCCCCGATAGGCAGGGCTGATATCATACAGCGGGTTGGAGAGCACATCGATCGAGCCGCCCCGGCCCGGAATGAAGCCCGCGCCGGCCACCGTGCCGCCGCCCGAAAGATCGAGCACCGAGCCTTCGTCCGCGCGCAATGATCCAACGATGGCGATGCCCTGATGCGCCAGCGTCGTGTCCACCGCGCCATCTTCGGCGGGGAGATCGTTCACATCCTTGCGAACCCAACTCGTGCCGTCGACCGTGCCGCCATAGGGAAGCACGAGACCGGCGGCGCTGACCGAAGTGACGCTGCCCGGCAGCAGATTCACTTCGCTGGTGGCGACATGGGGTCCCGTATAATCGTAGGTGCCATCCTCCTTCAGCACCGGCAGCGCGGAATTCCACTGCGTACTCCCGCCGGAGCCGAGCACGATCTTGCCCATCGGCGCGCGGATGATGCCGCCCTGTTCGATGATGTCGGCGGAAAGCGTCAGGCGGCCATAGAGCGACAGCGGTGCGGCGGGCGTTGCGCCTTCGATGCCATTGATGGTCAGCACGCTGCCCGGCAGGATCGTGCTATAGCTCGCCGTCTGGCCGGGGCGCTGATATCCCAGCACCCCGGCGAACAGACCGGCGGTGGCGTTGGTCACCGGATAGATTTGCGCGGCGGTCAGCGTCAGGTTGCCGCCGGTTTTGATGTCGCCGCCGATCAGGCGGAAATCTCCCGAGCTGGAAAGGTGAACGGTGTTCCATTCCGCATATTCGAACGGCATCAGCGGGTCGGGCGCATTGCGCACGATCGCGCCATTGACGCCGAAGCGCCCATGGCCAACGTCAAGCAGATTGCCTTCGATGGTGAGCGTGCCCGCCCCGATCGTGGGCGGGCCATCCAGTGAATTTTTCCCGCCGGGCTCGCGCGCCAACGTGGGATGCAGCCGGGTGCTGCGTAGATTGCCCCCGTTGCCATTAATGTAGACATAGCCGGCGCGCAGGATGGAATCATTGTCGGTATTGGTGGCACCGCTGGTGTCGTCTTCGGCGGGCAGCGCGCCGGTCAGGTCGCCATCGGCGGCCGCCACGATGCCCTGAAGCGTCAGCGTCCCCGCCAGCGTCAGGTCCACCGCGCCGTTCAGCAGGATCACATCGTCGGTAGACATCGTCAGGCTGCCGAAGCCGGAGTCCTCGATCTTGTCCGCGCCGATCCGCGCCTGCAACAGCAAGTCGGGCTTGCCGGCGTTGGCGGCCGCCGCCTCTTCCAGCGTCTGCCCCGGCGTCCAGCAGCCGGCGATGCAGTCGCCAAACGCAATGTCGTCCAGATCGGATCCGATATGCGCGGCGTCCAGCACGACCTTGCCCAGTACGCGGATATGATCCGGCATCAGGAAGGCCGGCATATTGGCGCCGAAAGCGAGGCCCAGCGACTGTTGGTCGATCGACAGCAGGCCGCCGATCGCGCCTTCGCCGCCGGCATGAGCGCGCAATTGCGCGTCGAGCACGATGCCGCGCCGCGACGACAGCGCCAGCGAGCCGCCATTGCTGGCAAGCAGGGTCGTGCCGGTTCCGCCGGGAATCCCGCGAGTCGCATAGTCGATTTCCGCCGAAGCACCGGAAATATCGATCAGCGCGCCGGCTTCGGTGATGACGAAGCTGCCGCCACCGCCGGAGAGCGAAACCGCGCCGCCCGCCGAGACATCGGCATAGCGGCGGCCGAACCGGTCGACGGCTTCATGCGCGCGGCCCGATACGTCGAGCACCGCGCCATCGCCGAGCCACAACGCCTTGGAGGCATCGTAGGTGGTCGTGCTGGTCGAAATCGGCGGCGCGCCCAGGGCCTCCAGCGCAATATTGCCCCCATGCGCATCCAGCCGCCCTTCGACCAGCATGGAATCATAGGCGTGGAGCGCGATGCTCTGGCCGTCATCGACGCGTAGCGCCGCATCCTTGCCGATGAAGAGGCTGCCGGCGGGCGGCGGCAGGTTGGTTCCCGGCCGCTGGTTGCTGGCGGTCAGGCTGATCCCGGCGCCGGCGCGCTGGATGAAGCGGCCGTTCGCCGCGTCTTCGCGGAACATTTCGGGGAGCCACAGTTCCATCGCGTCGCCGAGGTTTGCGCCGGAGGCGACACCGGCGCTGTCCGGGGTGACGCGGCGCACGGGGGCCGCCACGTCGATCGTCGCATCTTCGGCCATGACGATATCGGCAAAGCTGCGGATGGTATATTGGCTGAAGCCCTGCTGGAAGAAATCCTGTTCCAGCACCAACGTTTCGTGCACATTCGCCGCCACGCCAAGGCCATTGCCGCGATCGATCCGGGTGCCTGCGGGGACCGTCAGATCCTCCGTCAGAATCGTGCCAGCCGCATAATGCACGCTGACCGGCGCCGCGATCGTCATCCCGAAGGGATAGAGCAGTTCCGGCAGCGGAGAGCCGGCGGGAAGCGTTCCCGTAATCGTCCGGACGTCTGTGCCGACGGGTACCACAGCGCCTGCCCGATAAGAGACGCCATCGAAATTAGTGACCGTGAGGCCGGTCGGAACCGTCCACTCTTCGGTAAAGACGAGGCCGCCGGTAGCGTTATGGTAGATGCCGACGGACGTATTCACGGCGACGATTTCGCCGGGGGCGATGCGCCTCTTGACGATGGTGATATCGGACGGAAGAACCATGCCCGCCGGCAGCACCGTATCTTCGGAAAGATGCAGCATGAACGGCGCGCGCTCATCCGCCCCCAGCATGCCGTGCTCGGTCAGCATCGTGTCGCCAAGCTCCACACCGTCACTGGTGGTCAGCGTCAGCGTGCCGCCGACGCCGTCTTCGCTGCCATAGGACTGGATCATCCCGTCCAGCACCACGCGGTTATGAGTGCCCGCGGGCACGTCGTTAACGGTCAGCGTCACGTCGCCGCCGTCCGCGCCCTTGATCCGGTTGTCGAGCAGGATCGCGCCGCCCGCCGAAGCGTCGAGCAGGCTGCCCGCGCCCAGCGTGATATCCCCCTGATTGCTGGCGATATAGATGTCGCCGCCGTCAAGATGGGCGAGGTCGGCCGCATTGCCGCCCTTGGGCAGGTTCACCCACAACCCGCTGGTGTCCAGCATCACGCCGCCGCCGATCCGCACGCTCGTCATGCTTTCATCGCCGTCCTGCGTGCCGAACATAGCGATCACGCCGCTGCGCGCCGTCAGGTCCGCGCGCACGTCGAAATCCTGCGCGCGCAGGCGCATCTGCCCGCCATTCTTCACCGACAGCGCTTCGTCGATGGTGATCGACCCGGTGGTGAGCACGCGCAATTCGCCAAGGCCGAAGCGGTTGAGATCGGCGGCGGAGAATTCGACCCGGTTCAACAGGTCCTCGGAAAGCGCGGTGGTGGCGTCGATCGATCCGGCCACATCCGTGCCCGCGCCGATGACGACGGTGCTTTCCAGCGGCACCTGGATCACTTCGTTATTGGTCAATATGCCGGTAAATCCGCCGCGCCCGACAAAGAGTTGCCCCGCCAGCGGTGCGACATCCTGCGGCAGCTTGTAACCGTCGATCCGTTGCGGGAGTTGAGGGAAGTCGACCGGATCGGGATAGCCGGGCCGTTCGGCGATCTGGCGCTCGCCGGTGATGACGTCGGCGATGATTTCGCCCTCGAACACGACGGTCGGCGCGCGCAGAGTGAGGACACCGGCATCGCGCCCGACGCTATAGCCATCCTGCCACCGCATCGTGCTGCGGCCGCTGAACAGCGGGTTCGACCAGACCTGGGTGTAGGCCTCGCCCCAGCGCTCATGCTTGCGGACGAACGCGTCGCCATAGGCTACGACCTCGATATTGGCAGGCACGTTGCTGATGTCGTAAAGCTTGCCGTCGGCGCCCATCACGCGGGTGGAGCGGATCAGGCCCGCCTGATAATCGATGCTGCCGCCGGAGATATCGAAGATCGCGCCCTTTTGCGCGACGATCTCGGCGGAGTTGATGGTGATGGTGCCACCCTGCGCCGTCCATTCGCCGATGCCGCGCTCGACATTGCCGAGGTGGCCGCCGACTTCGAGGAAGCCGTTGCCGGTGTAATAGCGATCGCCGTCATAACCGCCGGTGCCGTCGGGCATGAGCACGAGGCTGCGCACATCGATCCAGATGTCGGTGCTTTTCAGATGCTCGCCCTCGCGGTTGAGCGGGCTGTCGCGCATCTCATAGGGCTGGACGTTGACCAGCAGGCTATTCGATTCCATCGACAGCGCCACGCCGCTGGAGCCGGAGACGTCGATCTGCGCGCCATCGGCGACGAACACACGCTTCAGGCCGACGATGGCCACCTGTCCACCCGTCGCGATGGTCTGCGATTCGCTCTGGAAATCCACGGTGCCGCCGGTGCGGATGTCGATGCGCGACAGATCCTTGCGGTCGGGCAGGGTGTAGAGAAGATTGCCGAGATTACTGTTGTTCCAGCCGGGGAAGGAGGCGACCGAAACCATTATGTCTCCGACCGCCGCATCGCGCTGCGCGTCGGTCGCGGTCGTGTCGCTGTCGTAATCGGGCACGACCAATGTCAGGCTGTCGCCGGCCAGCGTGATGGTGGCCTCGGAATCGGACAGGTCGGTCAGCAGGTGGATGGTGCCGCGTGTATTGACCGTGGTGGTGGCGACCGCGACGCCGTCCTGCTCGACATGCTTGCCGACCAGCGTAATATCGCCTTCGGCCGCCTCGATCACGCCCCGGTTGACGACGGTGCCACCTTCGACGTTGACGATCAGTTCATTGCCGCGCGTGGTGGCCCACTGGTTGACGTCGGTGCCCTGTCCGGCGCGGACGGCGAAATCCTTGCCAGCGGCCATCAGCGCCTGCCCGCGTGGCGTGGTGATCGTGCCTTCGTTGGTGACGTCCGTGCCCATCAGCAGCACATAGCCGCCGCCTTCGACCACCGAGGCGGGCTTTATGGTGCTGATCTGTGCGCCGGCCTCGACCATGATGCTGCCCAGCGCTTCGGTGAAGCTGGAAATATGGAGCGTGTTGTTGCCGGCGCCAGTGGTGCCGGAGGAATAGAGTCCGTATTCATGGAACTGTGTGTCTGTGATGGTGGCCGCCGACGCCACGAGGTTTCTTACGTTGACCTGTGAGGTTCCGCCGAACAGGATACCGTTCTGGTTAAGGATGAGGACAGTTCCCGGCGCGTTGATGGTGCCGTGGATCTGGCTGGCGGTGGCGTCATGGACGCGGTTGAGGACGACCCAGTCGGAGCCGCCCTGATTGAACTTGAGGTCGGTCTCACGGCCGACGTTGAAGCTGTCCCAGTTGAGGATGGCCTTTTGCTCGGTCTGCTCGACGGTGACGCTGGTGCGGCCGCCTTCGCCGGCGCTCTCCACCGGGCCGTTGGCGCCGACCCACAGGGAGGGGTCGATTTCGGCGGCGACCTGCAGGCCGCCGGGCTTCAACCCGTTGGGCACGAGATTCTGTGCGGCCCTTGCCAACGCGCGCGCCTGAATCTGCGCGTCCATCGCCGCGCGCCGGGTTTCGGCGGCGCGGCGGAATGTCTCGATCGCACGCTTGCTCGCGGAGTTGGTTTCGGTCGTCCGTGTCGCCTGCTCCTGCGCGGCGCGCGCGGCGGCGGCAGCCGGATCGGCGCCACCTCGACCCGAGAAAACGCGGCCCGACCGGGCCTCGGCGACGCCGGTCATCAGCATGGCACTCAGCGAGGCGCTGATAAGGAGCTTCTGGCGGAACGAACGGGTGATCATCGGGCTATCTCCGGCAGGCGGGCGGTCGCTTCACTCTGGGTGCTGGCGACGCGCGCATATTCAAAACGGGGCGGTGTGGCGGGACAGGCCGGAGCAAAGTTGCTCCGACCGGAAAAGACTGGGATCAAGAAGACGGTCATGGCTGACCTCCTCGCGGCATCGGCATGGGCCGGTTGGGCCGTTCAGAGTGAACCGATCGGCCAAACCCATCGCCCATGCGCAGACGGGTCGCAGCCTGATGGGCTACGCCAACCCGGACATCAGGCGAACCGGCGGCGGCTACATCGGCGTCGATCCCGGCATTGCTCCGGGCCTGCGCGGTGCGCGCGGCCTCCTGCAGCCGGTCGGTCGCGCAATCGAGATGCCCAGCGCGGTCGCCGGCGATATCGACGATGACGCAAGGCCCAGGCGCCGGCTTCCCGCCGATGCGCACTGGTGGTTCGCCCTCGACCCTGAGCGTGGACATAGTGTTGAGAAGTTCGTTCGCCTCGCCGGCCTGTTGCGGCGGCGTCCGGGGTTGCTGTGCGACAGCCGAATAGGGCGGGAGGATCGGGCCAAGCAGGACGAACAGGCAGGTGAAAATAAGGACGCGGGCGCGCGCAAGGGATAAACGCGCGCCCACGTCGGCCAGCGGGCAGAGAGACCGAGCCGCAGGGAGTGCGCGGGACGGCCTGCTCCCGGTGCTGGCCCACCGGAAGGGAGTGAAAATGCCGGCCACGCCAACGCGCCGCGCAACCCAGGCCCACCCGAAAAAGGTCGCGGACAGAGCCGGGCGCCTATCCCCGTCTGCGCGGGCAAGGCCCCTCAGGCGGGCGGTCACGATCAGGAGCGTGGACGTCGACATGGCGTGCCTATCGCCTCAGAACTTGGTCACGAGGTCGATGAAGCCGCGATCGACCGAGAAGGGCGCGCCGGCCACTTCTTCGGCCGAGATCCAGCGCAGGCCGAAGATGGTGTTCTTCGCGATCGCGTAGTTGCCACCAATCTGCCAGCCGCGATTGTTGGTGCCGCCGATGTGGAAATCGCTGTCCGCGAAGCCATCGATCACCGCATCGGATGCCAGACGGCGATAGGCGACATGGGCATTCCAGTCGCCGCGCTTTGCCTGCCAGTCGCCAAGGCCATTGAGGTTGAGCACCGACCCCACCGTCAGGCGTGCCTGCCAGCCGCTATCGCCACCCTCATAAGGGCCATCGACGGTCAGCGTGCCATTGCTGTTATCGGGGTCGGGAATTGTGGACTGCGGCCCGAGGTTGTTAACCGCGCGCGCCATCAGGCTGGAGCGGTCCCAACCTAGATTCTTGACGTAATCACCTTCTAGACGGACACCGAAGCCGTCATTGGGCTTATATTCGACCTGGCCGCGCACATGCAGGATCTCATATTTCGAGGCGAGGCCGAAATACTGATTGTCCGGCGACTGCGGGAGATTGTTCGGGTTGCCGATAATGTTCCGGATCGGGAACATCGTGTTGCCGAACTGCTGGAACGCCGGGCGGGTGATGTCGGTCGAGCAGACCAGCTCATCCCAATAGCAGGGTTCGGACACCTTGCCCTCGACATTGTCGAAGTGGAAATAGGCACCGGCGAGCTTGACCGAGACCTGTTCGCTTGGGCGAAACTCCACTCCAGCCTGCGCCGCGAACAGATATTTGTCCTCGCTCTTGAACGGGCGACCGGTCGGAATTTCCGCGCCGGTCTCAGGATCGATGAGGATCGGCGCGTTCTGAGACCCGAAATTGAGGTCGGTATTGAACACCGGGAAAGCGCCCAGCGTGCCGAACAACCGCACTCCGTCCGTCACCGCACCCTTGGCCGAGATAGCGACACCATCGAAGTTCATGTCGTTGTCGAACACGAGGTCGCTCGACCAGAAGGGGTTGGCGAAGCGTCCGAGGTCGATCGCAACATCCTTGACCGGGCTGAGGCGGATCGAGGCGCGGTCGAGCCACAGGGAATAGTTGCTCGTGCCGCCACCGCCGAGCGTCTGGTTGGTCGAGATCGGTGAGCGGCCATTGCCGGTCGCGACACGAATGTCAGCGCTGATCCAGTTGGCGATCTGCGCCTTGACGCCCAGGCGCGCGCGCAACTGGAAGCGATGCCGATCTTCCAGGCTATTGATATAGGGAGGGCCGACATAGCCCGGCGACTTATCGTTGATGTTGATTGGGGCGCCGGCGTTGATCGCGCCATAATCGGGGAAATCGTCCGAGTTGGCGT
>JBFWMJ010000096.1:0-11077 GCA_050251675.1 Sphingobium sp.
CAGCGATGCCGCCACGCGGCTGGCGGGGGTTGCGGGGTGGCTGCTGGGCTGGCGGCCCGGCGAATTCTGGCAGGCCACGCCCGCCGAACTGGGCGCCGTGCTCCGCGCCGCGCGGGGCGAGGAGGGCGTCGAGCCGGGAATGGGCATGGATGCGGGCGAACTGGCGCGGTTGCGGGCCGCGATGCCGGACGGCTGAAGCCGGGCGCGCGGGCGCCTGAACCAGAGGAAAGTGAGCGGATGGACGAGGACATCGAAACGCTGGTCGTGCGTGTGCGCGCCGATACCCGGAGCTTCGCGAGGGATGTGGAGACGATGCGCGGCGATATGGAAGGCCCGCTGGCGGCCGGCGCCGAACGCGCCGGACGACGGATCGAGCAGGGGCTGCTGCGCGCGGCGCGGACCGGCAAGTTCGGATTTGAGGATTTGCGGCGGATCGCGCTGGGCACGCTGGACGAGATCGCGGCGACGGCGCTGCGCTCCGTTGTCGGCGGGGGTGGGGCGGGTGGCGGCGGGCTGCTTGGTCTGGGCGCGTCGTTGCTGGGGTCGGCGCTGGGTCTGCCCGGCCGGGCGACGGGCGGGCCAGTGTCGCCGGGCCGCGCCTATATGGTCGGTGAACGCGGTCCCGAGCTGTTCGTGCCGACCGCGAGCGGCCGTGTGGTGCCGCAGGAACGGGGGCGCGACGTGCGCGTGTCCATTGCCGTCCATGGTCGGGGCGAGGGGCAGGACGGGCAGCGCATGCTCGCCCGCAGCGCGCGGCAGGTGGCGCGCGCCGTCAAGGGAGCGCTGAACGGATGAGCGGTATCGACCACTGGCTGGCGACGGCGCGGCGCGGGCAGGACATGCGGTTCATGAAACGGTTCACGCCGACATGCTGGACCGTGAATTTCCCCCGGCCGGGGATGGCGAGCGTGATCGCCACCGCGCCCGACGCGCTGCGCGTGGACGCTGTTTTTTACGGATCGGGCGATCTGGTCGGGTTGATCTGGGAGGCGGAGGACCAGTGGAGCCATCCGCTGCTGGCTTATGAGACCGCGCGGGATTTCAGGGATTGCACGTTGCGCTTTCGCTGGCGCAGCGGCGGCCTGCGGCGGCTGGACGAAACCCACGGGCCGACATTGACGATCGAGGGGCGGGACGCGGCGGGCCAGCCCCGCGCCTGGTATGTGCGATTGTGGAATTATGCGCAGGGCAGCCCGGAAGATGCGATCGTCAGCCTGGATTTTGCCGACGTGAAGGGCGGATACCGGTTCCCGGAGGAAGCGGACCCGGTTTGGGCCGGCGATGTCGACCGCATGTTCATCTCGCTCGTGCCGCCGGCCTACGACGAGGGTGACACGCCCTTTGCCGCCGGGGTCGAAGGCTGGGCGGAACTGAGCGGCATGGCCTGTGACGGGGCGGGTTCGGTGCTGGCGGCGGGCGATGTGATGGTGCCCGAACATGGGCTGGGTATGGCGACGGGCTATGACGATTGTTTCAACCAGACGCCCGCACGGATTGTCGCCGCCATTCATGCGCTCGGTTATCGCGGGGCGATCAACCATTATGTGGGGATGAGCCATTATTTCCGGCTCGAACGCGCGGGCGACGCGCTGTGCGTCAGTCTGGCGGGCGGCGCGCTGAATGCGCCGTGCGCGGCATGGCATAGGGATTTCGCCGCCTGCGCGGCGGCGATGGGCATGACCATCATCTGGTCGCTTTCCTATGAACTGTTCGACGCCCATTGCTGGAACGACTGGAAACAACGCGCGGAAAATGGCGATCCGGCGCTGACAGGATGGGAGCCGCCATCCACTTTGCTGTCGCCCGCTCATGCGGGCGCGATGACCTATTTGCAGGCGGTGGCGACGGCGTTCGTCCAACTGGGCGTGGAGGCGGGCCTGCCCCCGTTGTTCCAGGTCGGTGAGCCGTGGTGGTGGGTCATGCCGGCGGACGGACGCATTTGTCTGTATGACGATGCCGCGCGCGCGGCGCTGGGCGACGGGCTGGTGCCGATAGCCGATATCGGCGGCGAATTGGACGCCGCGCAAAAGGCGCTGCTGGACGCGGCCGGCGCTATACTTGCGGCGTCTACGGCGGGACTGTGCGCGGCCGTGCGGGCGGCGGCGCCGGATGTGGTTACCCATCTGCTCGCCTATCTGCCCACCATAATGGACCCGTTGGCGCCGGAAGCGAAGCGCGCCAACATGCCGGTCGGGTGGGCTTCGCCCGCCTTCGATATCCTGCAGCTGGAGGATTATGACTGGGTCACGCAGGGAAGGACCAGCCAGACCGCGCGGGGCATAGCGGAGGCGACCGGCCGGCTGGGCTATCCGATCGAAGAGCAGCATTATTTTTCCGGCTTCGTCCTGAAGCCCGAGGAAGCCGGGCAATGGGCCGCCATTGCGCGGGCGGCGGATGCGGCGGTCCGGCGGGGCACGGCCGCAACCTTCATATGGGCGCTGCCGCAGGTGGCGCGTGATGGGTTCACATGTTTCAGGCTGGATGGAGGGAGCGATATGCAAGCCTTTGATGATGTGTATTTTCCTCTTTCGATCGGGCGGGAAGCGAGTTTGTCCCCCTCCTTTTCAACTCAGATCGTCGAAAGCCCTTCAGGTCACGAGCGGCGCAGCAGCGACTGGGCCGATGCGCGGTTGTCGTTCGATGCGGGGCCGGGCGTGCGGTCGGACGCCGACATCGCCGCCCTTATCGCCTTTTTCCGCGCCCGGCGCGGGGCCGCGCGGGGGTTCCGGTTCACCGACCCCTATGACGATCGCAGTTGCGCGCCGGGCGGGACGCCGGGACCGATCGACCAGCGGATCGGAACCGGGGACGGGGTCCGCACGGAGTTCCGGCTGGCACGCCGTTATGGCGAGGGGGAAGACGCGCAGATGCGGTTCATCACCCGGCCCGTCGCCGGTACGATCCGTGTGGCGGTAGACGGTGTGGAGCGGCACGAAGGGTGGAGCCATGCCGGGCTGGGCATCGTGGCATTCGACCAGCCGCCGGCCGAGGGCGCGATGGTGACCGCCGGCTTCCGGTTCGACGTGCCGGTGCGATTTGCCGAGGACAGGCTGGATATCAATCGCGCCACCTGGGCAGCGGGGGAGGCGCCGTCGGTGCCGTTGGTGGAGATCCGCGAATGAGCTCTTTCGAAACAATAGCCGAAGCATTGAATAAGCCACTGTGCACATTAGCATTTTGCTGGCGTCTGGAGCGGCGTGATGGAGTCGCGATCGGGTTGACCAGCCATGATCGCGATCTGACGGTCGCACAGATGCGCTATCGCGCGGCGCCGGGCATGAAGCCATCCGCGATTCGCAGCGGCATCGCCATAGAGGGTGGCGATGTCGACATAGAAGGCGCGCTGGTCGCCGATGCCATAAGCGCGGCGGATCTGATGGCAGGGCGGTGGGACGGCGCCGCGCTGGAACTGTGGCTGACGGAATGGGCCGCGCCGGGCGCGTTATGGATGCTGATGGCGCGGGGCGAGATTGGTGCGGTAACGCGTCGGGGGGACGCATTCGCGGCCGAACTGACGGGGGCGACGGCCGTGTTGCGCGCATCGGTCGCACCGTCTTCATCCCCCGATTGCCGTGCGGCGCTGGGCGACAGGTGGTGCCGCGTCGATATGGCGGGGCGGCGCAAGGCCGTCACAGTGACCGGCAGCGACGGCGCGGTGGTGACTGTGGGTGGGCTTGCCTCCGGGGCCTATGCCTTTGGCAGCCTGCGGTGGATGACGGGCGCCAATTGCGGGACGGTGCAGGCGGTGATCGACAATGGCGAGGACAGGCTGACCCTGGCGGACCCGCCGCCCTTTCTGGCGGAGCCGGGGGCGAGAGTGCTGCTGACGCAGGGATGCGACAGGCAGTTGGCGACCTGCGCCACGCGGTTCGGCAATGCGATCAACTTCCGGGGTGAACCCTATCTGCCGGGCACGGACCTGCTGACGCGGTATCCCGGCGCATGAGCGGCGCGGTAAGCGCGCCGGCGGTCGTCGCGGCGGCGCGGGCGTTGGTGGGTGTTCCCTTTCGCCTGCAGGGGCGCAGCGAGCGGATGGGGCTGGATTGCGTGGGGCTGGTCGCGCTGGCGCTGACACGCGCAGGGCATCGCGGCGTGGTGCCCGCAGGATATGATCTGCGTTGGCACGACGGGGGGCGGGTTCGCCGGTGGCTGAGGGCGGCGCGGCTGCGGCAGGTTGACATCCCGGCGGATGGCGATGTGACGCTGGTGCGTCCCGGACCCTTGCAAACGCATCTGATGATCGTCGTGCCGGGCGGTTTCATCCATGGCCATGCGGGGTTGCGCCGCGTGGTGGAAACGCCGGGCGCTTCGCCCTGGCCTGTCATCGGCCATTGGCGCGCCATGCCGATAGAAGAGGAGTTGTAATGGCTATGTTGGTCCTGAGCGCGGTGGGAGGCATATTCGGCGGGCCGTTGGGCGCCGCCATCGGCGGCATGTTGGGCAACGCGTTCGATCATGCGGTGCTGTTCAAGCCCAAGGGGCGGGAGGGACGCCGCATCACCGATCTGCAATTGCAGACGTCAAGCTATGGCACACAGATACCGAAGCTGTTCGGGACCATCAGGGTCGCAGGAACGGTCATCTGGGCCACGGACCTGCGCGAGACGAAGAGCAAGAGCGGCGGCGGCAAGGGGCGACCCAGCGTGACGACCTACGCCTATTCGGCAAGTTTCGCGGTGGCGTTGTCCGCCCGACCGGTCCGGGCGATCCGCAGGATCTGGGCGGACGGGAACCTGTTGCGTGGCGCCGCCGGGGATTTCAAGACCGGGGTCGGCGCGTTCCGCTTTCATCCGGGCAGCGAACGCCAGACCATGGACCCGTTGATCGCGTCTGCGCAAGGGACGGGCAGAACGCCGGCGCATCGGGGTATTGCCTATGCCGTGTTCGAGGATCTGGCGCTGGAGGATTTTGGCAACCGCATTCCGTCTTTGACGTTCGAGGTGGAAGCGGATGACGGTGCTGTCGCCATCGGGGAGATCGCCGGAACGCTGAGCGCGGGCGCGCTGACCGGCGAAGGGTTGGGCAGTGTCGCTGGCTTTGCAGCAATGGGCGGAGATGTGGGGGATGCGATCGCCCCGCTCGCGCAGGCGCGGGCGCTGGCCGTCACGGCCGGACTTGCCGGACTGCGCCTGTCCGCGGCGGCGGCGGAAGCGGGAGGCGCGGTGGCGGCGGACATGCTGTGTGGCCGGGCCAATGGGCGCGCGGTCGAGAGCCGGGAATGGACCGGCGGGAGCGTGGAGGACGTGCCGGTGGCTCTGACGGTCCGCTACCATGATGCCGCGCGCGACTTTCAGGCGGGGGTGCAGCGGGCGACGCGGCCGGGGCCGGGCCGGACGGAAATCGGGTTGGACATGCCGGCCGTGCTGACCGGCGATGACGCCCGCGAACTGGCGGTGGAGCGGTTGCACGCCGCCTGGACCGGACGGGCGACCATGACCGTGCGCTGTGGCTGGTCCGCGCTGGTCCATGAGCCGGGGCAGACGCTGGCGGTCGAGCGGGAAGCGGGGCTGTGGCGGGTCGAGGAGCGGGAATGGGAAGATATGGCGGTGCGTCTGCACCTGCGCCGTGTCGCAGGCGCAGGCGTCGTCCCGCCACCGGGCGTATCGTCGGGCGTGATCGTTCGTCAACCTGACGCGCCGCACGGGCCGACCACGCTGATGCTGGCAGATCTGCCACGGCTGGCGGAGGGGGCGGCAACCGCTCCGGTCGTGGTGGCGGCGGCAAGCGGCGGAGCGGGATGGCGGCAGGCGGCACTGTTCGTCGTCGGGACAGGTGGCGATGCCATGCCGGTCGGCCGTACCGCGCCGCGCGCCATTATCGGACAGGCCGATGCCGCATTACCGGCGGGATGCAGCAGCCTGGTGGATGAGGTCAACAGTTTGTCGGTCAGGCTGCTGGCCGATGATATGACGTTGTTGAGCGCCGAGGAAGAGGCGTTGGCGCTGGGACGCAACCTGTGCCTGCTGGGGCGCGAACTCATCCAGTTCCAACGCGTCGAGCAGACCGGACCGTCCCGTTTCCGCCTGAGTGGATTGCGGCGCGGATTGCGCGGGACGGAATGGGCAATGGCGAGCCATGATGCAGGTGACGCGTTTCTGTTGCTGGAAGAGGACAGGGTCATGGAGCCCATGGCGGCCACGGGCGGTGAGGGGGAAGTCGGCACCATCCTGTCGGTTGCGGCGGTCGGGATCGGTGACGTGGAGCCCGCCGGGGCGACGATCGCTGTCACTGGCGAAGCGTTGATCCCCCCGAGCCCGGTTCATCTGACCGCGCGTGCGGGTGACGACGGCGGCTGGACGATCGGCTGGTGCCGGCGGAGCCGCGCCGGCTGGCGTTGGGCCAGTGGGGGCGACGTGCCGCTGGGTGAAGAGCGGGAGCGCTATGCCGTCATGGTACTGGATGGTGGCGCGACGGTTCGATCGCACGAAACCGATGTGCCAGGCTGGACCTATGACCCCATGATGGTGAGCGCCGATGCCGCTGCCGGCCATGCCGGGCCGCTTACGATAGAGATACGTCAGATCGGGTCCGCGTCGATCGGCCGTGCGGCCCGGATCGTCATCGGCGGATGACCTGACAGTTCCTTTCCCAACCGTCACATGCGAGGATGATAATGGACGCAACACCCCGCTGGTCGCTGCCGCTGCTGTTCGCCGGGCAGGCCCAGAAAGAAATCTTCCACAATGAAGCGCTCTGGCGGATCGATATGCTGGTCGGCGGTGCCGTGGAAAGCGCGGATATGGCAATGGCGCCCGCGAACCCGGTCATCGGCGCCTGCTGGATCGTCGGGGCGGGCGCGGATGGCGAATGGGAAGGACATGTCGATGCCATCGCCTGCTGGACCGAAGGCGGATGGCGCTTTGTTCCCCCAAGAGTCGGATTGTCCGTCCTGGTCTCGGATCGCGGCCATAGCATGACTTTCGACGGAATGGCCTGGGCCGATGATGCTTTGCGGGCGGACGGACTGTATGTGGACGGGGGCCGTGTTGTCGGCCCGCAGCAAGCGGCGATCAACGCGCCCGGCGGCGGCTCCACCGTCGACGCCGAAGCGCGCGCCGCCGTGTCGGCCATTCTTGGCGTCCTGCGGAGCCACGGGCTGATTGCCAATTGAGCGCCCCATGACTGCCATAAAGCTGTCGCATTAATCTGTAATCACCCTGAAAGCCGCACTACTGCGCTATTTTTGCAACGGCTTCACTAATTGTGGTCTTGCCATGAAACTTTCTTACGGATACAGGGTTACAGCAGTCCTTCGTGACACTTTTGAAAGGGGAATCCTAATGCGGAAGCTTGCCCTCGCGGCTGCGCTTGCCACAAGCGCACTGGCCACGCCGGCTTTGGCGCGCGACAACAGCTGGTATATCGGCGTCGACTCCGGCATCATGCTGGTCGAAGACCAGAATGTGACTTTCACGCCTGCTGCCATCGCCGCCGTGCCCAAGGTGGACTACCATAAGAGCTATGATGTCGATGCCAATATCGGCTACGACTTCGGTGGCTTCCGTCTTGAAGCCGAAGCTGCCTACAAGCGCGCCAAGGTTGATTTCGACAAGACCGGCGGTGGTTTCGGTGGTGCCGTTTCGGCTCTGTCGTTCATGCTGAACGGTTTGCTGGACTTCGGTCCCGATGACGGCCTGCAGGGCTTTGTTGGCGGCGGCGTCGGCGTTTCGCGTGCCAAGCTGGCCACCGATATCGTCAACGACAGCGACACCGGGTTCGCCTGGCAGGCAATCGCGGGTGTCCGCTATCCGCTGAGCAGCAATGTCGATGTGTCGCTGAAATATCGCTTCTTCAACCAGAACGATATCAAGCTGACGCCTGCTTATGGCAGCATCTACGGTCCGGCGGGTTCTTCGGTCGAGACCAAACTGCGTACGCACAGCGTCCTGCTCGGCCTGGCCTATAACTTCGGTGAGCCGGCTGCTCCGCCGCCGCCTCCCCCGCCGCCGCCGCCTCCCCCGCCGCCGCCACCCCCGCCGCCTCCGCCGGTGGCTGAGTGCATCCCGGGACCGTACCTCGTCTTCGTTGAATGGGACAAGTCGGACATCACGCCTGACGCCGCCACCATTCTGGACAACGCTGTTTCGGCATACAGCAACTGCGGCAGTGCACAGGTCATGCTGGCCGGCTATGCGGACCGTTCGGGTTCTGCCTCGTACAACGTCGGCCTGTCGCAGCGTCGTGCTGACTCGGTGAAGGCCTACATGGCGACGAAGGGTATCCCCGACGGCGTGATGACGACCCAGGCGTTCGGTGAATCGAACCCCCGCGTCGAAACTGCCGACGGCGTTCGCGAATTGCAGAACCGTCGCGTGGAAATCACTTACGGTCCGGGTTCGGGTTCGTAAGAAGCGCGGGTTTTCTGCGGAAACTGAAAAAAGAGGGCCGGTCGTAAGATCGGCCCTTTTTTTGTCGTTGCGATGGGCGGGGCGTGCGATGGTTTGCACAGGCTGCTTCTGCCGCCCTTGCCCAACCCACCTTGGCGCGCTTGTAGGATGCCGCGGCCATGAGGCGCAGACGTTTCAAGTCATTGCGACGTACTTTTGAAGCAGGAGGAAATCCAGTTTAGCGGCGTCGACGAAGATTGCGGTCGGTCCTGCAAGCCGATGTTGCGCGTACAGTCCATAAATGGCGTCATGCCTTGTTACGCGCTTCATGCGCTTCTGGTGCCGTATCTCCCCGTGGTCAGCTGGATTGAAGCGAAGGGTGAGCCATGTTCCCAGGATTATGAAAATCCGCCATCTCTGTGGCGATCTCTGCCACCGTTACTATTCCACTCGATCCAATCCAAGCGGCTTCGGCTGGTATGGAAAGGTAGTTGAGGTCTCGTTCGGTCCCCAACTGCCCTATTCAGGATTGCCGGGCCGGATATCAGATTGAGCAGTCTTGTAATAAAGGAAGAAAAATAAGTATATGCGCAACAAAATACGGCTATCGGTGTTTGAGCCGTAATCGTCTTGAATAATCCGCTGCTATTAATGTCGAATTTACTTGCTCCGGTCTCTTTTTCACTGGGGAATGTCCATGAAATTCGCTTCCAGATTTTTCTCGTTTCCTGCCGTCATGCTAATAGGTGGCTGCGTTACAACCGGGATGGAACGCGCGGCTTCCAATGGCGCGGAGGAAGCTCCAAAAGCGGGGGCCACGCTGCTTGACGCGAACGGCGAGCCGCAGGGTAGCGCGACACTGACGGAGGCAGCGGAAGGGGTGCATGTCGTGGTGAAAGCGGGAGGCCTCACGCCTGGTCTCCATGCGGTCCATATCCACATGACGGGCGTTTGCACGCCGCCTGATTTCGCAAGTGCCGGGGGACATTGGAATCCTACCGGCAAGCAACATGGCAAGGACAATCCAAACGGCAAGCATATGGGTGACATGTCCAACATGTTGGCCGGTGCGGATGGTGCGGGCGAGATAGAATATGTTGCAGCCGGCGCCACGATCAGGGGGGCAGACATCCCCCTGATCGACGTGGACGGAGCGGCAATAGTGATTCATGCCGGTGCCGATGACGAGATATCCGACCCCGCAGGGAATGCGGGGGGACGCGTAGTCTGTGGGGTGGTGACGGCTGGATGAGGCGCGTTGCCGCGATTTGTTACGACGGGAGAAGGGCGCTGACGATCTTCCGGGGCATGAGGAAAAGGAGAGGGGTTGTTTCAAAGCGCCGCACATGAAGTCAGGGCGTGGCTCAGGTGACGCATGGCTTGCCTTGCCAACCGACTTGGCGTTGGATCAAATGATCGCTTGCGAGTTCATGGCGATGACATTTACGCGGCTCGGGTCGATCGGCCAATAAGGCGCGTGATTAATTAGATGGAATCTAATGCCTTCCAGGCGCCGGGCGAACCCCTATGCTCCTATCGCTGTCGGAGGAAGCCGGTCGCCGTACGCCATGTGTAGATCATATTGCAGTAGCCGTGCTAACCATCGGTCGATCGCGTCTTGAATTGATGCGCCGAAGCGATGATACTATGGTGCATCGGCGGATGAACGCCGCAGAGGAGATTTGTGCATGGCCAATTGGTCTGACCCCCGCTCCGGCATTACGGATTTTGGTGGAGCGACCGCGGCGCGCGGAGAGGCGTTTGACGCCGGGCTGCGTGCCTATATGCTGTCCGTCTATAATTATATGGCCAGCGGTGTTCTGTTGACAGGCGTGGTCGCGATGTTGTTCGCATCGAGTGGCATGGCGGCGCAAATACTCGGCGGACCGGGTATCTTAAAATATGTTATCATGTTCGCGCCGCTGGTGTTCGTGATGGTGCTTAGTTTCGGCATAAACCGTTTGTCGACGGTGGCCGCACAGGGCATCTATTGGGCCTATGCCGCGATGATGGGCCTGTCTTTGTCTTCCATTTTTCTCGTCTATACCGGTACGTCCATCGCGCAGACATTCTTCGCTACCGCGGCGGCTTTTGCGGGGCTTAGCCTGTGGGGGTATACGACCAAGAAGGATCTTTCCGGTTTCGGCACTTTCCTGATCATGGGTGTCGTGGGTCTGTTGGTGGCGTCCCTGATCAATCTTTTCCTGCGTTCCAGCGGCCTGGATCTGGTGATCAGCTTCCTTGGTGTGCTGCTGTTTGCCGGGCTGACCGCTTATGACACGCAGAAGATCAAGGGTATCTACGCGCATGTCGCGGGTACGGATATGATGGGAAAATCGGTGGTGATGGGTGCCTTGAGCCTCTACCTCGATTTCATCAATATGTTTTTGTTCCTTCTCCGCTTTATGGGTAATCGCGACTGAGCGATCCATTTGGAAGATCAAAGGCGCGCGGCCTGGCAACCTTGTCCTTTGCTGGGCTGTTGCCTTGGCTTGTAGATAGCAACATATAATGTGAAGTGATGGTAGCGGGTGTCGTGTCCTGCGGCAGTTTGTTGTAGGGCGGTGTCCGTTAGTCATGTTGATTTGCGATCGCATATGACGGCGGGGATGTCTGTCATGTCATGGCACGATCCCAGGCTGGAGTTCGGCTGGCCCTTATCCAGCTGAATTTGCCGTTCACGCGCTCCGTCCCATCCGACAGCGGGAAGGAGCGCGCAGCCACCCATATGTCTGGCTTCACACAGCGAC
>JBFWMJ010000097.1:0-10999 GCA_050251675.1 Sphingobium sp.
CATAGAGCAGGCCCTGCGGACTGGCCGCCAGACTGCGGGTCCAGTGCATATTGGGCGCGCCGGCCGGCAGATTCAGGATCTTGCGGCCTTTGGCGGTTATCCGCGTATCGCCTTCCTTATAGGGAAAGGCCATCAGGGCGTCGGTGTTGGCAATATAGAGCGTGTCGCCGATCAGTGCCATCCCATAGGGCGATCGCAGGTCGGTCAGGAAGGCGGATCTTACTTCAGCCTTGCCGTCCCCGTCGGCATCGCGCAGCAGGGTGATGCGGTCGGGCGAAGCGACACCCGCACCGGCCTTGTCCATCAAATAAGTCATGACCCGTGCGACAAGGCCGCCGGTCGGCCGGGGCGGGCTGTTGGTTTCGGCAACCAGTATGTCGCCATTGGGCAGGCGCAGCATCGATCGTGGGTGTGTCAGGCCATCAGTGAACCGCGATACGGAAAGCCCCTGCGCGGCGACCGGCCGCTCGTCGGCCTTCCAGCCGGCGACTGCGGCGATCCTGATCGTGGGGATCAATTCGCTGCGTGCGGCGGTGAAGGTGGGTTCCCGGCCGACATCCGCACCCGCCGGCAGCCGCGCCGTATCGCCGCGCGCGAAGTAGAAGAGCGCGCCGCCCATCAGGACAAGAGCGATCAGGACGAGGGCGATCAGATGCTTCTTCATGCCGTCTCTTTATGCGGCGTCGGGCGAGGCGGCAAGCCGAAGCCGGTCGGGTCGGCGCCCTCCCGGTCCCTGTCAGCCGCGTTCTTTCAGCCAGATCAGCAGCGCGATCACTATGCCCGCAGCCGTGCCGGCCAGCAACCCGATGCTGGGCTGGCCCATCATCCCGCCGCCGATCGTCCCGACCAGAATGAGCAGGGCGATGATCGCGCCGGAGCCGGTGGGTGTCTTGCGCTTGTCCTGTTTCATGAGACTGCCTTTGCCACGGCGTCGGGACGGACGCCAGCCTGCTTTGCCTGGGACTCGACGCGCCTGCGACGTCCGACCCGTTTCGGGATGCCGGGTCCCATCGGGGGACGGGTGTGCCGCTATGGGACTTGGCTAACGGCCTGTTCACTGCCGGATCGGGGGTTTCGCGGGAATTCGGGATGTTGGCACGCGTCATGAAGAAGGAACGTCAGGACAGGCCGATTGATGCCGGCACAGTGGCAGGGGGATGTAATGCAGATACCATATCTTTCGAACCGCCGGAGCGTGGACGACGCGTCGGCGCTGATCGCGTTGTTCGGCGATGATGCGGGATATGAAGCGGCGGCGCGCGCCGATCGCAGTCTGGATCTGGGTAACCACATCCATTTCTGCCACTGGCGGCAGATAGAACGGCTGATCGTCTATCTGTCGAGCCAAGGGCCGATCGGCACTATTCAGTAGCGATGTGGGCCATTGGAGCATCGTGCGCAAAAGTGGGCACCGATTTTGCGAAAAAAACGATGCGACCACAAAGAATCAGAGCACGCGTCCTGCGTCCGATTTAACGCAGCGTGCTCTAGCGACGGGGCCAGTAGCGGTGCCGGCCCGCACCGCCGCCGATGTGTGCCCGATGCGCGCTGGCGCGTTCAGAGCCGCAGGCCGGCCGTTTCCGGCAGGCCGGCCAGGATATTGAGGTTCTGCACCGCCGCGCCTGCCGCTCCCTTGCCCAGATTGTCGAGCGCCGCGACCAGCCGCGCCTGTCCGGTTTTTTCATTGCCGCATATGAACAGGGCCAGCCGGTCGGTCGCGCCGACATGGTCGATGGGGATCTGGCCCATGGCGGCCGCGTCCTCCAACGAGGCGACCGATAGGATCGGCGACCCGGCATAAGCGGCGGCGATCACGCCGTGAACGTCGCGCAGCGTCGGGCGGCCGGGCAGGGCGTTCAGGTGCAGCGGCACTTCCACCACCATGCCGCGATAGGTCGCCGCCACCGCCGGCGCAAACACGGGTGGGTGGGACAGGCCGGCATAACGCTGCATTTCGGGCAGATGCTTGTGCGACAGCCCCAGCCCATAGCCGAAAAAGGCCGTTGGGGCGCCGGCGGGCCCTTCAAAATCGGCGATCATCGCCTTGCCGCCGCCCGAATAGCCGGACGCGCCCGATACGCTCATGGGCCAGTCGACCGGCAGCAATCCTTCCCGCACCAACGGTGCCACCAGCGCGAGGAAGCCGGTGGGCCAGCAGCCCGGATTGGCCACGAAGCGCGCACCGGTGAGCGCGGCCCGCTGTTCGGGCAGTTCGGCAAAGCCATAGGCCCACCCGTCGGCGACGCGGTGCGCCGTCGATGCGTCGATCACCTTGGTGCGATCATTGTCGATCAGTGACACCGCTTCCCGCGCGGCATCGTCGGGCAGGCAAAGGATGACGACATCCGCATCGTTGAGCGCTTCGCGGCGCGCGGCGGCATCCTTCCGCGCGTCCGGGGCCAGGGTGATGATCGACAGTTCGGGGCGGCCGGCCAGCCGTTCGGCTATTTCCAGGCCGGTCGTACCCACGGCACCGTCGATGAATATCCCAGTCGTCATGATCCGATCCTGCGCCGTGCGATGATAGGGGTGTCGTGGCCGGGCGTCAGGCGCGCGACGACATCGGCCAGCGGTTCGACGACGACGGCCATCCAGTGGGCATTGGCATGCAGCAGATGGTCGTCGTCGGCCATGATGCCGACATGGCCGGGGAAAAAAACGAAATCCCCCTTGCGCAACCGGCTGTGGGCGGCGACCGGCACGCCGATGCCGTCGCGCTGCAGGTCCGTGTCCCTTGGTACGGCGATGCCGCATTGGCTGAGCGCGACCTGGACCAGGCCCGAACAGTCGATGCCGCGATGGCCGCGTCCGCCCCACACATAGGGCAGCCCCAGATAGCGCCGGGCGACCGTGACCCAGTCGCTTTCCCGCAGGTCCGCGTCGGCGGCGTGACGATAGTGGATGAACCCTTCGGCCGTGGCGATGAACATCGGGCCATCACCGGTGGACAGCAGATCGCCCGCAAACCGGGCGCCGCGCGGCCAATAGTCGGTGATCGGCGCCTTGATATCGGGTTCGCGGAACAGAGGCGCGGGGTGCGCCGTGACACGGTGCGTCGCCTCCTCACGCGTATCCAGCGCCTCCCGCCGGACGTAGCCGACATAGGCATCATGCCCGCAAAAGCCCCAGGCCCAGTCCGTCGTGACGTCCAACGCGTGAAAGCTTTCCCCCCTCAGCAATTCGCTGACGGCGCGCGCCGTCGCGGCAGGGGCGGCGAGGACGGGCGCCCCTGCCGCCACGCAGGTGAATTCCACCGCGCGGGCATAATGGGCGGAAAAGAGCGTGCCGGCGAGCGCGATGTCGGCCAGGTCAGGGCGGGCCGCATGAATGCGGCGGTCCAGGCTGGCGGAGCGGCCCTGCAACCGGAAACGGGTCGGTTCAGGTCGTATGGCCGGGGCGGGTGTGATCGGTCCTTTCATCGCGGCCGGTTCCTGCGATGAAACCATGAAAGCCGTCAAGGAATTCCGCCCCCTTACGCGTTCGGGCAATGAAAATATTGCGGCGGTCGGCGGCATCGCGCTCGCGGCGTAGGTAGCCGAGCGCGGACAGCTTGTTCAGCGCGCGCGTGATCACCGGCTTGGACACGTTCAGCACTTCCGCAAGGCCCCGCACCGTATGCGGCCCGCTATCGATATACACGGTCATCATGAGGGCCATCTGCCGATTGGTCAGGTCAGGCCTGCCCGACCGGACATAGCCGACGAGGGTTTGCATCCATTGGCTCAGCGCCTTCGCTCCACGTCGTTCGATCGCACGGGACTCATCAGGGGCCGATTGCACGTTCATGCTGCCCCAACGCGCAATGGCCAATCCGGTTGCGTAACGGCCCTCGCCCTGTCCGTTTTTTACGACAGGCCCGTTTTTACGACAGCCTCGCTTTATGGCCCCTTCATGAAGTCCGAGTGCAATAGCGTTTTTCCAGCATGGCGAATGCCGCGCGAAGCCCAAGCGCTTCACCACCCTTGGGCCGGCCGGGTCTGGCGGCGGGACGCCAGGCGAAAGTGTCGAGATGCACCCAGGGCGTGGCGTCGGGAATGAAGCGGCGCAGGAACAGGGCGGCGGTGATGGCGCCGGCGAAACCGCCTTCGCCGGCATTGTTGATGTCGGCGATGTCGGATTTCAGCATCTCGGCATAACCGTCCCACAACGGCAGGCGCCAGACCGGATCGTCGACAGCCGTTCCCGCGGCCTCCATGGCGCCGGCGATAGCGTCGTCGTTGGTGAACATCGCTGGCAGGTCAGGGCCGACCGCCACGCGCGCCGCCCCCGTGAGGGTGGCGAAATCGATGATCAGATCAGGCTTGTCCTCGCCCGCGCGCGTCAGCGCGTCGCCCAGCACCAGCCGTCCCTCGGCATCGGTGTTGCCGATCTCGACGGTCAGACCCTGCCGGCTGTTCATGATGTCGCCCGGCCGGAATGCGTTGCCGGCGATCGCATTTTCGGCGGCCGGGATCAGCAGGTGCAGGCATATCGGCAAACCGGCACCCATGATCAGCCGGGCGAGCGCCAGCGCATGGGCCGCGCCGCCCATATCCTTTTTCATCAGGCGCATGGCGGAGGAGGGTTTGATGTCCAGCCCGCCGCTGTCGAAACAGATGCCCTTGCCGACGATGGCGACGCGCGGTGCGCCCGGGTCGCCCCATTCGAGTTCGATGAGGCGCGGCGCGAACAGCCGGTCCGCCGCCTTGCCAACGGCATGGATCATCGGAAACTGCTGGGCCAGGGCGTCGCCGCGCGTCACCGTCACCCGCGCGCCGAACCCGTCGCCGACATCGCGGACCGCCTGTTCCAGTTCGGCTGGGCCCATGTCGGCGGCCGGTGTGTTGATCAGGTCGCGTACCAGCGCCACCGCCTCGGCCAGACGCACGGTCGGGCCGATCCGCGCCACGTCGGTGGTCAAGAGCACGCGCGGCCCGGCGGCCCCGTCCTGCCGCCGATAGCGCTCGAAGCGATATTGCGCGGTCAGCCAGCCCAACGCCGCCATGCCCGGTGTCCCTTCGCTCAGCCGATACTGGCCTTCGGGCAGGGATTCGGCCAGCTTCGCCAGGCACCAGCAGCCCGGTTCCCCGGCCTTCGCGATACCTGCCACGACGGACCATGCCGCAGGCGAAGCGCCCGGCACGATGGCGAATTCATGCGGTTTTGCGGCGAACTTCTGCGCGGTGACGATCGCGCGGGTCTGTTCCGGCTGCGCCGCCATCCATCCGTCCAGCCCGTCCGCGTCGACAAGGTGGATCGAACACGCGGATTGGGTGTTGTCTGCTTTGAGCAGGTCGGTAAAATCTGTCATGATCAGGATGTAGGAGAAAGCGGTGGGGGATGAAAATGCCATTTTTCATCGAATCCGCGTTCCCGCCTTGCAATGGTATCATGCGATGATGATCAGCCGCATGGCCCTGCGCCGCTTTAACGGCTGGCCGCCGGCCTGATGATCGTGAGGTTGCGAGTGGATAAAAGGAGACGAGCGATGTTCGCGGATGATCACAGGGGCCTGAGGGCGGCACGCGAGAGGGCCTATCAACTGGCGGAAACCGGCCGCTTCGATGGCGCGCATGCTGTCGAACGGGCCTTGATCGCCGAAGGATGGCCTAATGCCGGCAGCGCGCTTCAGGGGCAATATGCGCGGCAGGCGGTCAGCGAACGCTGCCTTGCGGCGCGAATGCATTGATGCGCGGGCGGGGTGGCATGATGGCCGGGAAGACGATGATCGTCGGGGCGGCGGGCCTGCTGATGGCCGGGCTGGTCGCGGGATGCTCGCCAAAGCAGCAGGGGGAACAGGTAAATGCGATGAATGGCGTCGCAGCGACCGATTTCGCCGACCGCATGACGGGGGCTGCGCCGTCCGCACCCGAGGCAAAGCCGTTCGAGATATCGGAAAAGACTGATCTGCTGGAATTCAGCTATGCCTATCCGGCGCAGGCGGCGGCGGTCCCGGCGCTCGCCGACAAATTCGGCAAGGACCTTGCCCGGTCCCGGGCCGACGCGACCGGCATGGCGCGGCAGGACAGCAAGGCCGCGAAGGAGGCTGGCTATCCCTTCCGCGGGCACAGCCTGGAAACGCGCTGGACCGTGTCCGCCGATACGCCCCGTTTTCTGGCGCTGACATCGACCAGCTATGTCTTCACCGGCGGCGCGCATGGCATGACCGGCTATAGCGCTGTGTTGTGGGACCGGGCGCGCAAGCGGGAAACCAGCCTGACGGCGCTGATGACGTCACCTCCCGCCTTCGCGTCGGCGATCCGTGGCCGCTTTTGCGACACGCTGGACAAGCAGCGCGCGCAAAAGCGCGGCGCGCCGGTGGTGCGCGGCGATGACGACTTCACTAACTGCATCGACCCGATGAAGGAAACGCTGGTCCCGACATCGAAGGACGGCAAACTGGTCGACGGCATCATGGTCATCGTCGGCCCCTATAGCGCCGGGCCTTATGCCGAGGGCAGCTATGAGGTGCCCTTGCCGGTGGACAAGGCGATGCTGGGCGCGATCAAGACCGAATATCAGGACGCTTTCGCGGGCGGCGCGGAAGGGTAGGACGCGCGCGCCGCGCGGGGCGGGTCAGGCTGGCACGCCGTACAGGTCATGTTCGTCGGCGTCCTCGACCAGCACATCGACAATGTCACCGGGCTGCCGCCCCTCGCCGACATCCCGCAGGAAGACATGGCCGTCTATCTCCGGCGCGTCCGCCTGGCTGCGGCCGGTCGCGCCGATCGACCCGTCTTCTTCGTCAGGTTCGCCGATCTCGTCCAGAATGACCGGCAGCGTGCGGCCGATCTTCGCCTGCAACTTGGCGGCGCTGATCGCGGCGGTCCGCTCCATGATGCGCTGATAACGCTCTTCCTTGACCTCCTCGGGCACGGCTCCGGGCAGGTCGTTGGCCGCCGCGCCTTCCACCGGTTCAAAGCGGAAGGCGCCGACCCGGTCGAGCTGTGCTTCATCCAGCCAGTCCAGAAGATAGTTGAAATCGGCCTCTGTCTCGCCGGGGAAACCGATCACGAAGCTGGATCGGATCGCGATATCCGGGCAGATGTCGCGCCATTTGCGGATGCGGTCCAGCACCTTGGCCTCATTCGCCGGGCGCTTCATCGCCTTGAGCACAGCGGGCGCGGCGTGCTGGAAAGGAATGTCGAGATAGGGCGTCAGCAGCCCCTGCGCCATCAGCGGGATAACATGGTCGACATGCGGATAAGGGTAGACATAGTGTAGCCGCACCCACGGCGCGGTGCCGTCCGCCGTCCGCAACTGGCCCAGTTCGCGGGCCAGATCTGTCATGTGGGCGCGGACATCCCGTCCCTTCCACGACCGGGGTTCATGCCGGGTGTCGACGCCATAGGCCGAGGTGTCCTGGCTGATGACCAGCAATTCCTTCGTGCCCGCCGCCACCAGCTTTTCCGCCTCGCGCAGCACCGCATCGATGCGCCGCGACACCAGATCGCCGCGAATCGAGGGGATGATGCAGAAGGAGCAGCGGTGGTTGCAGCCCTCCGATATCTTGAGGTAGCTGTAATGGCGCGGCGTCAGTTTAAGGCCGCCCTCCGGCACCAGGTCGACGAAGGCATTGGGCACCGGCGGCGATGCTTCGTGCACCGCATTCACCACCGCCTCATATTGATGCGCGCCGGTGACGGCCAGCACTTGTGGGAACTGCGCGCGGATCAGGTCGGCATCCTGCCCCATGCAGCCGGTGACGATGACCCGGCCGTTTTCCGCGATCGCTTCCCCGATCGCTTCGAGCGATTCCGCCTTGGCCGAATCAAGAAAGCCGCAGGTGTTGACCAGCACGACGTCGGCGCCGGCATAGTCGGCGGACATCTGATAGCCGTCGGAGCGCAGCTTGGTCAGGATACGTTCGCTGTCGACCAATGCCTTGGGACAGCCCAGCGACACCATGCCGACCTTGGGCGGTTCGGGGAATTTCGTTGCCATATGTCGCCGCGCACATAGGGATTTATCAGCCCGATGTCACGTCGCCGCGCACAGGCGCCTTATCCGGCGGTTCCGGCGGCGGTCATTGTCGGCCCGATGCCGCTTTACCGGGGGGTAACTGGCCGATCGGGTTCACCGGCACGCGATTCCTGCGCAATTCGAAATGCAGCTTGGGCTGGCTGGCATAGCCGCTGTCGCCCGACAGGGCGATGACCTGACCCTGCGTGACCTTCTGCCCGCGCACGACATCCACGCGCGAGGCATGGCCATAGGCGCTGACCCAGCCGCCGCCATGGGTGACCAGCACCAATCCGCCGAACACTGCCACCTGATCCCCGGCATAGGCGACCACGCCGTCAGCGGCGGCGCGGATCGCCGTGCCGGGCGGAACCGCGATGTCGATGCCATTATTGCGCGCGCCGCTTTCCCCCGGTCCGAATCGCGACACGATGGCGCCGTGCGCCGGCCAGGCGAAACCGCCCGAAAATCCGCCAGGCGTGGCGATCGGCACGTTGGAAGGCAGCGGGCGGGGCTGGGCCGATGCGATGGCGACGGGCGCGTTTTCCGCCGCCGCCGGCTGGCCGCCGGTCAGCACGTCGTCAATGTCGATGCGGAAGGCCGCCGCGCGCTCCTCCATCGTCGGTGGGCGGCGCAGCGCCTCCTCCGGCAGGAGCAGCCGCTGGTCCCGGCGCAGCATATAGGGTTCTTCCAGACCGTTGATCTCGACCACGCGCCGCCATTGCACGCCATAGGCCGCAGCGATGGCGATCCCCGTTTCGCCTTCCGCGACACGGTGATAGCGGCCGGCGGGGATAGTCAGTTTCTGCCCGGCCCGAATCATATAGGGCGGCGCGAGGTTGTTCGCCCTTGCGATCGCCCCTGTCCCGGCGCCGGTCCGGTTGGCGATGCCGCCCAGCGTGTCGCCCGGTTGCACGATATGGGTGGTCCCGGACACGGCATGGGCGTCCGGCACCACCTGCTGCGCCGTCCATACCGGCTCGGTTTCCCTTGTGCTGACTGTCGCGGCATCCGCATCCATCCGTGGCGGCGGTGTCGGTCCCTGCGCGGGGATGCAGCCGGCAAGCAGCAACACGGGCAGAACGGAAGAGAAGGAGGGCGAGGAGAAAGACCGGTGCGCCGCGGGCCGGGGCGGACGAGCCGGATGAAACGGGCGGATCACCGCTTCCACCTCTGGCGGATCGCGGCCGGCCTGTCATTCCCGGCCCGCCACGATCCTTCGTCCGCCTCGCGGAGGAAGGAGCACAGAACGCCTTTATTGCGGCGCAAGACGGGTGATCCCGCCCATATAGGGCGCCAATGCTTCGGGCACGGTGACGCTGCCGTCCGCCTGCTGGTAATTTTCCAGTACCGCCACCAGCGTCCGGCCGACCGCCAGGCCCGATCCGTTGAGTGTGTGCAGGAAGCGGGTCTGCTTCTCCCCCTCCGGCCGGTAGCGGGCGTTCATCCGCCGCGCTTGAAAATCGGCGCAGTTGGAAACGGAACTGATCTCGCGCCAGGTGTTCTGGCTGGGTAGCCAGACTTCCAGATCATAGGTTTTCGCTGCGGAAAACCCCATGTCGCCGGTGCATAGCAGCATCTTGCGATAGGGCAGGGCCAGCGCCTGAAGAATGTCCTCCGCCGCGGCGCACATGCGCTCATGTTCCGCGTCCGACTGGTCCGGCGCGCACAGCGCGACCAGCTCGACCTTCTCGAATTGATGCTGCCGGATGAAGCCGCGCGTGTCGCGGCCGGCCGATCCCGCTTCCGACCGGAAACAGGGGGTGAGGGCCGTGAGGCGGATGGGCAGGCTGTCCAGCGGCACGATCTGTTCGCGCGCCAGATTGGTGAGGGACACTTCGGCGGTGGGGATCAGCCATCGGCCATCGGTCGTGCGGAACAGGTCTTCCGCGAATTTGGGGAGCTGGCCGGTGCCGAATACAGCGTCGTCGCGGACCAGCAGCGGCGGGTTTACCTCCTCATAACCGTTCTGCGCAGTCTGCCGGTCCAGCATGAACTGGCCGAGCGCCCGGTGGAGCCGCGCCATCTGCCCGCGCAGGGCGGTGAAACGAGCGCCTGACAGCGATGCCCCGCCTTCAAAATCCAGACCCAGCGCCGGGCCGAAATCGGCATGATCGCGCGGTGTGAAGTCGAAGGTGCGGGGCGTGCCCCAGCGGCCGACCTCCACATTGCCCTCCTCATCCTCTCCTTGCGGCACATCGTCGGCCGGCAGGTTGGGGATGGCGGCGAGCAGGGCATGGAGCGAGTCGCTGACCGTCCGGTCCTCCTCCTCCAGCGCGGGCATGTTTTCCTTTAGCGCCGCGACTTCCGCCTTCAGTGCATCGGCGGCGGCCATGTCCTTGGCGGCCATCGCCTGACCGATCGCCTTGCTGGCTTCATTGCGCCGTGCCTGCCCCTGCTGGATTTGTGTTTTGATCGCGCGGCTCCGCTCATCAAGCGCCAGGATCTCGCCGCTAAGAGGGGCTGCCCCGCGGCGGCCGAGGGCGGTGTCGAACGCGTCGGGATTGTCCCGGATGAAGCGGATGTCATGCATGGGCCAGACCTATGCCGACGCGCGCCGAACCGCGCAACCCCGCATGCCGTCGCTCGTTTTCCTCCCTGCAATCCAAGGAGAGAGGCTATGCAGATCGAACATGACGCGGTGGTGCTGGTGGCGGACGGACGCAAGCTGCTGTTCTTTCGCAACAAGGGCGATGCCGCTTATCCGCGGCTGGAGGCGGAAGCGGTGACGTCGCAGCATAATCCGGCCGACAGGGAGCAGTCTTCGGACGCCGCGGGCCGATCGTCATCGCCCCAGGGCGGACGGCAGAGTTCCATGGAGGAAGTTGATTTTCACGATCTGGAGGAGCAGCGCTTCGCGGCGGATGCCGTGGCGATCCTCAATCGCCGCGCGCTGGGCAACGACTATGAAAAGCTGATCATCGTCGCGCCGCCGCCCGCACTGGGGGAAATGCGCAAACACTATCACAAGGCGGTCGAAAACCGCCTGATCGGGGAAATCGCCAAGGACCTCGTCAACCATCCGGTGCCCGACATAGAGCGGATCATCGTCGAAAGC
>JBFWMJ010000098.1:0-10990 GCA_050251675.1 Sphingobium sp.
TGCCGCGCGGAAGACCGCGGGCGCGCGCCTGGTCGTCATTGGGGTGCACCTGGATCGACAGCCTGTCGCTGGTGAAGATATATTTCACCAGCAGCGGCAAATCCTCACCCCCGTCCGCCTGATACCAGATCTCACCGATCTGGCGGCGATCAGGATTGTCGAACGCCGTGGGAAGATCGATCCTTCCCCACGGCTTCTCCACCGCCAAGGTCTTCAGCTTTCGCACGCTATCTCCACTGTCGATCCGCGACCGTCAATTCCGACTTACGGCATTCTCGATGGAAATGATCGGGAAGATGGTCGATGCAACAAGGCTGATAAACCGCTGCATGTCGGCGGCGGGGCTGTTCGACACATACAGGATGTCTTCATTGCGGACCGCGAATTCCTGCATGATGAACAGGGTCGCCGGATCCTTCATGTTGACGCGATAGATGACGGGAACACGACCGTCATCACGAACGAACCCGCCTTCCGGCTGGCCACCCAGCACCGCCGGATCCTCCCACCGGAACAGGAACACGCCCTTCGCATCGGCTCTTCCATCCTGCAAGCCATTGGCCCGCCCCATCGCCTGCGCCAGTGTCAGCCCGGTCCCCTCGAACGGCACCTCGCCGGTGCGGCCGGCGGCGCCGAGTACGGTAAAGCGATACGGCTGGTACATCACCGTGACGACATCCTCGCTACGCAGCGCGACATTGTGCCGGGAGTCGCTGATCACCGCCTGCAACGGCATGGATTGCGCCACCCCGTTCCGCACGATCTGCACGGTCACCTTGTCCACCTCCTGCTTCGTCCCTCCCGCGGCCGCGATCGCATCCAGCAGATGCTCTCCCTTGGGCGTGAGAGGCATGCGCAGGCTTCTCGCAACTTCGCCCACGACGGTCACATTGGCGGTTTCGTTGCGGAGCAGGCGCACCATCACCTGCGGCAGATGCGCCTTGCCGCGAAGGCGCGCCACGATCTCGCGCTCAATGTCCGGCAGAGGACGTCCGGCGACCTGCACGACGCCCACGAACGGAATGGATATCACACCGGACTGACTGACCAGAAACTCAGGCAGCGATGTCGAACGGCCGGTTTCGGCGCCGGTCGGCCGCGCCGTCATCCCGAACAGCACGGCCGGCGGCGCTTCCCATATGGTGACTTCCAGCACATCGCCAGGCCCGATCGCCGGACTGCCCGTCACGCCATTGCCGAATATTTCGGAGAAGCCCGGTGACGGCTGCACTTTCAGCCTGGGCAGGAGATGGGCATCGATATTGACCACCGTGATACCCTTGAGATCCGATTTTGCAGGCGCCCGCTGGACTGCCTGGGAGCTGGGCCCGACGGAGGTACAGCCCGCCACGGCAAGACCAGCAAGAGCGAGGAGGGACGGGACAAGCGGCGACACAAACCGGCCGCGCGCGAACGTGCAAATCATGAGACCTCCCAGAAAAGCACAGCATCAATCAAGACGCTGCGCGCAATGTCCGGTTTCCACAACAGTTGATGCGGCATTGCAAGCGCTTTGTTCCGCCCGTCGGTCCGCCGTCCCGTTCGCGGCTCAGCCTGGCGCGCGGGGCACTTGCGTCATCGCAAGCCACCATTGCAAACAGCCTGCATTTAGGGCACAGCCCGGCTCGTACCGATCGTCCGCCGGTCGGGCACCTCTCTTCGGCAGCTCACCCTGTTTGTGACGTGGGTCGGGACCATAGGACAAGAAAGTTAATGTCAAAACTGATCCGTGATCGGGTGAAAAACGTCGACCGCCTGTTTGTTCTTGTCGTCATCCTGCCTACTTTAATTGCCGCTCTATATTATGGCCTGATAGCGTCAGACGTTTACATATCGGAATCCCGGTTCGTCGTGCGCAGTCCAGAAAAAGAGACTCAATCAGGACTTGGCGCCCTGCTGCGCACGCCTGGCGTTTCGGCTGCGGGCGACGAGATTATCGCGGTTCAGGACTTCATCGTCTCGCGCGACGCGTTGCAGGAACTGAACAAGGGCAAATATGTCGAGCGCTCCTTCTCCGCGCCGCATATCGACATGTTCAGCCGATTCGGCGGGAATTGGAGCAGCATATCATTCGAGTCGCTGTTCAAATATTACAAGAAACGGGTCGAAGTGAAACCCGGCGGGACGGGCACGGTGCTGGCCGTGACGGTCCGGGCCTATCAGGCCGACGAGGCCCATTATCTGAACGAACGCCTGCTCGAACTTTCCGAAGGTCTGGTGAACCGGTTGAACGACCGAAGCCGGGAAGACCTTATCCGTTTCGCACAGGTCGAGGTTTCCAATGCAGAGGGTGCCGCCCAGAAGGCAGCGTTGGCCCTGTCCTCCTTTCGTAACGCCCAGGGTATCGTCGATCCCGAGCGGCAGGCCACCGTACAGCTCAACCTCGTCTCCAAGCTTCAGGACGAATTGATAGCGACCAAGACGCAGTTGCTGCAACTTCGTGCCTTCACCCCGCTCAACCCGCAGGTCCCCGTGCTGGAAACGCGTGTCAAGGGATTGGCGCGCGAGATCGATGAAGAGGTTGGCAAGATCGCGGGTGGACAACGCTCGCTGGCGGGCGCGGCTGTCCAGTATCAGCGCCTGACCCTCGAAAGCCAGTTCGCCGACAAACGGCTGACCAGCGCCATGGCTTCGCTTCAGGACGCGCGCGACGAAGCGCGGCGCAAGCAGGTCTATCTGGAACGCATCGTTCAGCCCAGCAAGCCCGACGCGCCGCTGGAGCCCCGCAGGATGCGCATCATCCTCTCGACGCTGGTCGTCGGGCTGGTCGCATGGGGTATCTTGTCGATGCTAGTTGCCGGCGTCCGTGAACATAAGGACTGACCCCGTGCCGAATGAGCTTAATACGCCAAACGACACACCGCTCCTTCGATCGCTCCAGCTTCAGAGGCGGGTGGTCTTCGCGCTCCTCATGCGCGAGATACTCACGCGCTATGGCCGGCATAATGTCGGCTTCCTCTGGCTGTTCCTCGAACCGATGATGTTCACCGTCGGTGTCACGTTGCTGTGGTCGTATACGAAAAGCGCGCATGGCGTGGACCTGCCGATTACCGTCTTCGCCCTGACCGGCTATTCCTGCGTCCTGCTATGGCGCAACATGCCTGGGCGCACCGTCGGATCGGTCCAGCCCAATCTCTCGCTCATGTTCCATCGCAACGTGCGCATACTCGATATCATGTTAGCGCGTGTTCTGCTGGAAGCGGCCGGTGTGACCATGTCCTTCGTCCTGTTGGGCATGGTCTTCATCGGCTTTGAATGGATGGACATGCCGGAGGATGTACTGACCGTTGCGGGGGGTTGGCTGATGCTGGTCTGGTTCGGCATGGCGCTTGGCCTGCTCATGGGCGCCCTTTCCGAACGTTCCGAGCTGATCGACAAGTTCTGGCATCCATTCACCTATATGTTGTTCCCCCTTTCCGGCGCTATATTCCTGGTAGAGGCGCTGCCGCCACAAGCGCAGGAATTCATCCTGTGGCTTCCGATGGTCCATTGCGTGGAAATGGTCCGGGACGGCTATTTCGGGTCGCATTTCAATGCGATATACGACATGGGCTATGTCGCCGCGTTCAACATGGGCCTTACCGTCATGGCGCTTTCGCAATTGCGCTTCATCAGCAGGACGGTCGTGCCCGGATGATCTTCATCGAGAATATGAGCAAGGTCTATCCGACGCGGAAAGGCCCCCGTACCATATTGGATAATGTCAATATGGTGGTCCATCCCGGCGAGAAGATCGGCATATTGGGCCGAAACGGTGCCGGCAAATCCACGATGATCCGATTGATCAGCGGCGCTGAGTTGCCGACGAAAGGGCGCGTTACCAGAAACATGACCGTTTCATGGCCGCTGGCGTTCGGTGGCGCCTTTCAATTTTCCCTGACCGGCATGGACAATCTGCGTTTCATATCCCGCATCTATGACGTGGACGTGGAATCCCAAATCGCATTCATCGACGATTTTGCTGAACTCGGCATGTATTTGCGCGAACCGGTTTCGAAATATTCCGCGGGCATGCTGGCGCGACTCGCCTTTGCCGTGTCCATGATTGTCGAATTCGACTGTTTCCTGATCGATGAAGTGATTTCGGTCGGCGACAAGCGGTTTCATGACAAATGCCGTGTGGAACTGTTTGAAAAGCGCGGCGACCGCGCCATGATCTTCGTGTCCCACGATCCCGGCTATATCAGCGAGCATTGCGATCGGGCCGCGGTGCTCACCGAGGGCAAGCTCACCATGTTCGACAGCGTCGCCGAAGCCTATGAAGTCTATGACAGGACGATGGCCTGACGTTCATGTATCGCGCGGCAATCGAGGTTGCTTTCCATCTGCGCCATGGGTGGTCGAGAGCACGACGGCCTGCCGAGGCGCGGGGCGACCCGGCCCTGCGCCGTATATATGTCGATATTTCGACAATCTTCCGACAGGATAGCAAGACTGGCATTCAACGCGTCGTCCGCGCACTGATGGGTTATCTGATCGCGACACAGGGAACGACTTTCCGGGTCGTCCCGGTGGTCGCGACGCGGAAGCATCCGTATCGCGCACTGACCGTCCAGCAATGGCAGGAGAATGACTTTGCCGCGGTGCGCCATGCCCGCAACATCACGCCGCGCCCCGGCGACATTTTCCTTGGCCTCGACCTGTCCGCCCACCTGCTGCCCCGCCATGACCTGCAACTGCGCTGGCTCAAATCGCGCGGCGTGACCGTGGCGGTACTGGTCTACGATCTTCTGCCGGAACAGTTGCCCGATTATTTCACCCGGAAGAACGTCCGCAATTTCAGGCGCTGGCTTCGCTGGCTCCTCTGCCATGCCGACCGCGTCCTGTGCATATCGGCAGCGGTCAGAACCGATGTCGAGGCGTTGTTTGCAAGGGCGGCGCCGAAAGGCCGCGGCCCGGCCGCCATCACTCATATTCCGCTGGGTGGCGACCTGGCCAGCACATCCCCGACACGGGGCGTCGCCGCCGCGCATCGTGCCCTGCTGGACCGCCTCGCATCGTCCAGACTGTTGCTCATGGTCGGGACGGTCGAACCGCGCAAGGCCTACGGGGTCGCGCTGGATGCCATGGAGATATTATGGGCGGACAACCGCCACCACGACCTGTGCCTAGTCATCATCGGCCAGGACGGGTGGCGATCGGCGGCTCTGGAGCAGCGTCTGGCCGACCATCCCGAAAAGGATAAGCGCCTGTTCCGCTTCAACGATATCAGTGATGAGGGGCTGGAACTGTTCTACGCGCGCTGCAACGGCGTGATGATGATGTCGCGCGCGGAAGGCTTTGGCCTGCCCATCATCGAAGCGTTGCAGCACGGGAAGCCGGTGTTCGCGCGTGACCTGCCGGTGTTCCGCGAGATGAGCGATCAGAGCGGCATATCTTATTTCCAGGACGATTCCCCCCCCGCACTGAGCGAAGCGATTGCACGCTGGCTGGCCAGCGCGCCAGCCGAAGTGATATGGGCGGGCAAGGAAAGCTGGGCCGAAGCCGGGCACGCCCTGCTCCGCGACCTTGGGCTGGATGATCGGCGGTAGCGTCCGGTCTTTCGTCATTATCGGCCCATCGGCCGCCGCGTCCCTGTTGCTTTCCTCATGCGATTGGGGCTGGCCTCATGCGATCGGGGCTGGATGACCGGCCTTCCGAAGCACCACGCGGATCGTTCCGACAGAGGTGGCGGCATCGCGGGTTGCCCCTGCTTCCCACCGGATCGATCATCAATGGCAGTCCCTGTTTCCCCGCAATGAACGATCGAAACGATCAGGGGCTTGTGATGCGCCTCCGGCCCGGCGTACACGCCGCCGCACATATCAGCCGGCCTGCACGGCAACGCGGGCCGTCAAAGCCATGCCGCGGCTCTGAACAGGCCCCGATCGCCGCCATGATGCCGTGCTCCCGGCACCGGGCGGCGCCGGGATGGCATGCCTAGAACTGCTTGGTGACCGTGGCGATGATCTGACGGTTCTGGCCGAAGAAACAACCCATCGACCCGTTGCAACGGCCCGCATAGCGTTTGTCGAAGATGTTGCTGCCGTTGATGGCCAGCCGCCACCCCGGAATGTCGTAATGCAGTGTCGCATCGAACAGGGTCACGGCCGGACTGGTGAACAGAACCGCAGGAACGGTCGAAGGGACCACGCCCGGACTGCTGCTGAGGTAACGCACGCCCGCGCCGCCGCCAAAGCCGGCCAGCGGCCCGGTATCCTGCGTGTAATCGATGAACAGCGATGCCTTGTGGCGCGGCGTCGCTTCCAGGCGGGCGCCGACCTCCGGGGCGAATTCGCTCCGGGTGATCTTCGCATCGGTAAAGCTGTAGGACGCGTTGACGCTCAGCTTCTGGTGGAAGCGCGCCACAGCTTCCAGTTCGATCCCCTTGGACACGATCCGGCCGGTCTGGATATCGAAGAAGACATTTTCGGGATCGGTGAGCAGCGGATTGTCCTGCTGGATACGGAACAGCGCGGCGGTGGCGAACAGTTTCACTGCGTCACCCAGATTTCTCCCGTCATATTTGATGCCCGCTTCCCATTGCTTGCCGGTGCTCGGCTTGAAACGTTCTTCCTCGAACGTCGAACCAACATTGGTCATGAACGAGGTGGAATAGCCGATATAGGGCGCGATACCCGCCTCAGTGACGTACGTGGCCCCCACGCGCCAGGTGAATTTGCTCTGCTTGTCGCTTTGCGCTGGATTTGCGTAATCGGTGACGTCGGACCAGTCATTCCGACCCGACAGTGTCAGGATGAAATCACCGAACCTGATCTGATCCTGCGCATACAGGCCATATTGTTTCAGGCGCACATTGGTGAAGGGGGAAAGGTCCGGCACCGCGATCGGCTTCGTGCTGTACACCGGATCGAACAGGTCGATGTCGCTCGCCGCGCCAAAGGCGAAAGCGGACTGTTCGCGATAGTTGCGGTAATCGAAACCGATCAGCATCCGATGCTCGACCGCGCCGGTCGCGAAGCTGGCGTCCAGCCGATGGTCGGCCGCGAACTGCTGCGTATCGTCCTTGAACGGGAAATTGGAGCGCGAAACGGTGCGATTGTCCTCGCCCAGAGCTGACCCGTAAATGATCTGCTGATACTCGCTGTAATCGGTCCAGCGGACATTCTGCGTGAAGCGCAGGGCGCTGGAAAAACGATGGGTCAGCTCATATCCCATGGCCCACTGTTCGCGACGAAAGAAATTATAGTCCGGCTCGCCCAGATTGATACCGCGGCGGACTTTTCCGACCGGATTGTCGAACAATACACCGATCGCAGGCAGGAATCCGTTCGTATCGCCTTCGACACGATCCCACTGATAATAACCAAAGGCGGTCAGCTTCGTATCGGGCGTGATGTCAAATGCTACCGCGGGCGCGATATAGGCGCGCCGGGCGGTGACATGGTCGGTCTGGCCGTCGCGGTCACGGTAAAGGCCGGTCAGCCGCGCGCTGATGCCGTCGGTGATGGCACCGGTGACGGTCCCAGCCGCCTGTTTGAAATCGTCAGTGCCATATTTGACCTGAACCTCGCCGTCGAACCGCGCCGACGGACGCCTGCTGGTCAGATTATAGATGCCGCCCGGCGGGGTCGAACCATAGAGGACGCTGGACGAGCCCTTCAATATATCGACCGCCTCAAAACCATAGAGGTCGAGGCCCACATTATCGATCGTGTCGCTGACCGGCGCCTGTACGCCGTCGATATATTGCACCGGAATGAAACCGCGCACGCGTAGAAAATCGAAGCGCAGGTCCGGCCCGTAATTTTCGCCGGCGACGCCCGCCGTATATCGCACCGCCTGCTGGACGTCGATGAAGTTCAGCAGGTCGATCTGATCACGTGAGATGACCGAAACCGACTGTGGCGTTTCGATCAGCGGCGCGGTCGTCTTGCTCGCGGTGATCGCGCCGTCGGGAACGAACCGGCGGGCGGTGACGATGATCGCACCGTCATCCTGGCGGACCGTCTCGATCCCGGTAGCGGCGACATCCTGCATGGGCGCGCCCCCATCCTGCACCTGGCCATCCTGCGCCTGTGCCAGCGCCGGCGCCAGCATCGCCGTGCCGGCCAGCAGGATGGACGAAAGGCAGATACGATCGCGGCGCACAACGGACATGACATGAACTCCCTGAATGCGTTGCCCCCCTTGCGGCAACCCGTGGCGACTGGCACTGGCGTGATTGCGAATCATTTGCAATAATATGACATGGGATCTGGCCTGATCCAACCAGAATATGGCCTGATCCAATGGCCATCAGCAGTAGTTCCGGTCCTGTTTCTGGCCATGGCACCGGCCGCGACCTTGACCGGACAAACCGAGCGCGCGACAGGAACGAGGTTTATGACCGCCGACACGACACTATCGGGATCGGGCCATTCCGGCGGGCCACCCGCCACATGGACGCCAGCGGCCGTGTTCACGGTCGCATGTCTGGGCGTGACGGCAGGCGTGCAGATGAGCGACATGGGGCTTCAGGCGCTCTCGCTTTCCGCCATTCAGAAAAGCTTCGCGATCAGCGATGCCGCGCTGGGCGCGCTGCAGGGGCTGGCCGGCGTCCTGGTCGGCAGTTTCGTCGCCATCCCGCTGGCACGGTTCGCCGACCGTTTTTCGCGCAAAATAGTGTTGCTGTGCCTGATAGCCGCGTCGACCGCGATGATGGTGCTGAGCGCGCTCGCGCCCAATTTCCCGCTGTTCTTCATCGGCCGGTCGGCTGCGGGCATCACCGAGTTCGCGATGATCCCCCTCGTCTATTCGATGATCCCCGACCTGGCGCCCGACCGGCACCGGGTGGCGGCCAATCTCAGCTTCGCCGCACTGATGGCGGCGGGCGCCAGCGGCGGTTTCTATTTCGGCGGCGCCCTCCTGGCCGCCGCAGATCAACTGATCCCGCTGTCGATCGAAGCCTGGCGCAAGGCATTCCTGCTGCTGTCGACGGCGGGCATTCCACTGCTGGCGCTGGCGTCGCTGACGCTCGACCCGCCCCGGCACATCACCGCCGCCCATGTGAAGGCGACGGCATCGCTGGCGTTGTTCCTGCGCGAACGCTGGCAGGCGGTCGGCCTGTTCGCCGGCGTGGCGGGATGCCTGCTGATCGCCGTCCAGGCGCTTAACCAGCTGGTCACGCTTGCGCTCTAACGCCGTTTCGGCGCGGACATCGGCGCGATCGGCCAGGCGATGGGGCTGATCGTCCTGGCGACCACCGTCGGATGCCTGCCCGTCGCCGGATTGCTCGACAGGATGCTGGGACGGCGTTTCGGACGGGCGGCGCGCCCGCTCATCATGGGCATGGGCGCACTGGCGGCCATCCCCTGCGCCGCGATGCTGGCCGCCGCCGTCGCCATCGGCCCCGCGCTGACAGCGGTGGCGTCGTTCCTGCTGGTGACATGCACCGCCAACGCGCTTGTCCCGACCATGCTTCAGGACCTGACGCCGGCAACGATACGGGCACGCAGCTTCGCGATCTGGAGCTTCGTCGTCTCCATCTTTTCCGCGACGGGGCCACTGGTCGCCGGCGCGCTGTCGGACTGGGTCCTGGACCGCCACCTGCTCGGCGCCATCACCATGACCGCCATCCCCGCACTGGCGTTGTCCGCCCTGTGCGCCGCCCGCTCGTTCGCGCGGACACGGCGGGAACAGGCGACGGAAAGCGCCCGGCCCGCCTGATTGCCTATGTGTCTGGTCCCAATATGTGATGGTATGGCCTGACGATAAAGACGTCTGGCTTTGATTTGCAGATCTGGTCGACGGCCTCGCAGGAGGTCTTGAACCTGAGGGTCTTGCGTTGCCTGGCGAAGTTATGGGCTGTCAGTCAGTCGCGGACATGCCGCCGCAACGCGGCGATGGAAGCATGATGGAAGGATTTGACAGTCCTTTCCTTCATGGTCCGTCCCCTGCGTCCAGCCTAGCATGAAGACCGGCGCCGTTACGCCGGATGCCTTGCTTCAGGCCGCCATGCTCCTTGGAGGCGCGCCTGCGCCGGCTTCACGCAGCGGCTGTCGCGCGATCATGAGGATGCACGACCTGACACCGCAATATCCGGTTCCGTGAGAGGCGTTGGCGATCAGGCCGCACCGGCGTTCGAACGCCGTTCTATTGACGTTGCCAGAAGCAACCTTTAGCCCACGGAGGAATCTGGGCTGATGGCGGAGCTGCATCAGCATCATGGCAACCGACCGTAGAAAAACCCGGCGGAAGATGGAGAGTGTGATGGCGAGCCAGCTGATAGCAAATTATTATGATCAAATTCCCCCTCTGCCAGTCGACGTCCCCTCTGATGAATTCAGGCAGATGCGTACCGAGATGGAACGTTATGCCATTGAGCAATGGCCGATCTTGCCCGGCGTCACGATGGAGACTGTCAGCTTCGACGGCACGAAGGCAATCTGGTATCGGCCTCCAGATGCGAGAAGCGATCAGGTCATTCTCTACATTCATGGCGGGGGGTTCATGTGGTGCTCTGCGGAGGGGCATCAGGGCGTCATCAGCCGCGTCGCCGCCGCGACCGGATGCCCGGCCCTGGCGATCGATTATGAAGTGGCCCCTTTCGCCAGATTTCCATCCCAGATCGACGAATGCGCAAGAGGGTACAACTGGTTGCTGGATCAGGGTTATCCGGCAGGCAAGATAGCCATCGTCGGGGATTCAGCAGGTGGTGGATTGGTACTGTCGACAATAGTGGCTCTGAAGCGGGATAATGTTCCGTTGCCAGGCTGCATCTGCGTTTCCTCATCATGGGCCGATTTGACCAATTCGGGTGAGAGCATTGATTGGGTAACGACGGACCCTTGCGTCAGTCGCGAAGGGCTTGAATTCTGCCGCCAGCAATATCTTCAGGGCCATGATCCCAAGGATCCGCTTGCGTCTCCATTGCTTGCCGACGTCCATGGTTTCCCGCCAAGTCTCGTTCAGGTCGCCGCCCGCGAGCGTTTGCTGAGTGACTCCATTCGTTACGCTTCCAAAGCCGATGCGGCCGGCGTGGAGGTCAAACTCGAAGTCTATGACGGTT
>JBFWMJ010000099.1:0-10949 GCA_050251675.1 Sphingobium sp.
CGATCGGCGTTCTTCGGGGCCTGCGGCAACACCTGCAGCAGCTGAGGGGCCTGCGTGTCGCTCTTGTCCAGGAAGCCGTTGGCGTTGAACGAGAAGCGCACGGTATCGGTCGGTTCCCAGTCCAGGATCACCCGCCCCTGAAGGAACTTCTTGTCGCCCAGCGTCGCATCGCGCGTATAGCTGCGCTGCCATCCATCGCTGATGTTGCCGCGCACCGCGACCCGCGCCTTGAGCGTGTCGGTGATCGGCCCGGTCACAAAGGCGGTGACGTCGAGATCGTTGAAACGGCCGAAGCTGCCGTTCAGGCCCGCTTCGAGCGTGTCCTTGGGCTTTGCCGCGATATAGTTGATCGCGCCGCCGGTGGCGTTCTGGCCGAACAGCGTGCCTTGCGGACCCTTGAGCACCTCGACCCGTTCAAGATCGAAGGACGCGCCCTGCGTCATGATAGAAAAGGGCATGCCGACTTCGTCGACATAGACGCTGACCGTGGGACGGGCGCCTACCGATGTGTCGAAAAAGCCGATGCCGCGCAGCGAATATACGGGCACGGAGTTGCCGCTTTCCGCGACGCTCAGGCCCGGCGTAAGCTTGGCAAGGCCCTGCACGTCGGTGACGCCGCGCTGAACCAGATTGTCACCGGAAACAGCCGTGATCGACATGGGCACGTCGGACAGGCTCTGCTGCCGCTTCTGCGCGGTGACGATGATTTCGGTGCCTTCGTCCTGCGCATGAGCCGGTACGCACATCACGCTGAGCGCCGCCAGACTGACGGCTTTCAACCCCAAATTACTGTTCAAGGGAACCTCCTGATATAACCCAATGATTTGAATGATCAATCAACTGGGATGGATCGGACATGCAGTCAACATTATCGGCCTTTCCCAGGGTGGAGGGAGGCGGGTTTTTCGGCATGTGTTGCCCGCGTGCATCGCCCCGGCGGCGAACATGTCCAATTTATTGCTCGTTTTGCGGCTGATTCACGCTGTGCCGCCCATGATCCAGGATGCGGGCACGGAGCGCGGAGAAGGGAGGTTTGCGCGTGACCGTCTGTCTGGTCATTCATTCAACAGCGCTCGCCAGCAGGTGATCCGCCATCGTTCCGACCGCCAGCGCGGGAACGGCGCCCTCGCACCGTCCGGTTGCTAACAACCCCCGGAGGAACCGGGCAGGCGGCGCGCGGTTCAGCGGGACAGGATCGCGGCCATGGCTTCCGCCAGACTGCGCGCGGGGTCGGGAGAGCCGCCTGCCGAACGCCATCCGACATGATTGTCCGGGCGGACGAGTAACGCGCCGTCGTCTTCAATCTGCCGCAGCCCGGTCCAGCGTCCGTCGTCGCGCCAATCGCCGCCCTCGCCGATCGACACGGCATCGATCGGCATCCCCGCCGCCGCCATCTGCCGTGCGGCCGCGCGCCATGCGGCGCCCATGGGTCCGGTTATCAGCGTGAAACGGCCGGGAGCCGTCAGATCTTGGGTCGAGATGCTCTCGCCCGCCCGTTCCACCCAGCAATGGGGCAGGCGGTGGCCGGGCCGCGTCGTCGGCGTATAAGTCTGGCCGGTCGGGTCGGGCAGGGGACGCGGCGTTCCATCGGCGACCTTCGCTCCCTCCTCATAAGAGAAGCCGATTTCGATATCATGCGCCTGCCATTCCATCCGCTGCACGTCCATGATGCGCGCCAGACGCGTGCGCAGCACGGCGCCCAGATCGTTATCGGCGAAATAGGCGTGGAGATTGGCCAGCGTGCGTTCGGCGTTGGCCCTGTCCAGGCCAAGGCCGATGTCGGTCAGCGTATGATTCTGGAACGTCAGCAGCGCCCATTCGACATTGCGCGCGGCTACCGGCCTGCGCTCCGCCTCATAGCTTTCCAGCAGCGCGGACCCTGCCTGACCCTTCACCACGGCGGCCAGCTTCCATGCCAGATTGTGCGCGTCCTGGATGGCGGAATTGAGGCCAAGACCCGTGGTGGGCGGATGGCGATGCGCGGCGTCCCCCGCCAGGAAGACCCGGCCGAACCGATAGCGATCGGCCAGCACGCCTTCGACCACCCAATGGCCCGTGGCGATCAAGTCGACTTCCAGATCGGGCAGTTTGAGCAGTTCGCGCATGCGCGGGATCAGCTTCGCATCGTCATGGCGGGCAGGGTCGTCGGGTTTGAAACTGAAATGGAACATCCATTCTTCCGAATGGCGACCGAACCGTGTCGGGCCGAGCTGGCCCAGCACGCCGCTGGCCCAGCTGCCGCCTTCCGGGTTCACGAACCAGGTCGTCATGGCATGATCGTCCGGCCAGTATTGCGACAGGTCGGCGCGGAAATAGAGCGTCGCCATGTCGACCATGTCGGTCGGCCCCCGCAAGGTGGCGCCCAGCCGTGGTCCGGCGAATTTCCCGCCATCGGCCGCGATCATATAATCGGCGTGGATGACATAGTCCTCGCCCGTGTCCCGGTTGCGGACCCGGACCCTTACGCCGTCTTCATCCTGTTCCAGATCGACGGCTTCATGATGATAGCGCACCTGCCCGGGCGCGCGCGCTTCGGCCAGTTCGCGCAGCAGCGGTTCCAGCCTCACCTGCGGGTAGAGGGTGCTCTGGCACGGGCTGTCCTCCGCATAGTGGGTAAGGTCGCCCCCTCCGAAGCTGTCGATCGAAAAGATGGTCCGGCGGTCGAGCGGGCCGTCGCCCGCCAGGCTGGTCGCCCAGCGGATCCGGGAAATATGGGCGAGGGGCATGGAGCGGGCATAGATGGCATCGGCGAGGCCGGATTGACGGAAAATCTCCATCGTACGCTGGTTGATATAGCGGGCCTTGGGCATGCGGCCGGGGCCGGGGTGCCGTTCGATCAGCAACGATTCGACGCCCATGTCGGACAGGAAGATCGATGAGGACAGACCGCACCCGCCACCGCCGACGATAAGGACCGGAACGCGAAACTCGGGCATCTTTCTCTCCTGCGTCGGCACATGCGGTGCCCTGCCGGTCGCTTTCTACCGCCAGAATCGCTATAAGGCAGTCCCATGCCAGCAGGACGTGACAGCAGCGACGTTCGCCGCGAATAACGGCTGATCCCACCCGCAGCTTGCGGGGCGGGAACAATGATAGGGAGAATAGATTGGCCAGCAATCCCCCGCTCCAGCCTGTCCTTCAGGGCCTGCGCGTTCTGGAAATCGGGCATTTCGTGGCGGCGCCCTTCTGTACGCGCCTGCTGGCCGATCTGGGCGCGGACGTCATCAAGGTGGAGCCGCCTTATGGTGATCCGGCGCGGCAGTGGGGTGCGCAGAAGGATGGGCGCTCGCTATGGTGGTCGCTGCACGCGCGCAACAAGCGCAGCGTGGTGCTGGACCTTAAAAAACCGCAGGCGCGCGAGGCGGTGGTGCGGCTTTTGCCGTGCTGCGACGTGCTGGTGGAAAATTTCAGGCCGGGCCAGCTGGACCGGATGGGGCTGGACGAAGCGACGCTGCGCGCGGCGCGTCCTGACCTCGTCATCGCGCGCATTTCAGGCTATGGCCAGACCGGCCCCTATCGCGATCGCGCGGCGTTCGGCGTCATTGGCGAAGCGATTGGCGGGCTGCGTCACCTGACCAATCATCCGCCCGACACCTATGGCCTGCCCCCCGTGCGGGTAGGGGTGTCGATCGGCGATTCGGTTGCCGGTCTCTATGCCGCCTTCGGCATCATGAGCGCGCTGTGGCAGCGGGACCGGACCGGCGGGGACGGGGCGTCACGCACGCTGGACGTCGCGCTGACCGAAAGCATATTGTCGATGATGGAAGGGATGCTGCCCGAATATGGCGCGTTGGGGCGGATCAAGCAGCCGACCGGCGGGGGGATCGCAACGGCGGCGCCGACCAACGCCTATCCCACGGCGGACGGCCACTTCATGCTGATCGCCGCCAATTCCGAACCGTTGTTCGACCGGCTGATGGCGCTGATGGACCGCACCGATCTGTCGCGCGAACCGCGGTTCCGGGACAATCCCGGCCGGGTCGCGCATGCCGGGGAACTGGATGCGCTGATCGGCGGATGGACGGCGACGATGGACGTGGCGGATCTGGAAGCCAGGCTCGAAGCGGCCGACATTCCTTCGTCCCGCGCCTATACCGCCGCGGACGTCGCCGCCGACCCGCAATATCGCGCGCGCGCGATGGTGCGGGAGGTGCAGGACCCGGCGCTCGGCCCGGTCCTGCACGCCGGGATCGTACCGCATGTGATCGAAGGGCCGGGCGACATTCGCTGGACCGGCCCGGATGTCGGCCAGCATAGCGCGGAGATATTGGCGATGGCCGGTTATGATGAAGCGGGCATGGCGCGCCTGCGCGCGGCGGGTGCGACGCGATGAGCGCGGCACGGCACGCGCCGGCGGGGCAGCGGGACGTCACGATCGTCGAGGTTGGGCTGCGCGACGGTCTTCAGCCGATCGCCGATTTCGTGCCCACCGCAACCAAGATCGAATTACTGGAAAGGCTGCACGCCGCCGGCGTGCGGCGGGTCGAGGTGACTGCCTTTGTAAGCGATGTGGCTGTGCCGCAACTGGCGGACGCGACGGAACTGGTCGCGGCCGCCGCGGCGCTGCCGGGGCTCGACGCGCAGGTTCTGGTGCCCAATCTGCGCCATGCGGAACGGGCGCTGGCGGCCGGGGCGCGCCATCTGGCATTCGTCCTTTCGGTTTCGGAAAAGCACAACCGCAGCAATGTTCGCCGCAGTCCCATGGAGTCTGTCGGCGAATATGCGCGTATCGTCGACCGGTTGCCGGAAGGCGTGCGGATGCGCCTCTATCTGTCCACCGCATTCGACTGCCCGTTCGACGGCGCGATGCCGCCGCATGCGGCGCTGGCGTTGATGGACGAACTCGTGCCGATCCTGCCCGATGCCGAAATCTGCCCCGGCGACACCACCGGACGGGTCACGCCCGACCGCATCGCCGCCCTGTTCGCGTCGGCGATGGCACGATTTCCCCAGATCGGGCGCTGGGCCTATCACGGCCACGATACCTACGGCCTGGGTGTCGCAAACGCGCTCGCAGCGATCGGCAGTGGCGTGAGGGTGATCGACGGTTCGGTCGGCGGGCTGGGTGGATGTCCGTTCGCACCGGGCGCCACCGGCAATGTCGCGACGGAGGACCTGGTCTGGACGCTGGAGCAAACGGGGCTGTCGACCGGCATCGATCTGGATGCGCTGGCGGGGATCGCGCACAGCGCGGCGGCTCTGCCGGGCGCTCTGCCGGGCGGTCGCGTTCGTCATGCGTTGACAGCGCGACAGGACGCGGCGGCGCGATGACCGCGGCCGCGATCCCGCCCGGCCGTGGCCGCGTCGGCACCGGCGCATGGTGGGAGGTGGAGGTTCGGGGCCTGGCGGTCGACGGGCACTGTGACCAGCCACCCGGCGGCATCGCCTGTGATCTTTCAGGCGGGGCGCTTTCCTTTGCCGGACGCGTCCCTTGGGGCGGGGACTGGCGAGCGTGGGCGCCGCCCTCTATCTTTGGTCTTTCTATGAGGGAGTGGCTGCCCGATGCGGCCGCCGATGCGCTGGAGAGAGGATATGGCAACGACCATCGATGCGCCGGGCGGCCTTTCGCGGCCGGCCAATCCGGGGCTTACCCCGATCATGCTCAACCATGCCGCATGGGTGACCCATGATGTCGAGGCGACGGCGGAGTTCTACACCCGGGTCATGGGCATGGAACTGGCAAGCACGGTCTATGACGACCGCGTGCCGTCCACCGGCGACGACATCCCCTATTTCCACATCTTCTTCCGCATGCAGGACGGGTCGACCATCGCCTTTTTCGAGGCGATCGGCCTGCCGGAGCGGCTACCCCCGCCGCATCCGGCCTATGATATTTTCGATCATATTGCGCTGCAGGCGCGGGACCGGGCGGAAGTCGATCGCTGGCATGGCTGGCTGACCGAGAACGGTGTCGACGTGATCGGTCCCACCGATCACAAGGGGCTGATCTACAGCATCTATTTTCACGACCCCAACGGGATCCGGCTGGAAATCACCACGCCGCTCGACGCGGAATGGAACCGGCATACGCAGCAGGGCTATGCCGACCTTAAAATGTGGTGCGACGCCAAGAAGAAGGCGCAGGCGGAGAATGCCGATGTGGGTGCCGCGCTGCTGGCCGTCATCCGCGCGCAGCGCCAGCGCTATGGCTGAACCCGGCGATCAGTTCAGCAGATGGGTGGGGCGCGGCGCGCGGCGGCTGCTCCACTGGCGCAGATACCATATCAGCAGTTCGCGCTGGCATCCGACGGACAGCCGCTGATAGACCCGCTTGCGGTAGGTCATGACCGTTTCCTCGGCGATGCCGAGGTCCAGCGCGATCCCGGTGGTGGATATGCCGTAGAGGATGCGCGCGCAGACCTGCACCTCCCGGCGCGGCAGGGGCACGTCGCTCCGGCGCAACGTGCCCTCTATGTCCGGGAGCGAGGTCAGCGCGCGCGACGTGTCCGGCGCCGCGGCCCAGGCCAGATGCTTGTCGAGCAGGGAGACGAGCGTGCCCGACAAGGCCGTCATGCACGAAAGCTGTTCGGGCGTGATGCTTCCCTGCTCGTCCGCGCGCAACATGCTCAGGCCCATCTCGACATCGGCCGAACGCCAGCACAGCAGCAGGCGCTGGCCGATATGGGTGACGTCATAGATATGTTCGCGCAGCGCCGCATCGGGCATGGCGGCCGTATCGATATGATCGAGCGAATAGCCGTCCGCGCCGATGGCCTGCATCGTACTGGCGAGGAAACTGTCGCCGCGCCAATAGGCGTCGCCCAAGTAGAGCGCAAACTGCCGATGGGCCAGGTCCGTACCATCCAGGCTGACGGCCAGCACCGGCGTCAGGCTTTGCCCGGTCCGCTGGAAGAGGGTGCAATGGCGCGCGCCGCAGGCGACCGACAGCAATTCCATCAGCCGCAGGTCAAATCCATTTTCGCCGATGCCGTCGATCACCCCCGGCAGGTGACGCATGGCATGGGCGGTAAGCACGGGGCCGCCGACATGAATGCGGGCAGACATCTTCCCTCCGATACCCTTCTGGCCGGTCGCTGTCCCGCTACATGGGGACATGGCCGCCTGTCCGTCTTTCCATATAGCCTAGGGCAGACGATCCTTCCGCTCAAGTAGCGTAAGGGACACCCCATATGGCGGGAAGGGAGGGGCATGGCGATCGAACATGAACTGGCGTTCGAATGGGCGCATATAAGCTATGCGGAAAATGCTCGTTTTTCCGAAACATACGGTTTTGCGGGCAATCAGGGCGCGGTCAATCTGGAGGCGATACGGATTCTTCCCGTAAACGTTGAATCCCGCACGTTGCTGGTGTTCATGCACCCTACCTCCACGCTCCAGCTGCTGCCGGTTCCCCGCGCAATGGCGCGCAGTGGCGCGCATGTGCTGTGCGCCGCGAGCCGCTACGCAAAGAATGACAGCGCGCTCATCATGGAAAAGGTGCTGCTGGATCTGGGCGCGCATATCGCCCATGCGCGCCATGTCTGGGGATATGACCATATCGTGTTGGTCGGCTGGTCGGGCGGCGGATCGCTCGCCCTTTTCTATCAGGCGCAGGCGGAATGCCCCACCATCACGCACACCCCGGCGGGCGATCCGGTCGATATCGTCGGCGCGGGACTGATCCCGGCGGACGCCCTCATTTTCCAGGCGGCGCACCTATCGCGCCCGCGCCTGCTCGCCGAAACCATCGATCCTTCGGTGCGCGATGAACGCAATCCCGATGACCGCGACCCGACGCTCGATATTTACGACCCGTCCAATCCCGAACAGCCGCCCTATAGCGCCGCGTTCATCGCGCGATACCGCGCGGCCCAGATGGCGCGGATGCGGCGGATCACCGACTGGACGAAAAGGATGCTGGCGACGTTGGAAGAACGGGGCGGCGGCGAGATGGAGAGGGGTTTCGTGGTCCACCGCACGCTCGCCGATCCACGCTTCCTGGACGGCGCGCTTGAACCCAATGACCGGCGCATCGGCTGGTGCTACATGGGCAACCCGGAAACGGTGAACAGCGGGCCGGTGGGACTGGCGCGTTTCTGCACGCTGCGTTCCTGGCTGTCGCAATGGTCGATCGATGACAGCGCGGCGGACGGTCTTGCCTGTGCCCGGACGATGCGCGCGCCGCTGCTGGTGATCGAGAACAGCGCCGACGACGCCGTGCCCGCAGCGCATCCCCGCGAATTGTTCGATGCGGCCGGTTCACCCGACAAGCAGTTCCACGTCATCCAGGGCGCGACGCATTATTATGCCGGCCAGCCCGACCATCTGGCGCAGGCGACGGGCCTGATCCTCGGCTGGCTCGCGGACCGGGCGCTGGTGGAGGCATGAGCCTTTTTGCCCTGCTCGAACAGGCGGCGCGGCGCTTCCCTGATCGCGGTGCGGTCTATTGCGGAACGCAGTGCGTGATGCGCTTTTCGGATCTGCATGACCGCGCGCTGCGGCTGGCCGCGGCGCTGCGCGCGGCAGGCGGCGCGGGCGGCCGGGTCGTGATTGCGTCCCGGAATCAGCCTGAACTGCTGACCGCCATGTTCGCGACCTGGGCGGCGGGCATGGTGCTCGCCCCGCTCAACGCCAAGCTGCATCCGCGCGAAATGGCGGACATTGTAGCGGACGCGGAGCCGGCGATCATTCTGGCGGGTGCGGATATCCACGGGGAACTTGCCGCGCTGCTGGGCGACAGGGCCGGGCTGATCGGCATCGGCTCTGCTCAATGGGATGCAATGCTGGCATGTGATCCGGCTGTCGCCCTCGGCGTCGATCCCGACGCGCTCGCCTGGCTTTTCTACACCAGCGGGACCACCGGGCGATCGAAGGGGGCGATGCTGTCCCATCGCAACCTGATGGCGATGACGGTGGCGCATCTTGCGGATTTCGAGGACCTTGGCGAGGACGACAGCATCATCCACGCCGCCCCCCTGTCGCATGGCAGCGGCCTGTATGTGCTGCCCTATATGGCGCGCGGCGCGCGTCAGGTAGTGCCGGCCAGCAGCGGTTTCGAACCGGAGGAGTTTCTGGACCTGTGCGATGCGCATCCGGGCTGCGGCGCTTTTCTGGCGCCGACGATGGTGCAGCGGCTGCGGCTGGCGGCCGAGGGGCGTGCGCGGCTGCCCACAGGTCTGCGTTCTATCCTCTATGGCGGCGGTCCGATGTACATTGATGAGATCAGGCGGTCGCTCGACTGCTTCGGCCCCGTCTTTCGCCAGCTCTATGGTCAGGGGGAGGCGCCGATGACGATCACCGGCCTTCGCGCGCGCGATTTCGCCGACCGGTCTGACGCGCTGCTTGGGTCGGTCGGCTGGGCGCGGTCCGGCATGGAGGTGCGCGTCGTCGATGAGGAGGATCGGCTGCTGCCGGCCGGCGCGATCGGCGAGATCGTCTGTCGCGGCGACACGGTGATGCGCGGCTATTGGCGTAATGACGAGGCGACCGCCGCCACGCTGTGCGGCGGATGGCTTCATACCGGCGATGTTGGCAGCATGGACGCCGGCGGTCTGCTGACGCTGCGCGACCGGTCCAAGGATGTCATCATTTCGGGCGGGACGAACATCTACCCGCGCGAGGTCGAGGAGGTTCTGCTGGCGCACCCGGCGGTGCGCGAAGCGGCCGTGCTGGGCCGCCCCGACGCCGAATGGGGGGAAAGCGTGGTCGCGATCGTCGCGGCCGAGCCGGGCATGACGGTCGCGCCCGATGAACTCGATCGCCTCTGCCTTGAACGGATCGCACGGTTCAAGCGACCCAAACATTATCTGTTCCTGCCTGAATTACCCAAGAGCAGCTACGGAAAGATATTGAAGCGGGAACTGGTCGCCTGTCTCGCCGACCTCCCCGATTGACGCGGATCGTCCGTGCGAGCCCGTGCCGGGCCGCGATATTTTCATTCATCGCATTCGTCGCGCGGGAAAGACTGGTTCAATCAGCCCGACCAATTATAACGGATGCCGTAGCAGCAGTTTCCACAGATTGCAGAAAAACGCCGAGGGCGCGTCCAGCATTGGCTCATTGACCCCGCGAACCCGGCGCAGAGTCGGGACGACATCCGCCATATCTATTCCATCTTTCCCATCGTCGAGGGCGAGGAGATGGGGAGATATGGCGGCTACCGCAGTTGCGACATGTGCCTCGCCCACATCAACGCGCCGACGGCGGAGCACCGGACGCCAGTGTGGAGGGATGATGCAAACAGAAAAATGGGGGCCGTAGCCCCCACCTTATTTGGTGCAATCAAGTTGCTTGTTAACAACCGGACCTGTGATTTCTGAAGTTCGAATTCAAAACCGATTCGACTCATATTGCCCGGGGCGAACCCCTGCTCCGCAAGCCGGAATGACATCGGGACGACCCATAATGCAGCCAGGAGTGACGTCATGACAACGGCAGATCCAAAACCACCAGCAGACCCGCTCAGTGGCATCACCGCAACGCTCGATCGCGCCGCGACGGCAATAATGGCCCAGGCGACCTCCGGGCTCTCCCCTGCGACAATGATGCTGGCGGCGGCGGACTGGGCAATGCACCTTGCGGCAGCGCCGGGTAAGCAGATGCAGCTCGGCGCAACGGCGGCGGGCAAGTATATGCGGTTGTTCGATTACGCGGCGCGCAGCGCAACGGACGCTGATGCCGCGCCCGCGATCGAATCGTCACCTCAGGATCGGCGCTTTTCCGACCCGGCCTGGCAGCAGTTCCCCTTCAATCTCATCGCCCAGTCCTTCCTGCTCAACCAGCAATGGTGGCATGCGGCGACGACGGGGATCGGCGGCGTTTCGGCTCAGCATGAGGCACAGGTCTCGTTCGCCGCGCGCCAGATTCTCGACATGTTCGCGCCAACGAATTTCCTCGCCGCCAATCCCGTCCTTCAGCAGCGTATCGTGGAGACGGGCGGACAATGCCTCGTCGATGGCTTCAACCATCTTGTCGAGGATATGCAGCGTATTGTGCATGGCGCTCCGCCG
>JBFWMJ010000100.1:0-10896 GCA_050251675.1 Sphingobium sp.
CCAAGGATTGGGAAACCACCATTGCCTCCTCCACCGCCTGGGCAACGATCGCTTCCATCCGCATGCTCACCCGCAGAACTGCAAGGTATTGCTATGTTTGGTGATCTTTCGAGTCAGGCACTAAGGCTTGAAGCCGGGATATACGGGTGCTAGCGGCGGTGCCATGGCCATAGACCTTCAGACCGTAAAGAAAATCGCCAGCCTGTCGCGCATATCGGTGACCGATGCCGAAGCGGCGGCGATGGTGCCCGAACTCAACAATATATTGGGCTGGGTCGATCAGCTGGGCGAGGTGGACGTCGCCGGCGTGGAGCCGATGACCGCCGTCATCCCCAACCAGCTGCGCCTGCGCGACGACGCCGTGACGGACGGCAATGTCCGTGAACAGGTGCTGGCCAATGCGCCGCAGGCCGAGCATGGCTTTTTCGCGGTGCCGAAGGTGATCGAATAATGACGACACTCACCGACCTGACCGTCGCGCAGATTCGCGACGGCTTCCGCGCCGGCGATTTTTCCGCCCGCGACGTTGCGGCGGCGTTCAACGCCAACATCGCCGCTGCCGGGGCGCTCAACGCCTTCATCCTGCCCACGCCGGAAAAGGCGCTGGAAGCGGCCGACGCCGCCGATGCCGCCCGGGCTTCCGGCGACCTCAAGCCCCTGTCGGGCGTCCCGATCGGCATGAAGGACCTGTTCTGCACGCAAGGGGTGCAGACCACAGCGGCCAGCCACATGCTGGAAGGGTTCACGCCCCCTTATGAATCGGCCGTGTCCGGCAAGCTGTGGGCGGCAGGCGCGGGGATGCTGGGCAAGCTCAATCTCGACCAGTTCGCCATGGGATCGTCCAACGAAACCAGCTATTTCGGTACTGTGGTCAACCCCTGGCGCCGGAACGACGGCGACGATGCCGCATTGGCGCCGGGTGGGTCGTCCGGCGGATCTTCGGCCGCGATCGCCGCGCGCCTGTGCCCGGCGGCCACCGGCACCGACACCGGCGGATCGATCCGCCAGCCTGCCGCCTTCACCGGCATATCGGGAATAAAACCGACTTATGGCCGCTGCTCGCGCTGGGGCATCGTCGCCTTCGCATCCTCGCTCGATCAGGCGGGACCGATGGCGCGGACGGTGCGGGACAATGCGATCCTGCTGGAAAATATGGCCGGTTTCGACCCCCGGGACGCGACCTCGCTCGACGTCGCGGTGCCCCGGTGGGAAGAAAATCTGTCCAGCGACCTTAAGGGGAAGAAAGTCGGCATTCCCCGGGAATATCGTCCCGACGGGCTGAACGCGGAGATCGCGGCGCTGTGGGATCGCGGTATCGAATGGCTGAAGGACGCCGGCGCGCAGGTGGTGGACGTATCGCTGCCCCACACGAAATATGCGCTCCCGACCTATTACATCATCGCGCCGGCGGAGGCTTCCTCCAACCTCGCCCGCTATGACGGCGTGCGGTATGGCCTGCGCGACCTGCCCGATGGAGCGGGATTGCAGGACATGTATGCCGCCACGCGCGCGGCCGGTTTCGGGCCGGAGGTGAAACGCCGCATCATGATCGGCACCTATGTGCTGTCGGCGGGTTTTTACGACGCCTATTATACGCAGGCGCAGAAGGTCCGCACGCTGATCGCGCGCGATTTCGAGCAGGCTTTCGACCTGTGCGATCTGCTGTTGACGCCGACCGCGCCCAGCGCCGCCTTTGCGCTGGGAGAGGAGCGTGCCGATCCGCTCGCCATGTATCTGAACGACGTCTTCACCGTTCCCGCCTCCCTTGCCGGATTGCCCGCCATGGCGGTGCCGGGCGGGCTGGACGGGCAGGGGCTGCCGCTCGGCCTCCAGATCATCGGCCGGGCGCTGGACGAGCAGACCGTGCTGAACGCGGGCCTCGCGCTGGAGGAACGCGCGGGCTTTGTGGCACGGCCGGACACATGGTGGTGATCTTCTTTCATCCCGCCTCTGCGGCTGATCGCGTCCGCCTGAGGCCGGGCCGATAAGGCATTTCTTCATCCCTTGCGGCTAAGCCGCCTCTCCAACAAGGGGCATTCGATGGCGGAACCGGCACGGAAGAGATATGAGGCGTTGGATTCGCTGCGGGGCATATGCGCTTGCGCCGTGGTGTTGTTCCATCTTCAGGTGACGGGCGGTCTGGCGGCCTGGCCGCTCTTTCGCAACGCCTGGCTGCTGGTGGACTTTTTCTTCGTTCTCAGCGGCTTCGTTATCATGGCGAGCTATGGCCAGCGGCTGGCGAACGGCTTTTCTCCGTTGGCTTTCATGATGCTGCGTCTGGGCCGGGTCTATCCGGTCCATATCATAATGATCGCGGCCTATGCGGCGATAGAATGCGTGAGCCTGCTGCTCCATCTGGACGTGTTCACCGGCCGCGCCGCCTTCACCGGCAGCCAATCCCTGCCGGCGCTGTTCCAAAACCTCGCGTTGGTCCAGATTTTCGGCCTTGATGACAGTGTGACCTGGAACGGGCCGAGCTGGAGCATCGCCGCCGAGATATGGACCTATCTCATCGTCGCCCTTGGCCTGACTTTCATGGGCATGCGCTTCCTGCTCGTGATGGCCGCGGTGGTGCTGATCGCGCCGCTGATACTGACGGCGGCCGGGGACAAGGGGCTTGCCTGGACCTACAGCTGGAGTCTGGTCCGCTGCCTCTACGGTTTCGGCATCGGCATGCTGGCGTACCAAGTGCATATCGCGCGGGGGGAGCGCCAGTCGCGCTATGCCAGCCTGATCGAGGGCGCGGCCGCGTTGGCCTGCATCGGCGCGCTCATGCTGATCGGTCCGGGGCCGGTCGAATATGCGATGCCGCCCCTGTTCGCATGCACGATCCTGATCTTCGCGCGTGAAGGCGGGGTGGTCAGTCGCCTGCTCTGCGCCGCGCCCATGCGGGCATTGGGCCTGTGGTCCTATTCGATCTACATGGTCCACACGTTCGTCATAACCCGTACGACCGACGTGCTGAAGCTGGTCGGTCCCATGCTGGACATCGAACTGGTTTCGACGCAGTTGCCCAGCGGCAATCCCGGCAAGGTGCTGGTCGGTTCCGACCTGCTGCAAAGCGTTGTGGCGCTGGCGGTTCTGGCCGTGGTCATCCTGTTGGCGGCGCTCTGTTACCGCTTCGTGGAGGAGCCGGGCCGGATCGCATCGCGCCGCCTGGTCGAACGCTATCGCCGCTCTGCCGGGAGTGCTGCGGAAAGCGTTGCTCCATCGTCCTGAATTGCCTAGACGGCGGCCATGATGAAACAGGCAGACTATCGTATCCAGGGCGCAACGGGCGAGTGGGAGGTCGTGATCGGCCTTGAGGTCCATGCCCAGGTCACGTCCAGCGCCAAGCTGTTTTCCGGCGCCGCCACCGCTTTCGGGGCGGAACCCAACACCCAGGTGTCGCTGGTGGACGCGGCCATGCCCGGCATGCTGCCCGTTCCCAATCGGGAATGCATACGCCAGGCGGTACGTACCGGCATGGCGATCAACGCGCAGATCAATCGCTGGTCGCGTTTCGATCGCAAGAATTATTTCTACGCGGACCTGCCGCAGGGCTATCAGATCAGCCAGCTTTATCACCCGCTGGTCGGTGAGGGCGCGATCGAGATCAGCCTGGACGAGAAGGACCCTGACGCCGTCACCAAGACGATCGGCATAGAGCGCATCCATGTCGAACAGGATGCCGGTAAGCTGATGCACGACCAGCATCCGACCCGCTCCTACGTCGATCTCAACCGTTCGGGCGTGGCGCTGATGGAAATCGTGTCGAAGCCGGACATGCGTTCTCCTGCGGAAGCAGGGGCTTATCTCTCGAAGCTGCGTACGATCCTGCGTTATGTGGGGTCCTGCGACGGCAATATGGACCAGGGCTCGATGCGCGCGGACGTCAACGTGTCGGTACGCAGGCCGGGTGAACCGTTCGGTACGCGGACGGAAACGAAGAACGTCAACTCCGTGCGTTTCGTCATGGCGGTCGTCGAGCATGAGGCGAACCGCCAGGTCGATGTGCTGGAGGCGGGCGGCAGCGTGGTGCAGGAAACCCGCCTCTACGACCCCGACAGGAACGAGACACGGTCGATGCGGTCGAAAGAAGACGCGCATGATTATCGCTATTTCCCCGACCCGGACCTTCTGCCGCTGGAACTGGACGACGCCTTTCTGGAGGAGTGCCGCCAGTCGCTGCCTGAATTGCCTGACGTCAAGCGCCGGCGGTACGAACAGGACCTTGGCCTATCCGCCTATAATGCCACGACGCTGACCGCCGATGCGGATACAGCCCGCTGGTTCGAGGCATTGCTGGCCGAGGGCGCCCGCATCCAGAAGAAGAGCGAGGGGGACGTCGCCAAGGCGGCGGCGAATTGGCTGCTCTCCGAATTATACGGTGCGCTGAACCGGCTTGGCACATCGCTGGAAGACAGCCCGGTAAATCCCAGGCAGGGCGCGGAACTGCTGGCGCTTGTCGCGGACGGGACGATCAGCGGCACCATCGCCAAGCAGGTATTCGAGATCATGCTGGAAACCGGCGAGGCGCCCGGCCGGATTGTCGAGGAAAAGGGCCTGAAACAGACCAGCGACACCGGCGCGATCGAAGCGGTGGTGGCAAAGGTGCTCGCTGACAATGCCGATAAGGTCGGGCAGTATAAGGCGGGCAAGGAAGCCCTGTTCGGTTTCTTCGTCGGCCAGACGATGAAGGCGATGCAGGGTAAGGCGAACCCGCAGGTCGTCAATGAGCTGGTGAAGAAGGCGCTGCTCTGACAGGGCTGGCGAATGGTTGCGTTTCGGCCATAGGGGTAATTGGACCGGTTATGGGGATATTCGGGCTGGATTGGTCCGGCATGGGGGGGATGAATGACGAGAAGGGGGCATGTGACCCTGGCGGCCGTGCTGCTGCACGGCGCGGGTCTTGCGTTGTCGCCATTGGCGGCGGGACAGGCGGTGGCGCAAACGGGCGGCGGTGTGCCGTTGGAGGACAGCGCTTCGCCTTTCGAGTTGGTCCCGATCAGCAGCGAGGAAGCCGCGGCGGCGGAGATGCCGGAAATTGACGGCGCGATCACGGCCGTCGATGAAGCGTCGTTCGACAAATATTTTTATTTCCGGCGTGCCGATACCAATCTCGCGACCGCCTTTGCCGACATCAGCGAGTGCGACGGATATGCGCGCGGGCTATCCCGAGGGTTGGGGTATAGCCCGACATATATTTACACAGGATGAGGCGGAATATGCCCAGTTGCGCCAGCAGGCGCTTGAAAAGGAAAAGAAAAAATATCCCGGTAAAATGGCTGCTTACCGGTCGGAACTGAGTATCTATCAGACTTTGAAGAAAAGCACCAAATACGCGAAGGAACCCCAAAAGCCCGTTGAGCCCACGGAAGAGAATTTCAGGTTCACGCCGTTCGAGCAACTCGCAGGGGCGATGATCGGACCGGATAATCGCTTCGCCAAGGAAGGAAATGGCCAATCCACTTATGTGCAGGCCATTACTCCGGGGAGCTACCGTATCTACGGGCCGATCAACGTATATGTCGGCGGGGAACAGGGGGGAACTTGCTACTGCATGGGGAGCGTCCGCTTTTCCGTGCAGGCCGGCGTGGTGACCGACCTTGGCGCATTTGTCCGTGGGAAGGGTGAGATTCCTGATCTGGTGTTGGAGCCGGCGTCGCCCGATATGGCGACAGATCCGCGCCTGGCGGAGTGGACCGTGAAACCGGCGGATTATCGCGCGGCCGGGAAACTGCCTAATTATTTCGGCGGGATCGTCGGGCGGATCAATCCGATCGACGGTGTCATCGGTTATGATCGGGACCGGATCATCGATCTGCATCCCATGGCGGTAGCGGCGCCACCCCAGACAGCGCCGGACGGGCAATAGCGGGAGGGGCGCGCGGGTAAGGCGCCGCGGCGCGGGATCCATCCTGCGAAGCGGGGATTTCTCCAGACATGCGTCAACCATTTACCCCGCTGGCGCTTTGCTTTAGCCGCGCGGGACAGGGAATGGGAGGCGGATATGGCGTCAAGGGCTGTGACGGATGCGGCGGCGGCGCGGGCTGTCGGTATGGATGCCGCACGGCTCGACGCGCTGGTGGACGAACTGGACCGTGCGTATCTGGCGACCGGAAAGCTGCCGCATATGCAGCTTCTGGTCGCCCGCGACGACCGCCTCCTCTTGTCGGTGACGCGCGGGCGCGCGCGCGCCAGCGGCGAACCGCTACGAGAGGATGCTTTGTTCCGCATCGCGTCGATGACCAAGCCAGTGACGTCGGTTGCGTTCATGATGCTGGTCGAGCAGGGGCTGGTGGCGCTGGATGACCCCGTCGATCGCGTCATACCGGAATTTTCGCGCCTCAGGGTCGGGGCAGGGGGGCTTGGCCAGCCAAAGCGGCCGATGCGGATGATCGACCTTCTGCGGCATACGTCGGGGCTTACTTATGGGCTTCAGAACCGCACCGCGATCGACGCGCGTTATCGCGACCTGAGGCTCGATGAATTTCAGCAGAACCGATCGCCCGACGCGTTCATTGCCGCGCTGGCGGAATTGCCGCTCGAATTTTCGCCGGGCGAGCATTGGAATTATTCCGTCTCCACCGATGTGCTGGGCGTGGTCCTGGAACGCCTGACAGGAACCGACCTGGAAACGCTGTTCCGCACGCGCATCTTCGATCCGCTGGGCATGCCCGATACTTTTTTTCAGGTGCCCGACGACCGCGCTGACCGCCTGACTGACGCATGGGGGCTGGATGCGCAGGGGCGGACCATCGTTCGCGACCGGGCCGAGCGCAGCGGGTGGCGGCGGCCGCTGCGGCTCCGGTCGGGCGGTGGCGGCCTTGTATCGACAACCGCCGATTATCTTCGCTTCGCCAGCATGCTGCTCCATGAAGGCACGCTGGATGGCACACGGCTGCTGGCGCCGGAGACGGTGGCGCTGATGCGGCGCAACCATCTGCCCGGCGAGCGGGACCTGGCCAGCCTGGCGCTGGGCAATTTCAATGAATCGGATCTCGCCGGCCTGGGCTTTGGCCTCGGCTTCGCGACCGATCTCGCTGGCGGCGCCTTCCATTGGGGCGGTGTGTTCTCCACCTATTTCTTCATCGACCCGGTTGAAGGGCTGATCGGGATTTTCATGACCCAGCATTTTCCGTCGAGCAGCTATCCGGTGCGGCCGATGCTGCGGGCCGCGGTTGAGGGCGCACTGGTCGAGCGGCGCGGCACGGGGCAGGCGCGATGAGCGTCGTCGCGGGCCACCTCTATCGTCAGGGCAGACGGATCGGGGCAGTGTCGCTGGATCAGCGACCCGCCATGGTCGACGGTGATTTTGTGTGGATCGGCCTATACGAACCCAGCGCGGCGGAGATGGAGGCGTTGCAGCGCACTTATGATCTGCATCCGCTGGCGGTCGAGGACGCGCACAAGGCCCATCAGTTGCCGAAGGTCGACATCTATGGTGACCAGCTGTTCGTCATCGCCCGGACCGCGCATATGGAGGAGAAGGACAGGATCGCCTATGGCGAAACGGCGATCTTTGTGGGTCGCGGACACATCATCACCGTGCGTCACGGGTCGGCGCGCGCGCACACCACGTTGCGCGCCCAATTGGAGGCAGCGCCGATGCTTCTGGCGCATGGTACCGACTATGTGCTGCACGCCATTCTCGACTTCATCGTGGACGGATATCTGCCCATTATCGAAACGATGGAGGAAGATGTGCTGGCGATGGAGCGGCAGGCGCTGGAGGCCATTCTCGACCGGGATTCGACCATGCGCCTGTTCGCCATCCGCCGCGAACTGATCCGTTTCCGGCGGACATTGGGGCCGATGTCGGAAGTCGCAGGCAGGCTCGCGCACCTCGACCTGCCGGGGCTGGATCAGGATGTGCGTCCCTATTTCCAGGACGTGCTGGATCATGTGCGGCGGGTCGAGGTGATGGTAGAAAACCTGCGCGAAGTGCTGACCACCGTGTTCGAGGTCAGCCATTTGCTGGAATCGCAGCGTCAGGGGGTCATCACGCGCCAGCTTGCGGCCTGGGCGGCGATCCTGGCCGTCCCTACGGCGATCGCCGGCATATATGGCATGAACTTCGTCAACATGCCGGAATTGCATACGCGCTACGGCTATTTTGTCGTGTTGGGTGTGATCGCCCTGATTTCCGGCATATTGTACATCCGCTTCAGACGGGCCGGCTGGTTGTAGCGCCGGGACATCCGGCGCGAAAGAATGCGGCGGCGATGTCAGGTCGGTCAGCGGAAACAGTCGAACGACACCAGCTGCGCGCAAAAGAAAAGGGCGCCCCGCTCACGCGGACCGCCCCTTTCGAAACTCGCAAAACGAGCTTACTGCGCGTTGGCGACATTAGCCGCGACGTTCGCGGCATTGTCAGCAGCATTCGCGGCGTCTTCAGCAGCGTTCGCAGCATTCTCGGCGTTTTCGATAACATTCTCGACGACTTCGTTCGAAGCGTTCGCGGTCTCGTTGGCCGGCTTCTCACCGCAAGCGGCGAGCGCCATCAGGCTGGCCGAAGCGAAAACAACAGCGATCTTCTTCATTGTGTAGGGCTCCCATAGAATATGCCGCGTCAGATACGTTACACATGTGATCCTACGCGAGGGACACGCATTAACGTGTGCGAAGCACAAATCAATGCTTTTTTGCTTCGGTGAAGCGAAGCAATCTCGCGACGGGCTGTTGTCTACCGGAAAACTATGATGATTGCCAGTCTTGCGAAATCGACCGTCGGTGGCACCCCTGTCCCCGGTGCGCCTTCGCGCCCCGCGCTGGTTGGGACCGATATTTGCAAAGGGGCGTCGGCTTCGCTAATTCCGCCCCGATTTCCTCTTTTCCGCTTTGCTGGAGCTGTCTGAACATGTCCGCCTCCTCACAATATGCCTTTGTCATGAAAAACATGACCAAGAATTTCCCCGGTGCACAGAAACCGGTGCTCAACGGCATCAACCTGCAATTCTATTTCGGCGCGAAGATCGGCATCGTCGGACCCAACGGCGCGGGCAAATCGACGCTGATGAAGATCATGGCCGGTATCGACAAGGATTTCACCGGCGAAGCGTGGCCGGGAGAGAATATCACCGTCGGCTATCTGCCGCAGGAGCCGGAACTGGACCCGGCCAAGACCGTGCTGGAAAATGTGAAGGACGGCGCGCGCGACACGGCGGACAAGCTGGACCGGTTTAACGAGATCAGCATGATCATGGCCGATCCGCCGGCGGACGTCGATTTCGACGCGCTGATGGAGGAAATGGGCACGTTGCAGGAGCAGATCGATGCCGTGGACGGCTGGACGCTCGACAACCAGCTGGAAATCGCGATGGAAGCGTTGCGCTGCCCGCCGTCGGACTGGCCGGTCGAAAGCCTGTCCGGCGGTGAGAAGCGCCGCATCGCGCTCACCCGCCTGCTCATCCAGAAGCCGTCGATCCTGCTGCTGGACGAACCGACCAACCATCTTGACGCCGAAAGTGTCACCTGGCTGGAAAACCATCTTAAGGAATATGCCGGCGCGGTGCTGATGATCACCCATGACCGCTATTTCCTCGACAATGTGGTTGGCTGGATCCTCGAACTCGATCGCGGGAAATATTTCCCCTATGAAGGGAATTATTCGACCTATCTCGACAAGAAAGCCAAGCGGCTGGAGCAGGAATCGCGCGAGGAATCGGGTCGGCAGAAGGCGATCCGGGACGAACTGGAATGGATTCGTCAGGGTCCCAAGGGACGTCAGACCAAGTCGAAGGCGCGTATCGCGAAGTTCGACCAGCTTGTCGCCGCGCAGGAAGGGCGCACGCCCGGCAAGGCGCAGATCGTCATTCAGGTCCCCGAACGTCTGGGCGGCAAGGTGATCGAGGCGAAGAATATCTCCAAGGCCTATGGTGACAAGCTGCTGTTCGAGGATCTGTCCTTCATGTTGCCGCCCGGTGGTATCGTCGGTGTGATCGGGCCGAACGGCGCGGGTAAATCCACGCTGTTCCGTATCATCACCGGGCAGGAAACGCCCGATTCGGGCGAAATCGACATCGGTTCGACGGTGCGTCTGGGCTATGTCGACCAGAGCCGCGATCATCTCGACGGATCGAAAAACGTCTGGGAGGAGATTTCGGACGGGCTCGATTATATGAAGGTCAACGGCCACGACATGTCGACCCGCGCCTATGTCGGCGCGTTCAACTTCAAGGGGCAGGACCAGCAGAAGAATGTCGGCAAGCTGTCAGGGGGTGAGCGTAATCGCGTCCATATGGCAAAGATGCTGAAGACCGGCGGCAATGTGCTGCTGCTCGACGAACCGACCAACGACCTCGACGTCGAAACGCTGGGCGCGCTAGAGGAAGCGATCGAGAATTTCGCGGGATGCGCCGTGGTCATCAGTCACGATCGTTTCTTTCTCGATCGGCTGGCGACCCACATCCTCGCCTTTGAAGGCGACAGCCATGTCGAATGGTTCGAGGGCAATTTCGAAGCCTATGAGGAGGACAAGCGCCGCCGTCTGGGTGATGCCGCTGATCGTCCGACCCGGTTGGCGTACAAGAAACTGACCCGCTGAGGCGCAGCGGCACGGGCGAGAAGGCGCCAATAAAATTGGACAGATGCAAGATTTGCAATCGCGCAGGGGGTCTTCGCACTTGCAACACACTGCCCCCGAACCCATATGCAGGAGGCCTTTCAGGCATCCTCTCCTAAAACTTTCCGGGCCGGTCCTTCGTGGATCGGCCCTTTTTTTTGACGAGAGACCGGCGGGTCGCAATCGGCCAGACGGTGGTAGAGCGCCCTCGCGATTTCAGCATGCTAGAGCAGAATCCGATCATTCTGGTTCATATCCTGCGGCAGAGAAGTAGTTGCCGCATTCCATTGGGGTGAAGCGTGGCAGGGCGTCGCGGATTGCATCCCACAGGTCGGCAACAGTTCGTGCGG
>JBFWMJ010000101.1:0-10816 GCA_050251675.1 Sphingobium sp.
ACGGCCATCATGTCCGCCCTCGGTATCATGCTGCTGTTGTCGCTGTTGCTGTCCGTCGGTTTCGGCGCGGCGGACCTGACGGTCGGCAGGACCGTGCACATACTGCTCGACGCGCTGACCGGCGGTGCCGATGGAGCCGATATGCAGGACCGGATCATCCTGCTGGAATTGCGGTTGCCGCGTATCCTGCTGGGCGCGCTGGTGGGCGCGGGGCTGGCGATGGTCGGTACGGTTCTTCAGGGCATCACCCGCAATCCGCTGGCCGATCCGTATCTGTTCGGCATTTCCTCCGGTGCCTCGGTCGGGGCGGTTGCGGTCATGCTTTACGGCGGTGCGCTGTTCGGCGCCATCGGCCTGCCCATCGCCGCCTTTTTCGGCGCGATGCTGTCCCTTTCGCTGGTGTTCGTGCTGGCCCGGGAAAGCGGCGGCTTTACGACCCAGCGCCTGATCCTGACGGGCGTGGGCGTGCAGTTCGTCCTGATGGCCGTCACCAACATGCTGATCCTGGGCGGGCCGGACAGGGGCGCGGAAAGCGTCCTGTTCTGGATGCTGGGCGGCTTTTCGGCGGCCCGCTGGAGCCTTGTCCTGAGCACGGGCGCGGCGGTGCTGATCGGTTTCGTCTGGCTGCTCCTGCGTGCGCCCTCGCTTGATGCGATGGCGCTGGGGGATGAAGGCGCGCACACGCTTGGCGTCCCGGTTCGGCAGGTTACGGCGGAGATGTTCGTCGTGACGGCGCTCGTCACCGGCACGCTGGTCGCGGCGTCCGGTTCGGTGGGCTTCGTGGGACTGGTGGTCCCGCATTGCGCGCGCTGGCTGGCCGGGGCGAGGATCAGGGCCATGCTGATACCGGCCCTGCTGCTGGGGGCGATCCTGACGGTCTGGACCGATGTGGCGGCACGCGCCATCCTTGCCCCGCGCGAATTGCCGATCGGTGTCATGACGGCGGCCATCGGTGGCATTTTCTTCATCGTCATTCTGAAGCGACGGCGAACAGTTTGAAAGACCGGGCTTGCCTTGGCCAGACAACTGCCATAATCGACGCCCCCGTCGAGACCGGAAGGTTTCGACACGATCGCGTTGGTGGCCGTTGCTGGCCTTAAAAGGGAATACGGTGCTGGTTGCGTGAGCGGCCACAAGCCGGAGCTGTCCCTGCAACTGTGAGCGGTGAGTGCGATGCACAAGCGCGCGAGGGCAAAGGTTCCTTGCGCCAGCCACTGGGCCGGACGCTAACTCCTGCGAGGCCTGGGAAGGCCGTGCATTGTGCGACGACCCGCGAGCCAGGAGACCTGCCAGCGTCCGGTCGCTCTTGCTTTGGTCCAGGGGATGACCGGGGCACGGTGAATTCCGTCTGAGCGACGAACGGGCGGCCGGGGCCGCAACGGGTTCGTATGACCGGCGCTTTTCGGCGTCCGCCCGGTCGTGCGCGCCGGTCGTTCGCGTGACGGCTGCCCCGCCCCCGCAGGTTTCGCGACGCCGAGGGGGTATGACATGAACCATAAGATATTCGATTTTCGCGCAGTGACCGTCAGCGCCGCCGCGCTGGCCGTGGCGTTAGGCCATCCGGCCTCCGCCGCGGACGACAGGGAGGATCATTCGGTCAGGGACGAGATCATCGTGACCGGCACGGCGCTCAATCTCGATGTGCCGCAGGGCGTGGGCAGCAGGCTGGGCCTGTCGTCGCTTGAAACGCCCGCCAGCATTGCGGTGATCGGTGGCGACGCGATCCGTGCGCAGGGCGAGATGAGCATCGTCGACGCCGTCGCGCGCGCGCCCGGTTTCACCACCGCGTCCGGCCCGGCCGACGGCGGCGTGCTCTTTACCGCGCGCGGCTTTGGCGGCGTCAACTCGGTCATGACCCTTTATGACGGCGTGCAGATGATCGTGGGGCAGGGGACCGTGACCTTTCCCTTCGATCCATGGATGGTCGGCCGCATCCAAGTGCTGAATGGCCCCGCCTCCGTGCTGCAGGGCAATGGCGCGCTGGGCGGTGTCGTCAACGTGGTGCCGCGTCGGCCCGATCCTGACAGGACGTCCGCCAGTTTCCGCGTCGCGGCCGGTTCGTTCGAGACCGTTCGTGCCGGCGTCGACCTGACGGGGCCGCTGGGTGGCGGCCTGTCCTACCGGCTGACGGGCAGCCGCATCCATTCGGGCGGCTATCTGCCGCGCGGGCAGTCGAGCAGCGACGCCCTTTCGGCATCGCTGCGCTATGACGTCACACCGGATTTCTTCGTCCAGCTCTCGCACGATTATGGCTATCAAAAGCCCAGCAGCGTCTCGACCCCGCTCAACAACGGCCGGATCGACGATCGGTTCGTGCGTCGCAACTATAATGCCGACGGCGCCTATATCGCCTATCGCGACAACTGGACCACGCTGCGTTCGGAACTGCGCGCGTCCGACGCGCTGAAACTGCGGCTGACCGCCTATCGACTGGAGGCCACGCGTGTCTGGGCCGGCGCGAGCAGCAGCTTCATCTATGTACCCGCGAACGACAGCGTCACGCGGAACGTCTTCACCTACTATACGCAGAAGCACGAACAACTGGGTGCGAAGCTTGACGCGACGATCAGCACCGATCTTGGCGGACGCAGCAACGACCTCGTCATCGGCGTCGATTATGATCATGTGAAGTTCAACCGCGTGGCCCTCAACCCCGCAGACCGGCTTTCATCGCCCGCCGACATGACCGACCCGGGCCGGTTCATCCTTTATCCGTTCACCGCAGCGAACGGCTATTCGTCCTATGACAGCGTCACCGACCGTGTGGCGGTGTTCGCGGAGGATCGGCTCGAAATAACGGACCGGCTGTCGCTGGTGGCCGGCGCGCGCGTCGATCATTATAAGTTGGAGCGACAGGACGTGACCCCGGCCGTGCTGAGCCGCAAGAGCTACACGCCCTTCTCCTGGCGCGTGGGCACGGTCTATAAACTGGCCGACCATGTCGCCTTCTACGGGCAATATTCGACTGCTGTGGAATCGGTGGGATCGCTGGTCAGCCTGAGCGTCAACCAGCAGACCTTCAACCTCTCCCATGGCGACCAGTTCGAGGCGGGGCTGAAGGCGTCCTTCCTGGGCGGGCGGGGCGAAGCCACGCTGGCCGCCTATCGGATCGTCAAGAAGGACCTGTTGCAGGCCGATCCCGAACGGCCCGGACAATCGCTGCAGATCGGTCAGCAATCGTCGCGCGGTGTCGAGGCGTCCCTGTCCTTCGCGGTCACGCCGAGCCTCAACATCCAGGCCAACGGCACGCTGCTGAAACCGAAATATGATGATTTCGCAGAGAACGTTGGCGGTGTGGTGGTGTCGCGGGCGGGCAATCGCCCCGTCAGCATCCCCAACAAGACCGCCAATCTGATCGCCAGCTGGGAAGCGGTGCCGGGCATCGAGCTGCAATCGAACGTCCGCTATGTCGGGGCGCGCTATGGCGACGTCGCGAACCTGCGGCCGCTGGATGATTATATACTGGTCGACCTTGGCCTGCGGCTGACCCCGATCGAGGGCGTGACCGTGCATGCGCGCGTCTATAACCTCACGGACAAAATCTATGTGGTGCAGGGTGGGGGCACCAACCAGGCCTATCTGGGCCGTCCCCGCGCGTTCGAACTGTCGCTGACAGGGAGCTTCTGACCATGGGCGGAGGCAGGTTTCCGGTCCGGGGCGCCATTGCGGCTGTCATGATCCTCGCCATCCTCGGCGCGGTACTCTGGCTTGCGATGGCGGACCGGGACAAGGGGCCTGCCTCCGCTTCGGCACAGCGTCATGCGGGCGATTTTCCGGTTACGGTACGGTCCTGCGGCCATGCGTCCACCTTTGCAAAGGCGCCGACCCGCGCGATCGTCGGATCGGCGAACATGGTCCAGACCATCCTCGACCTCGGCCTGATCGACCATTTTGCGGGGGTCAGCGCGCTGCGCTGGACCTTCCCGCATCTGGATGCCGCGCCTGAAGTGCTGAAAAAGGTGCGGGATAAGGAGTTCACCCGCGACAAGCCCGGCATGGAGGGTGTGATCGGCCAGCGGCCGGATTTTTATTTCTCTGGCTGGCAATATGGTTTCAGCGAGGTGACGGGCGTCACGCCCGCCAATCTCGAACGCTATGGCATCGGCTCCTATACGCTGGACGAAAGCTGCATCCGTATCGGCGCGCGGCCCGCAATCTCGATGGAGTCGACCTATCGCGACATCCGTGCGCTGGGTCAGGTCTTTGGCGTGCGGGCGCGCGCGGAAGAGATCATCGGACGGCAGCAGGCGATCCTGGCCGCCATCCAGTCGCGCATCGGCACGGATACCCCCCGTCCCCGCATGATGTTCTGCAGCGGCTGCATCTCCGACAGCGCGCCGCGCACCAGCGGTGGAGAGGGCTTTCCCCAGGTCGTCATCGATGGGGCAGGGGGCACGAACATCTTTCAGGACATCCACGATTCCTATGTGAACGTCAGTTGGGAAGCGGTCATCGAGCGCAATCCGCAATGGATCATCATCGACCCCAGCGGCCGCGCCGAGCAGGATGTCGTCGCCTATCTTACCGGCGCGCCCGCGTTGCGCGGCGTGGAGGCGATAAGGAAGCGCCAGTTCATTTTCCTGACCTATCCCGAGTTCGAGCCGTCAACCCGCAATGCCGAAGCGATCGAGCGGATTGCGGGGATCATTCATCCGGTGCGCGCGCCATGACCCGGATGCTAAGGTCCATGCCTTCCCCCTGCGGATCGATCGCGCGATAGAATGGGGCGCCGCCCGCGTCGCGTTCTTCCTCCCAGCGGGGGATGCGGCCGCCGCGCAGATGCAGGTGGAAATCGGGCTGGATGACGTTGACATAGTCGCGCGATGCGGAAAGCGCGTGGATCTGGCCGCGCCATGTTGCGCTGGCGCCCGGCTTGGCGAGCTGCACCTCCACCGGCGACCCGGCACGGCAGGCCGCATCGAGTATCGGCAGCGCCGGGTCGAGCGCGGCGTCCTGTCCCGCCGGGAACAATTGAAGCGGCGCGTCATGCACGGGTTCCCCGATCATGTCGTTCAGCTCCGTTCGCCACCTGCTGTCCTCCGCCAGGTTGAGCAGCGAGAAGGCCGTGACATTGTCCCGCGTCACAAAATCGATCCTGTGCTGGTCCGCAACCGTCAGGCCGCGCTGCTGGTTCAGGATGATCCGGTCGATCATCGCGGTTTCGATCGTCAGGGTCATGTCGCCTTCGACCAGCAACCGGTCACCCGCCGCGCGCAGTTGCAGCCGCCCGAACTGTTCATGCCCCACGCCATCGCAGCGCACTGTGATCTGAAGTGGGCCGCAGTCGTCGAATCTGCCGAGCAGTTGCGACACGGTCGCGCACATCAGGGTCGGCGGATAAGGGCCGATGGCGACAGGGGGGGAAGGCACAGCGATCATGCCCGATCGCTCGGGAATTTTGTGAAATCCGTCAAGTGCCGCGCTTCAAGGAACGGCATGTCCCGCCCGGGACTGATGGCGGTCGGGGCGCACCTGTGGCGCGGAGTGAGCCGATCGGGGGCGGGGGGAATAGTGCATGCGCAGACGGTCGACCCGCAGGGGGAGGCTTTACGGCGGCATCGGCATCATGGCCGGAGGCGTGTCGTGCCGCTCGCCATGCGCGCGGTTTGATCATAAAGGACAGGTCATGTCCTGCGCCCTCCTTCCCTTCGTCGCCGCGGAGCTTGCCGCGCCGGCCGATCCGCGCGCCATCGCCATGGCCGCGGCGCTGGCTGCGCGGTATCCGCAGGCGGCGCGCGCCGTGCTCTTCTATGGCTCCTGCCTGAGAGAGGCCAGTCTCGACGGGTTGATGCTCGACTTCTACCTTATCGTGTCGGACTATCCGGCCGCCTATGGCAAAAGCTGGCTGGTGCGTGCCAACCGGCTGATTCCGCCCAATGTCTTTCCGTTCGAGCATGACGGGTTGATCGCCAAATATGCGGTGTTGTCCGTGGCGGATTTCGCGCGGCTGTGCGGGTCGGGGGCGGACAATGTTTCGGTATGGGCGCGCTTTGCCCAGCCTTCGCGTCTGCTGTGGGCGGCCGATGCGGCGGCACGGCACGCCGTGACAGGCGCCGTCGCGACGGCCGCCCCCACGCTCCTGTCGCTCGCGCGGCCGATGCTGCCGGTCGATGCGGATGTGATGGACATGTGGAAGACCGGGTTCGCGCTGACCTATCGCGCCGAACTGCGCGCAGAGCGAAAGGGGCGTTCGCTGTCCATCGTGGAGGCCGATCCCGATCGCTATCGCGCTCTGGGCGCGGCGGCGCTGGTCGACGGTCTGCCGCCCGCGCCGGCCGATGCGCCGGCGCGCTGGCGCCGCCTGCAACGACGCGGCAAATGGCTGTCGGTCATCCGTCTGGCCAAGGCCAGTTTCACCTATGCCGGCGGGATCGATTATCTGGCCTGGAAGATCAACCGTCATGCGGGAACGCGCATAGAGATCAAGCCATGGCAGCGGCGTTGGCCGCTGATCGGCGCGATCACTCTGCTGCCGCGGCTGTTCCGGGACGGGGCGATCCGCTGAGCCGCGCAGAAATGGCGGTGCTGAGCGCGGCAAGCGTATAGGGTTTGCGCAGGACATTATGGCCGCCGAAATCGGCGCCTTGCGTGACGTCGCCGGCAAAGCCGGTGACGAACAGCACCGGGATGTGCCGCCAGGCCGGAGACAGGTTGCGGATCATTTCCGGTCCGGTCATGTCGGGCATCAGGACGTCGCTCAGGATCAGGCCGATGTCGGGGTGGTCCTTCAGCAGCTTCGCCGCCTTGGCCGGATGGTCGCAGGCAATGGGCAGATGGCCCAGTTCGGCGAGCGCCGACATGGTCTGGTTGAGCACGCGCGGGTCATCCTCCACCACCAAAATGCGCACCGGCGGGTGCGGTGCTTCCACCACGCCGATCGTATTGGGCGACAGGCTGGCCGCGCCGTCCGCCTGGATGTGGCGGGGGAGGTAGATGCTGACGCGGGTGCCTTTTGCGGGTTCGGAAACAAGTTGGATCTCGCCATGGCTCTGCCGCACGAAACCGAATATCTGGCTCAGGCCCAGCCCGGTTCCTTCGCCGACCGGCTTGGTGGTGAAGAAGGGTTCGAACACGCGGGCCAGCACGTCGGCCGTCATGCCGCAGCCCGTATCCTGCACCGCGACGACGACATAGTCGCCGGCCGGACATTCCCCGACTTCATCGACGGCCAGCCGCGCCTGCCCGGTTTCGATGGTCAGCGTGCCCCGGCCGTCCATGGCGTCGCGCGCGTTGACGCACAGATTGAGAATGGCGTTTTCCAACTGATGCTGATCGACGAAGATCGTCCAGCCACGGGCCCGCTGGTCGACCCGCACCACGATCTGGTCGCCGATCGTGCGATCGATCAGGTCGCCCATGCCCGCCACCAGCCGGTCGGCGTCGACCGCCGAAGGCAGCAGCGGTTCGGACCGCGCAAAGGCGAGCAGCCTGCGCGTCAGCGCGGAGGCGCGGGTCGCCCCCTCCATCGCATTGTCCAGATGACGGGTGGCTTCCTCCGGTTTCAGCCGCAGTTTGCGTTTGGCCAATTCCAGTCCGCCGACGACGACCGCCAGCATATTGTTGAAATCATGCGCGATGCCGCCGGTCAACTGGCCCACAGCCTCCATTTTGTGCATCTGGCGCAGATTGTCCTCGGCCGCGGCGCGTTCCGCCGTTTCCTGCTTCAACTGGTCATAGGCGTCGCTGAGTTCCGCCGTGCGGGTCGCGACCGCCGTTTCCAGCCTGTCCGCGCGTTCGGCCTCCGCATCGGCTAATCTGCGCGCGTGCCGGCGGTCCCTGTAGGCGACATTGGCGGCCCAGACCGCGAAGAGCACGCACACCAGCAGCGCCAGCCCCAGCAGCCGCGACGTTCGCCCCGCCCATTCGCTGCGGTCGCCGGCCAGCATCACGGCCATGCTGCGTTCGCGCAGCCGGGCCTGCTCGGCGTTGATCACCTGACCCAGCAGCCGCGTGATCTCCACCAGGTCCGCATCGGTGCCCGCGCGGTGATAGTGGCCCAGCGCGGCCATTTTCTGGTCATAGGTGGTCCGCAGGCCGATGGCGTTCAGCGTCCGGCCGCGCCGGTCGAAGGCCGCTTGCAGCAGCGGCAGATTGTCCCGTTGCCACGCCGATCCCCGCGTCATGTGGTGCAGTGTCTTCAACTGCTGCGCCGCTGTCCGCCACTGGTGCTGGAACAGACGCCCCGTGTCCGGGGTCATGCTTATGACATAGCGGGCCAGCGTCACCTCCGCGCGCGCCGTCGTCGCTTCAAGGCTGCGCGCGAGCACGATCACTTCAAAGCTGCGCCGCTGTTCCGACAAGGCCTGCGCATGGTCGCGCGACGCGGTGCCGGCCGTATAGAGCAATGCGGCCAGTGCCCCGACCAGCAGCGCGACGAGGCTGAATGACAGGATCAGCCGCATCGTGCCGCGCCACCGCGCCCTGGAAAACTGGTTTGCGTTAATGCCCGCCATCGGCCGCTACATTAGTCCAATAACCGCGGCGGCGAAATGCGGGGTGGTCGGTGGTTCCCGGCCATATATGCTTCCTGTCGCGGCTATCGAGCGCTTCGTCCCGATTGTGCGCGGGGTCAGCCGATTGCGCCGGTGGATTTTCCCGCGGCCGCGAACATGGTGATGATCTGTTCGACCTGTTCGTCCGAATGGTCCGCGCACAGGGAGCAGCGCAGCAGGAAGGTGCCGGCGGGCGTCGCCGGCGGCCGCGCCATATTCACATACAGGCCCAGTTCCAGCAGCGCCTGCCAGATGGCGACCGCCTGCGCCTGGTCCGTCAGGATGACGGCGATGATCGCCGATTCCGGCTTCTTCGTGCCCAGGGTGAAGCCAAGATCGGTCAGGCCCTGGTGCAGCCGCCGGCTGTTCTTCCACAGATGCGCGCGCTTTTCCCCCGCCGTCATCAGCTTGCGGATCGACGTGGCGGCCGTGGCGACGACGCTGGGCGGCAGCGACGCGGTGAAGACATAGGGGCGGCAGACAAGGCGCAGCACATCGAATTTGGGATGGTTGGACACGCAGAAGCCGCCGACCGTCCCCACCGATTTGGAGAAGGTGCCGACGATGAAGTCTACATCCCCTTCGACGCCCTGCTCTTCATAAACGCCGCGGCCATGGGCGCCGAAAAACCCCATGCCGTGCGCTTCGTCGACCAGAATCATGCAATTGGGATGCTTGCGCACCGCCGCGACCATGGCGGGCAGGGGGGCAACGTCGCCCAGCATGGAATAGACGCCCTCCAGCACGACCAGTTTCAGGGCGTCGGCGGGCAAGCGGCCCAGCCGCTTGTCGAGATCCTCGACACTATTGTGGCGGAAACGGACGATGTCGGCATCGCCCAGAAAACATCCGTCATAGATGGATGCGTGGCTGTCCGCGTCCAGCACGACATAATCGCCGCGCCCGGCCAGCGTGCTGATCATGCCCAGATTGGCCTGATATCCGGTGGAAAAGACCATCGCGCCGGCCGTGCCGTAAAATTCCCTGAGCGCGTCCTCCACATCCCTGTGGCCCTGATAGGTGCCGTTCAGGACGCGGCTGCCGGTCGTGCCCGATCCGAAATCGTCGAGCGCCTTCTTGCCCGCGGCGACAACGTCCGGGTCGAATGTCATGCCCATATAGTTATAGGTGCCGAGCAGGATCGTTTCCCTGCCCTTGATGACCGCCAATGTGGGGGATTTCACTTCGTCCATGACGATCGCGAAGGGGTCGCGCACGCCGGTCGCCATCAACGCTTCGCGCTCGGCGATCAGCGGGTCGAATTTGGAAAACAGGTCGCGCCCGGCCGTGCCGTCGGCGGGCCGGGACGCGTCATGGGCGGCGGGTGTGGCGGCGGTGGCTTTGGTCATATCTCTTGTCCGTTGGGCATTGCGTTCCGCCTCGACGGGACGGGGAGAGGGCGTCAGCCCTTGAGTTTCACGACCGCGTCGGCCAGCTGGCCAACCGTCTCTATTTCCGCCTGCATGTTCATCGTGATGAGGATGTCGAATTCATCCTCGATCGCAGCGACGAAGTCCATCACGGTCAGGCTGTCCCATTCGAGATCGCCCGCGAAGGTCGTGGTTTCGCTCAGTTCCACGCCCTTTTTGTTGAAGGGGGCGATCTGTGCCGCGATCTGGTCGAAAATCTGCTGGCGATCCGTCATGTTTCCGTTGCTTCCGTAAAAAGGCGGCTATTGTGCTGCGTGCCCGTTCCTTGACAAGGGAATAAGGCGCCAATCAGGCAGCATTCGGCCCGAATGTGCGCGGGCCGGGCCGCGCGACCTACCGAAAATTGTCGGCATAGGCCTGGATCTTGAGCGTCTTGGGCGCGGTCTGGATGACGGTATAGGCAATGCCCTCCCGCTCCGCATAGGCGCAGGCCGCTTCGCGCGACGGGAAACTCAGCTTCACCTGCTGCTGCATGTCGCCCGACCCGGCCCAGCCGGTCAGCGGATCGGGGCGCTTCGCTTCGGCCGGCGCATAGTCCAGCATCCATTTATGCGTCAGCGCCTTGCCGGATTGAAGAGCGTTCTTCTGAACCTGATAGATGCGCGCGACCATCGAAACCAAACTCCATGAAGGGAAGGTTTGCGTTGCACCAGAGACGTCCGGGAATCAAGATTTGCCGCGTGTGTCCTGCCGGTCCGTCGCCTTTTTCGTGCGCAGCGTCGCGGCGGCGGCGGCGGGATCGTCCGGCCAGGGGTGGCGGGGATAGCGTCCGCGCATCTCCTTGGCCACGTCGCGCCAGTTGCCCGCCCAGAAACCCGGCAGGTCGCGCGTCGTCTGGATCGGCCTGCCGGCGGGCGAGGTGAGGCTGAGTACCAGCGGAATGCGCTGTGTGCC
>JBFWMJ010000102.1:0-10702 GCA_050251675.1 Sphingobium sp.
TCTGAGCGGCGCGCTGACCCGGCGCGCGTTTTTGGCAGATGTCGACAGGAGCGCGGCGCTGTTCGTCCGCTACCGGCGTCCGGCAAGCCTGATCCTGTGCGACATCGACCATTTCAACCAGGTCAACGACATGCACGGCCATGTACCGGGCGACATGGTCATCCGCGCGGTCGCCGATCTGTGCGCCGCGCTCAAACGGCCAAGCGACGCTGTCGGCCGGCTGGGCGGCGAGGAATTCGGCATAGTGCTGCCGGAAACCGGCGAGGAGGAGGCGATCCGGGTGGCGCAGCGCTTTTGCGACGCGATCCGCGCCGCCGTGATCGGGGACGGCCTGCCCATCAGGGTGACCGCCAGTTTCGGCGTGGCGGAGATTACCGACGAGCGGGCCCCGGTGCAGCGCTGGATCACGGCGGCGGATGCGGCGCTGTACCACGCCAAGAAGACCGGGCGCGACCGCGTCTGCGTGACCCGGCTGCCGACCCGCGCGGTTGCGTGAACGCCGCGCGCGGCATCGGCCGTGCCCCCTACCCTTTTCGTGCATCCGTCGGTAGAGAAGCCGCTTGCGAAACTGGGCAGGGACGGCGAGAGACGTGGCGCGTGAGATCACCGGATTTTCCAACCCGCTGGTAAAGCGGGTGCGGTCACTGCGCGAAAAGAAGTTCCGCAAGGCGGAAGGGCTGTTCCTGGCCGAGGGGCTACGCATCCTGACCGAAGCGCGGGAAGAAGGCGTGCTTCCCGAAATGCTGTTCCACGCCGGGTCGCCGCATCCGCTCGCGCAGGACCTGATCGCGGCGATGGAAGCGGCTGGCGGCGACGTCATCGAAACCTCACCCGACATCCTCGCCAAGATTTCCGGCAAGGACAATCCGCAGGCCGTCGTCGGCGTGTACCGCGACCGTTTCACACCGCTCGACCGGATCGACCGTGGCACGGCGGACATCTGGATCGTGGCGCAGGCGCTGCGCGATCCGGGCAATCTGGGCACCATCCTGCGCACCGGCGACGCGGTCGGCGCGGGAGGACTGATCCTGATCGACGATTGCGTCGACCCCTTCTCCGTCGAAGCGGTGCGCGCCAGCATGGGCGCGCTCTTCACCCAGGCCATCGTTCAGGCCCGGTGGGACGACTTCCTGCGCTGGCTGCGCAGCGGTCCCGGCATGCTGATCGGCACCAGCCTGAAGGCGACGCAGGATTATCAGGCGCCGCGCTACGCCAGCCCATCTTTCCTGCTCGTCGGGAACGAAGCGCAGGGCCTGCCGGCGGAGTATGAGGCGCAATGCGACCTGCTGGTGAAGATGCCGATGCTGGGCAAGGCGGACAGCCTGAACGCCGCCGTCGCGACCGCGGTGATGGCCTATGAACTGCTCAATCAGAAGCGCGAAAGATAAATATATGACGGCAAGCACAGTGGAGGGGATGAGCGGCACCGGGGCGATGTGGCGCAACCGGCGCGTGCTGGGCGCCAGCCTGATCGGCACGGCGGTCGAATTTTACGACTTCTATATCTATGCGACCGCGGCCAGCCTCATCTTCCCGTCGCTCTTCTTCCCGTCCGCCTCGCCCACTGCCCAGTTGATGGCGTCCTATGGCAGCCTTGCGCTCGCCTTCTTCGCCCGGCCGCTCGGCGCTGCGGCGTTCGGCCATTATGGCGACCGCGTCGGGCGCAAGGCGACATTGGTCATATCGCTGATGCTGATGGGGGGATGCACGCTCGCCATCGGTTTCCTGCCGACCTATCAGACGATCGGCTGGTGGGCGCCGCTGATCCTGTGCATCCTGCGCTTCGGCCAGGGGCTGGGGCTGGGCGGCGAATGGGGCGGCGCGGCGCTGCTGGCGGTGGAAAACGCCCCGCCCGGCTGGCGTGCGCGCTTTGGCATGTTCCCGCAACTGGGTGCGCCGGTCGGCTTCATCGCCGCCAATGGGCTGTTCCTCATCCTCGGCGTGACCCTTAGCGAGGAGGATTTCTTCAACTGGGGCTGGCGCCTGCCCTTCCTGGGCAGCGCGGTGCTGGTCATACTGGGCCTCTGGGTCCGGCTGAAGCTCACCGAAACCCCGGAATTCGCCGCCGCACGCGCGGAAGCGCCGCCGCCGGCCGTACCGCTCGCAACACTGCTTACCATCCATTTGAGCGCCGCGGTCGCCGGCACGTTCGCCTGCGCCGTCTGTTTCGCCGTCTACTATATCGCCACCGCCTTCGCGCTTGGGTTCGGCACGACGACGCTGGGCATCGACCGCGAGACTTTTCTGGCGATGCAGTTGGGCGCCATCCTGTTCATGGCGCTCAGCATCGTTCTGGCGGGATGGTGGGCCGACCGGACCAGCCCGACCCGCGTGCTCGCCTGGGGATGTGTCGGCACGGTGGCGATGGGCATGCTGTTCGGCCCGGCGCTTGACAGCGGCGCGCTGCTGCCGATCTTCCTGGCGCTCAGCCTCGCCCTGTTCATGATGGGCTTCGTCTATGGGCCGCTCGGCGCGTACCTGCCTGCCCTGTTCCCGGTCCAGTTGCGCTATACCGGCGCGTCCTTCGCCTTCAATCTGGGCGGTATCATTGGCGGCGCGCTGGCGCCGATCGTGGCGACATGGCTGATCGGCATACATGGCGGCGTGGGGCTGGTCGGCCTTTACATGGCGGCGGCGGCGGCCCTCAGCCTGGCCGGCCTGTGGTGGACAACCCGCCTCGGCCACCGCTGATCGCAATCAACGCGGGCGGCGCGACGGCCGTGCGCCCACCATGCCCGAAACGGCGTCCGCCCCGGCCACTGGACATATGCGGAAGGATCAGGGCCTCCTGCCGGGACGGCATGGTGGCGACGCGCTTTGACCGCAGGCAGCCCAAACGGAAACAGGCGGCGCTCCGGGGAGCGCCGCCTGTTTCATAGCCATGGCTTTCGCCTGACGCGCAGCGGGATCAATCCTCGCTGCGGACGTCGCGACGCTCGGCGATACGGGCGCGCTTGCCGGTGCGGCCGCGCAGATAATAGAGCTTCGCCCGACGGACCACGCCGCGGCGGACCACGGTGATCGAATCGATATTGGGCGAATAGAGCGGGAACACGCGCTCCACCCCTTCACCGAAGGAAATCTTGCGCACGGTGAAGTTGGAACCCATGCCCCGGTTGGAGCGGGCAATGCACACGCCCTCATAATTCTGGACGCGGCTGCGGTCGCCTTCGACCACCTTCACACCGACGCGCAGCGTGTCGCCGGGGCGGAAATCGGGAATGTCCTTCGCAAGGGCGGCGATATTTTCCGCCTCGATCTGCTGGATCAAGTTCATGACCTAAAGTCCTTCAGTCTTCCTGTCGCGCACCAGAGGGCGGCTGGTCCCGAACGCCGACATGACGTTCCCAAAGGTCCGGCCGCCTTAGCCGTGTATCATCCTGCGCCCTTTGTTTCCGCCAGGCGGCGATTCGCGCATGATCCCCCGATCGCAACACTTCAGGGATCGTGCGTCCCTCCCATTCGACCGGGCGGGTATAATGCGGATATTCAAGGAGGCCGCTTTCGAAGCTCTCCTCGTCACCGCTCGAAGCCGCGCCCATTACACCGGGCAGCAGCCGTATGCAAGCATCCAGCAACGTCAGGGCGGCCATTTCCCCGCCCGACAGGATGATGTCGCCCATGCTGATCTGCTCGATCGGCCGGGCATCGAACAAGCGTTCGTCAAACCCCTCGAACCGACCGCACAGCAGCGTGATACCCGGCCCCGATGCCAGCGCGCGGACACGGGCCTGGGTGATGGGCGCGCCGCGCGGCGTCATGGCGATAACCGGCAGGTCCGGCCGACAATGCAACGCATGATCGACCGCGCGGGCGACGATGTCGGCGCGCAGCACCATGCCCGCGCCACCGCCCGCAGGCGTATCGTCGACGGTGCGGTGACGATCGGTGGCGAAATCGCGGATGGCGACGGGATGGCAGGACCATTTCCCTTCGCCAAGCGCCCGCCCGGCCAGCGACATGCCCAGTGGGCCGGGGAACATGTCCGGATACAGGGTAAGGATCTGCGCCGCGAAACTCATCTCCGCCTCCTCCACAACCAGCCGGCGCCCGCGCCAAGCGAAAGGGCGGCGCCGCCACAGATGAGCAGGGCAAGGCCAAGCGCCAGCGCGAGATCCGCAAACGTCCGGTTGGGCCGGACGAGTTCCGGCAGGACAAGAACCGCCGGGAGGGAACAGGCGAAGAGGACGATCAGCGCCACCTTCAGGACTGACGGATGCCCGCCGACAACCAGCCACCAGCCCGCCGCGATCAGCAGCAGCAGATAGAGTCCGATCACTAAGCCGGGGAACGACGCCATGGCGCGCGCTTAGGACAGGCCGACCACCGGGTCCAGCCCGTCAGGCAAGGCCCGGCCCATCAGGCAACGAACGCGGCGTCGACCTCCGCCCGCCCGTCGCCCAATGTCACGGCGTGCATGGCGACCATGAAGCGCTTGCCGGCCGGCCGTTCGATCTCGATAATGTCGCCCGCGCCGAAATTCTCGACGGCGACGATACTGCCCAACGCCTCGCCCGTGCTGGACGTGCAGGGCACCCCGATCAGATCGACATGATAATATTCGCCCGGTTCCAGCGGCGGCAAGGCGGACCGGGGCACCGTAAGTTCCGTCCCCCGCAACGCTTCGGCCGCGCCGCGGTCGCCTATCTCGGCAAAGCGGGCAACCGCGCCATTGGGACCGGGGCGCACGGATGAGAGCGTCAGGACACGGCCGGCCGCATGAAAGCCCTTATACCGCTTCAAGCTGTCCGGCCCATCGCCGAACAGCTTGAGGCGCACCTCGCCCGTCACCCCATGCGCGCCGATGATCGCGGCGAGAGTGACGGGCCCGTCGGACAAAACGAGTTTGTCGGACAAAGGCTTCAGCCCTCGGCCTGCTCTTCAGCAGGGGTTTCGGCGGCAGCTTCGGCAACCTCGGCCTCCGGCTCAGCGGCCGGTGCGTTCGCGGCTTCCTCGGCGGCCTTGCGGGCTTCCTCGGCCTCGGCCAGCTTGGTGGCGCGATCCTCGGCGCGATCCTTGGCCTTCTGGCCCGGCTCACCCTTCTTCGGATTGTTGCGTGCCTGCCGCTCCTTGACACCGGCGGCATCCAGGAAGCGGGCAACGCGATCGGTCGGCTGCGCGCCCACGGCAACCCAATGCTTCGCGCGCTCAACGTTCAGCACGACGCGCTTCTCGTCATCCTTGGCGAGCAGCGGGTTGAAGCTGCCGATACGTTCGATGAAGGCGCCGTCGCGGGGCGAACGGCTGTCGGCTACCACGATCTTGTAATAGGGGCGCTTCTTGGAACCGCCGCGCGAGAGACGAATGGACGTTGCCATAAAATCTAACCTTACCTTTCTAACTAAACCGTCTGACTGTTGATTTCAGTGCGTGATCATTTCTTGAGGAAATTCTGAAAGCCCGGCGGCATGCCTGACTTGCCGCCACCGAGCCCGGGCAGACCCTGCGGCGCACCGCCGCCGCCGCCGCCGCCGCCGAGCATCCCGTCTAGCCCGCCGCCTCCGAACATTTTGGCCAGCCCTTTCAATCCGCCCATCTTGCGGATCTTCTTCATCGCCGTTTCCATTTCCTGATGCATTTTGAGGAGGCGATTGACCTCCTGCACCGTGGTGCCGGACCCCTTGGCAATGCGGATCTTGCGCTTGGCGTTTATAAGGGCGGGCTTCTCCCGCTCCTTGGGCGTCATGGAACCGATCATCGCGTCGAGATGGATCAGCGTCTTGTCGTTCGCGCCGCTGCCGGCCATCGCCGCCTGCGCCTTCTTAAGGCCCGGAAGCATGCCCGCCAGCGCACCCAGCCCGCCCATGCGGCGCATCTGGCCCAGTTGCGCGCGCAGGTCGTTCATGTCGAACTGACCCTTGGCCATTTTCTTGGCCAGCTTGTCGGCTTCCTCGGCGTCGATCGTCTCGGCCGCTTTTTCGACCAGCGACACGACGTCGCCCATGCCCAATATGCGCTGCGCGACGCGAGCAGGATGGAACGGCTCGATCGCGTCCAGCTTCTCGCCGGTGCCCGCGAACTTGATCGGCCGGCCGGTGACGGCGCGCATCGAAAGCGCCGCGCCGCCGCGCGCATCGCCGTCCATGCGGGTCAGGACCACGCCGGTCAGCGGAACCTGTGCCGTGAAGCTTTGCGCGACATTGACCGCGTCCTGTCCGGTCAGCGAATCGACCACCAGCAGGATTTCGGCCGGGCTGCTCGCATCCGCGACCGCCTTCATCTCGTCCATCAGCGCCTGATCGACATGCAGGCGGCCGGCCGTGTCGAGCATGACCACGTCGAAGCCCTGAAGCTTCGCCGACTGGAGCGCCCGCCGCGCAATGTCGACCGGCTGCTGGCCCGGCACGATCGGCAGGGTCGCGACGTCGGCCTGCTGGCCTAGCACCGCCAACTGTTCCTGCGCGGCGGGGCGCTGGACGTCGAGCGACGCCATCAGCACCTTCTTGCGGTCCTTGTCCTTCAGGCGTTTCGCGATCTTCGCGGTACTGGTCGTCTTGCCCGACCCCTGCAGGCCGACCATCATGATGACGGCGGGCGGCGCCACGTCGATCAGCAGTTCGGACGTTTCCGACCCCAGCACAGCGGTCAGCGCGTCGCTGACGATCTTCACCACCTGCTGCCCCGGCGTGACCGAACGCAGCACATCCTGCCCGACCGCCTGTTCGGTCACGTCCTCGACGAATTGGCGCACGACCGGCAACGCGACGTCCGCTTCGAGCAAGGCGATCCGCACTTCGCGCATCGCGGCGCGGACGTCATCCTCCGTGAGCGCCCCGCGCCCCCGCAGCTTGTCGAACACCCCGCCCAGACGATCGCTCAGCGAATCGAACATGACCACCTCATCCGAGCCGAAGCCCTTGAAAAAACCGCCCCGCCAAACGACAAAACCGCCGGCGGGCGAAACCTCGCCGGCCAGCGTCCATACAGGGCATTTCAATCCATATGCCCAATGGATATGTCAGGGCATCGCGCGGCACACCGCCCGATCAGGCCAGCGCCTTTAGCGCAAGGACAGGCGCGGCGCAAGGACATGATCCAGAAACCCCTGGGACGGCGCATCGCCGGCGCCGCACGCCTGAACAGGGCGGCGTCATCGCGGCCACTGGCGTTTTCCCGCCCCCTCCCCTACATGCGCGACGATGGGACGTTTCTCCAAAATGCACGGTCTGGGCAATGATTTCGTCGTCATCGATGCGCGCGTCGACACGGTCGCGATGACGGCGGCGCGCGCCCGCGCCATCGCCGACCGCCATGCCGGCATCGGCTGCGACCAGCTGATCCTGATCGACGATGCCGATGACGGTGATGATGCCGACGTGGCCATGCGCATATTCAATGCCGACGGGTCGGAAGTGGAAGCGTGCGGCAATGCGACGCGTTGCGTCCCGCTGTTCGTCGGCCGTGACGTACGCATCCGTACCGCGGCGGGGTTGCTCGACGCGCGGGCGGTCGATGGCGGCGCCAGCGTCGACATGGGTACGCCGCGTTTCGACTGGGACGCGATCCCGCTCGCCTATGCGATGGACACGCTGCACATGCCGGCCAGCTGGGAGGATCTGCCCGTCCCGGCGGCAGTCAATGTCGGCAACCCGCATGTGATCTTCTTTACCGACGATCTGGACGCGGTGGACACCGCCCGGATGGGCGCGCTGATCGAGACCGACCCTCTGTTCCCGGCGCGGGTCAACGTCAACTTTGCGCAGATGGTCGGCGACGACCATATCCGCCTCATCGTGTGGGAACGCGGCGCCGGGCTGACACGCGCCTGCGGCACGGGCGCCTGCGCGACCGCCGTGGCGGCGATCCGCCGCAAGCTGGCCACCGGCCCGGTCACGGTGACGCTGCCCGGCGGCGATCTGGTCATCGACTGGGCGCCGGGCGGCACCATCCGCATGACCGGCCCGGCCACCCATGTGTTCGACGGCGAGGCGGACTGGACCCGTTTCTGACATGACCGGGCCGCAGATCATCACCCTGGGCTGCCGCCTCAACATCGCGGAGAGCGAGGCGATCCGCGAAATGGCGGCCGGACAGGACGAGCTGATCGTCATCAACAGTTGCGCCGTCACTGCGGAGGCCGTGCGCCAGACCCGGCAGGCGATCCGCCGCGCGCGACGGGACCGGCCCGGCGCACGGATCGTCGTCACGGGCTGCGCGGCGCAGACGGAACCGGACAGCTTTACCGCCATGGCCGAAGTGGACATGGTGCTGGGCAATCGGGAAAAGATGGAACCGCTTTCCTATGCCGCACCCGTGACCCCGGTCCGTGTGTCGGACATCATGGCCGTCCGCGACACCGCCCCGCATATGGCCAGCGCCTTCGCCGACCATGCCCGCGCCTTTCTTGAGGTGCAGAATGGATGCGACCATCGCTGTACTTTCTGCGTCATCCCCTTTGGCCGGGGCAACAGCCGGTCGGTCCCGGCCGGCGCGGTGATCGACAAGGCGAAGGCGCTGGTCGACGCGGGATACCGGGAAATCGTGCTGACCGGGGTGGACGTCACCAGCTATGGCCCTGACCTGCCGGGCGCGCCGACGCTGGGGCTGCTGGTGGAGCGCCTGCTGAAAGCCGTGCCCGACCTGCCCCGGCTGCGCCTGTCATCGATCGACAGCGTGGAGATAGACGACAGGCTGCTTGCCCTTATCGCCCACGAACCGCGCATGATGCCGCATCTGCACCTGTCGCTCCAGTCGGGCGACGACCTGATCCTCAAACGCATGAAGCGCCGCCATGCCCGTGCCGACGCGGTGCGGATCGTGGAGCGGGTGAAAACCGCGCGGCTCGGCATCAGCATCGGCGCAGACATCATCGCCGGCTTCCCGACGGAGGATGAGGCGATGTTCGCCAACAGCCTGGCGCTGGTCGAGGATTGCGCCATCGTCCACGGCCATATTTTCCCTTATTCCCCGCGCGCGGGCACCCCGGCCGCCCGCATGCCGCAGGTGGACCGCACCGTCATAAAGGCCCGCGCCGCCCGCCTGCGCGCGGCCTGCGCCGCGCGGCGGGCAGACTGGCTGCGCGGTCTGGTGGGCACGGCGCAGTCGGTGCTGGTCGAACGCGACGGCCGGTCGGGCCATGCGGAAAATTTCGCGCCGGTCCGCTTTTCGGATGCGCAGCCCCCCTCTTCCATCGTCCGGGCAACCATCACGGGCCTTGAGAATGACACGCTGATCGCGCAAGAGGCAGGCGATGACTGACACCGGCACAAGCTGGCGCGACCGCCTGTTCGGCGGCCTGAAGCGCACATCCGACAAGCTGGGCGAGAATCTCACCGGCCTGTTCACCAAGGCCGCGCTGGACGACCAGACGCTGGACGAGATCGAGGAGGCGCTGATCGTCAGCGACCTTGGCCCCGCCATGGCGGGACGGGTGCGCGAACGGCTGGCCGAGGGGCGGTTCAATCGCGAACTGACCGAAGATTATCTGCGCGAGATCATCGCGGAAGAGGTCGAAAAGGTCCTGGCGCCGGTCGCCCGGCCGCTGGAGGTCGAAGCCTTTCCCCGGCCGCAGGTGATCCTGGTGATCGGCGTCAACGGCTCCGGCAAGACCACCACCATCGCCAAACTCGCCAACCTGTTCCTGGAACAGGATTATGGCGTGATGCTGGCGGCGGGCGACACGTTCCGCGCGGCGGCCATCGGCCAGCTCAAGATCTGGGCGGAACGGCTGGGCGTGCCGATCGTCGCGGGCAGGGAAGGTGGCGACGCAGCCGGCATCGTGTTCGACGCGGTGAAGCAGGCGACCGCCACCGGCATCGACGTGCTCATCGTCGACACCGCCGGGCGGTTGCAGAACAAGACGGAACTGATGGACGAACTGGCGAAGATCAGGCGGGTTCTGGGCCGGCTGAACCCGGCCGCGCCCCATGACGTCGTGCTGGTGCTGGACGCCACCACCGGACAGAATGCGTTGAGCCAGATCGAAGTGTTCAAGGAAGTGGCGCAGGTCACCGGCCTCGTCATGACCAAGCTGGACGGCACGGCGCGCGGCGGCGTGCTGGTCGCCGCGGCGGAGAAATATCGCCTGCCGATCCACGCCATCGGCGTGGGCGAACAGATTGGCGACCTGCGCCCGTTCGATCCGGCCGACATGGCCCGGGCGATCGCGGGAACCGCCTATGCGCGGTAAAAGCCCCGTTGCCGTGACCTGTGATGACGATCGCTGCCGGACGAAGGGGAATGCAGGTTTCCGCCAGCATGACGGAGTAGATGATGGCCAGTGAAAATACCAAGCCCGCCCATAATGGCAGCCTGTCGCTAGCACTGGATTTCGGGCCGCTCCTCGTCTTCTTCCTCAGCTACAAGGGCGCGGGATGGCTGTGGGGCGCGGACAATCCGGTCACGGCCATGACGTTCGGCACGGCCACCTTCATGGTGGCGATCCTCATCGCGCTGGCGATCTCCAAGGTGAAGCTTGGCCGCGTATCTCCGATGCTGTGGCTTTCGGCGCTGCTGATCCTGTTCTTCGGCGGCCTCACCATCTACTTCCATGACCAGCGCTTCATCCAGATCAAGCCGACGATCATCTATGCCTTCTTCGCGCTGATGCTGTTCGCGGGCCTGCTGCGCGGCAAGCCGCTGCTCAAATATCTGCTCCAGGCCGCCTATGACGGGCTGTCGGAGGAAGGATGGCGCAAATTGTCGCGCAACTGGGCGGTGTTTTTCGTGGCGATGGCGGGCGCGAACGAAGTCATGCGCCAGT